>CAZTFC010000090.1:0-6240 GCA_964612075.1 uncultured bacterium
CACCCTATCCTACACTCTTTCCCTACACGACGCTCTTCCGATCTGTCCGGTCGTCCAGGTCCCTGGGGTGGGAGGTGATGAAACGGATCCGCGAGATCCCCTCGACGCGGGCGAGGCGCCGGAGCAGCTCGTGGAACGGGATCTCCCCCTCCTTCCTGCCGTAGGAGTTCACGTTCTGCCCCAGCAGGACGACCTCCCGCACGCCGCGGGCGGCCAGCGAGCGCGCCTCTTCGACCACCCCGGAGGAAGGGCGGCTCACTTCGCGGCCCCGCACGGCGGGGACGACGCAGTAGGCGCAGAAGTTGTCGCACCCCTGCATGATGGTGATCATGGCGGACACGGCGCCCTCGTGCAGGTGCGGCTCGATCTCCCAATGCGCCGGCTCCCCCTCCGCCGCGATCTCGAACGCGGGGTCGTTCCGCTCGGCGGCGCGGACCAGGTCGGGCAGGCGGACGATGTTGTGGGTCCCGAAGACGATGTCCACGTGGGGCGCCCTTTTCCGCAGGGCCTCCCCGGCCTGCTGCGCCAGGCAGCCGCCGACACCCACGAGCCGGCCGCGGCGCAGCCGCTTCCAGCGCCGCAGCGTCCCCAGCTCGCTGTAGATCTTCCGGTCGGCCTTCTCCCGGATGCAACAGGTGTTCAGCAGCACGATGTCCGCCTCCTCCAGGGAGGGCGCAGCCCGGTACCCCTCCGCGGCCAGGAGCGACAGCATCCTCCCGGAGTCGACGACGTTCATCTGGCAGCCGAACGTCCTGATGTAGACGCTTCTGTTCAGCGTTCGATCCCCTCCCTCGCCTCCACACCCTCGAAGTAGTAATGCTTGATCTGGAGCATTTCCGTCACCAGGTCGGCAGCCTCGACGATCTCCGGGGGCGCGCTTCTCCCGGTGAGGATCAGTTCCATGTCGTAGGGCTTGCCCCGGAGGACCTCCACCACCTCGGCGACCGGGATCATGCCGAAGTCCATCACGCAGTTGATCTCGTCGAGGACGATGATGTCGGCGCTTCTCCTGCGGATCGCCTCCTTCGCCAGCTCCCAGCCGCGTCTCGCCATCCGCGCGTCCTCCGGGTCCGGCTCCTTCCGGTCGACGAACGTCTCGCGGCCGAGCTGGTGGATCACGACGTTCGGGGAGAGCATGCGGGCCCCTTCGAGCTCCCCGTACTCGATGTTCCCCTTCATGAACTGGAAGATCTCGACCGACAGGCCGTGCCCCGCGGCGCGCATCGCGACGCCGAGCGCGGCGGTGGTCTTCCCTTTCCCGTCGCCGGTGTAGACCTGGACGTATCCCCTTCCGAGTCGCGCGGGTCGCATGGGCATCTACCTCAAAAGCGACGAGGCGATCACCAGCCGCTGGATCTCCGAGGTGCCCTCGTAGATCTCGGTGATCCTGGCGTCGCGGAAATGGCGCTCCATCGGATATTCCGTGATGTAGCCGTACCCGCCGTGGATCTGGATCCCCCGCGTGGCCGCCCGGCTGGCCGCCTCGGAGGCGAACAGCTTGGCCATCGAGGACTCCTTCGAGTGGCGCATCCCCTTGTCCTTCATCCAGGCCGCCCGCAGGGTGAGAAGCCGAGCGGCGTCGATCTCGGCCGCCATGTCCGCGATCATCCACTGGATCGCCTGAAAATCGCAGATCGGCTGGCCGAACTGCCTGCGGTCCTTCGAATAGGACACGGCGTCCTCCAGCGCCGCCCGGGCGATGCCGACCGCCTGGGCGGCGATCCCGATCCGGCCGCCGTCGAGGGTGTACATGGCCACCTTGAAGCCGTCGCCCTCGTTGCCGAGGCGATTCTTCGCGGGGACGCGGACGTCCTCCAGGATGATGGACGAGGTCGGGGCGGCCTTGATCCCCATCTTCTTCTCGTGCCGGCCCGTGGAGACTCCCTTCCACTTCATGTCGATGACAAAGGCCGTGATCCCCTTGTGCGCCTTCGACTTGTCGGTCATCGTGAACAGGATGGCGCAGTCCGATTCCGGGGCGTTCGTGATGAAGTTCTTCTCCCCGTTGACGACGTAGAAGTCGCCGTCCTTCACCGCCGTGGTCTTCTGGGCGCCCGCGTCGGAACCCGCGCCCGGCTCGGTGAGGGCGAAGCAGCCCAGCTTCTTCCCCGAGGCCAGCGGCGCCAGGTACTCCTTCCTGATCTCGTCGGAGCCGAATTTCATGAGCGGGTCGCAGACCAGCGAGTTGTTGACCGACATGATGACGCCCGTGGACGCGCACGCCCTGGAGATCTCCTCCATGGCGATGACGTAGCACACGTTGTCCATGCCGGAGCCGCCCAGCTCCTCCGGCACGGCGACGCCCATGAAGCCGAGCTCGGCCATCTGCCCCACCAGCTCCGACGGGAAGCGCCCCGTCTCGTCGAGCTCCGCCGCTTTGGGCAGAACTTCCTTCTGAGCGAAGTTCCGGGCGGTCTCCTGGATCATCCGCTGCTCTTCGGTGAATTCGAACACCATCTCCTTGCCTCCCCTTCCTATTTTCCGGTAAAGTTCGCTTTTCTTTTCTCGAGAAACGCCGTGATCCCCTCCAGCCGGTCCTCCGTGGAGAACCCCGCGGCGAACAGGCTCGCCTCGAGGGCGCAGGCGTTCGGAAGGTCGAGGTCGAGCCCCCGGTTCATCGCCATCTTCGCCGCCCTCACCGCGGCCGGGCCGCGGGAGAGGATCTTCCCCGCGATCTCCCTCGCCGCCGCCATCAGCTCCGCCGCGGGAACGACCCGGTTGACCAGCCCGATCTCGAAAGCCCTCTGGGCCGTGATCATGTCCCCGCAAAGGACCAGCTCCTTGGCGAGGTTGCGCCCGACGAGGCGGGGGAGCCGCTGCGTCCCTCCGTAGCCGGGTATGATCCCGAGGGACACCTCGGGCTGCCCGAACCGGGCGGTGTCGGCCGCTACGATCAGGTCGCACGCCATCGCCGTCTCGCACCCTCCGCCGAGAGCGAAGCCGTTCACCGCCGCGATGACCGGCCGCGGCATCCGCTCGATGAACGAAAGGACCTCCTGCCCCGCCAGGGCGAAGTCGAGCGCCTGTATCGGGGTGAAGGACTTCATCTCGGAGATGTCCGCGCCGGCGATGAACGCCTTCTCCCCCGCTCCCGTGAGGATGACCGCGCCGACGTCCTCGCGGCCGGCGGCCTCCTCGAGGGCGACTTTGAGCTCCCGCATCGTCTCCGGGTTCAGGGCGTTCAGCGCCTTCGGCCGGTTGAACGTGATCGTGGCGATCCGGTCGGACGCCTCGAATATCAGGTTCCGGTATTCCATCGTCTTTTCCTCATTCCTTCCCGTAGGAGTAGAATCCGCGCCCGGCCTTTTTCCCGAGGTATCCCGCGTCGACGTACCGGGCGAGCAGCGGGCAGGGGCGGTATTTCGGGTCCCCCAGCCCCCGGTGCAGCACGTTCAGTATCTCGAGCACGGTGTCGAGCCCGATCAGGTCCGCGAGCGCCAGCGGCCCCATCGGGTGGTTCGCCCCCGTCTTCATGGCCGCGTCGATGTCCCCGGCTTTCCCGACCCCCTCCGACAGGGCGAAGACCGCCTCGTTGATCATCGGCATCAGGACCCGGTTGACGATGAACCCCGGCGAGTCGTTCGCCGGCACCGGCTCCTTCCCGAGCTTCCGGGCGAGGTCGGCCGTGGTCTCGAACGTCTCGTCCGATGTCCGCAGCCCCCGGACGACCTCCACGAGCTTCATCAGGGGGACGGGGTTCATGAAATGCATCCCGACGACCCGCTCCGGCCGCTTCGTCGCCGCGGCGATCCTCGTGACGGAGATCGACGAGGTGTTGGTCGCGAGGATCCTCCCTTCCGGCACGACCCCGTCGAGCTTCCGGAACAGGGAGATCTTCAGCTCCTCCCGCTCCGTCGCCGCCTCGATCGCGAAGTCGCAGGAGGCGAACCCCGAAAGGCCGGTCGTCGCGGTCAGTCCCGAAAGCGCCTTTTCCCGGTCCGCGGCGGTGATCTTCTCCTTCCGGACCAGGACGTCGAGCCCCTTCACTATTGCGGCCCGCGCCCTTCCGAGCGCCTCTTCGCTCACGTCGTTCAGGACGACCCGGAAGCCGCGCGCCAGGCAGACCTGGGCGATGCCGCCGCCCATCTGGCCGGCGCCGAGCACCCCGATCGTTTCGACGCCCATCGCCTCAGGCTCTTTCCAGGAGGAGCGCCAACGCCTCCCCCCCGCCGATGCAGAGCGCCGCCACGCCGTACCGTTCGCCGCGCTCGGCCATCGCGTACAGGAGCGTGACGAGGATCCGCGCGCCGGAGGCGCCGACGGGATGCCCCAGGGAGACCGCCCCGCCGTTCACGTTGACCCGGGCCGGATCGAGCGAAAGCTCCTTGACGGCGTTCAGCGCCACGCAGGAGAACGCCTCGTTGATCTCGAAAAGCCCGACCTTGTCCAGGGGGACGCCTGTGGAGGCCGAAAGCTTCCGGATGGCGTCGACGGGCGCGACGGTGAACCAGACCGGCTCCAGCGAGGCGGTGGAGTAGCCGACGATGCGCGCCAGCGGCTTCACGCTCTTCCGCTTCGCCGCGTCCGCGGACATCACGACCACGGCGGCCGCCCCGTCGTTGATCGACGACGCGTTGCCGGCGGTCACGGTGCCCGTCTTGTCGAAGGCGGGCGAAAGCGCCGGCAGCCTGGCGATATTGCCGCGCCCCGGCTCCTCGTCGACCTTGAAGAGGACGGGATCGCCCTTCCTCTGGGGGATCGGTACGGCGACGATCTCCTTCTCGAACCGGCCGTTCCGGATGGCGTCGAGCGCGCGGGTGTAGGAGGAGGCGGCGTATGCGTCCTGCTCCTCCCGGCCGATGCCTTTCTCCTTCGCAAGCTTCTCCGCGCAGTTGCCCATGTGGACATTGTTGTAGACGTCCCAGAGGCCGTCGACGATCATGTGGTCATAGATGGTGTCGTTGCCGAGCCGGTACCCCCCCCGGGCTTTCTTCAGCAGGTACGGCGCCTGGCTCATCGACTCCATGCCTCCCGCCACGACCACCTCGCACTCGGAGGTCGCGACCGACTGCGCCGCCAGCATCACCGATTTCAGCCCCGAGCCGCACATCTTGTTGATCGTCATCGCCCCGGCCGAGACCGGGACGCCCGCGTAGATACCCGCCTGCCGCGCCGGCGCCTGCCCGGCGCCCGCCGGAAGGACGTTCCCCATGATCACCTGCTCCACATCCTGCCCGGCGATCCCGCTGCGCGAGACCGCCTCCCCGATGACGACCGCTCCCAGCCGGGGCGCCGGCACGTCCGCGAGCGCTCCCATGAGCGAGCCGATGGCGGTCCTCGCCGCGCCCGTGATGACGGCTTCCTTCATGAATGGCATCTCCTTTCGGTCACGCTTGGTCACCCTTCCGCACCGACTCGTTCAGGACGCGCCGCGCAAGGAGCAGGAAGGGGTCTCCCCCGGGTTCCTCCCCCGGCCCGTCCGCGTCCGTTCCGGGCTCCTTTCCAAGGACCCATTCCAGCAGGACCGTGTGCGCCTCCACCGGAAGGAACCGCCCCGATTCGATCACGTCGCGAAGAGCTCCCGTCTCCGTCAACCCCGGCGATCCGGCACGCTCTTCCAGCTGCTTCGCCAGCCTGTCGCGCCGCCGGAACAGCCGCATCGATCGTTCGACCGCCCCGTCCGTGCACGGCTCTCCGGAAAGCGCCTCGGCCAGCGAGGCGATCGATTCGACCCAGTCGAGCGCCCCTTCGAGTCCCTTCGGAAAAGCGCCTTGAATGGCCGCCCATTCATCCACAAGCGGTTCCAGCCGCCTTCGTTCTTCCGCGTCTCGCACGATCACGGGCAGCAATCCGACCGAATGGAATATTTCCGGGGCGGGGAACGTCAGGGGGCACCCGACGACTCTTCGTCCCGTAAGGACCCTCCACAGGCGCACCGCGGAGGACGGATCCGCCGTCGTGGCGGCGGCGAACCGGAGCCCTTCCGCGGCGCGCGTTTCCTCCATCTCCCCGGCTATTTCCCCGCGTACAGCACGACGAGGACTTCCGCCTCCTCCTTGCCCGCCGAATGCACGTGGTGAGGGGTCGTGGAGTTGTAATAGATGCTGTCCCCCGCCTTGAGCAGTTCGGTGCGGTTCCCGAGGAACGCCTCCACCTCCCCCGAAAGGACGTAGAGGAATTCCTCTCCCGCGTGGACGCTGCGCGCGGTGGCCGGCTCCGACATCGGCTGGAGCTTGAGGTAGAACGGCTCCATCTTCCGCCCCGCCTTGCCCGCGCCGAGCGACTCGTAGATGTAGGGGG
>CAZTFC010000091.1:0-6113 GCA_964612075.1 uncultured bacterium
CGTACAGGATCAGCGGGACGTGCGTCAGGATGAACGCGAGGAAGATCGGGGTGAGGACCAGCACCGATTCCCGGGCCCCGCGGAGGTTGATCCAGATGAGGAAGCCGAGGACCAGCGCGACGAACTGGAACTTGTAGGGAACCCAGGCCTCGGGCAGGAAGCTGGAGATGGCGTCCGCCCCCGCGGCGATGGACACCGTGATCGTCAGCGCGTAATCGATGACCAGCGCCGAGCCGGTCAGCACGCCCGCCTTCTCCCCGAGAAGCTTCGACGCCACGATGTAGCCGCCGCCGCCCGACGGGAAGGCCTCGATGATGTGGGTGTAGCTCGCGGAGATGACGAAGATCGTCAGCACCGTGCCGGCCGCCACGAACAGCGCCAGGACCGGGTGCACCCCCAGGGTGAGGAACGCTTCTTCCGGCCCGTACGACGAGGAGGAGACGCCGTCCGCGCCCAGCCCCACCCACGCGAAGAAGGCGATCAGGGAGACGTGCTGGAAGATCTTCGGATCGAAGATGTCCCGGGGCGCGCCGAAGAGAATCCTGCGCGCCCGGCTGTAGAGGGGCTCTTTCTCCATAAACCCTAAAGTATCCTATAATTCACCGTAATGATCGACATCATCCATAACCCGGTCGCGGGACCGAAGACGGCGGGCCGGATCGAGCGGGTGCGCGCCTGCCTGGCGGCGAAGGACGTCGACTTCCGCGTATTGCGGACGAGAGGGATCGGCGACGCCGTCCTGATGGCGCGCGAGGCCGCGGCGAACGGGGCGGAATGCGTGGTCGTCGTCGGCGGCGACGGAACGATCCACGAGGCCGCCAACGGGCTGGCCGGCACCGGGACCCCCCTGCTGATCGTCCCCGGCGGGACGGGGAACGTGTTCGCCGGGGAGCTCGACCTCCCCGCGACGGTGGAGGAATGCCTCGGGCTGCTGCACGAGGGGAAGACGATCACCGTCCCCCTGGGGATGGCGAACGACCGGTATTTCGTCCTGCTGGGGTCGGCGGGCTTCGACGCGGAAGTCGTGGAGCGGATGAACCACCGGCAGAAGAACTACCTGGGAATCGCCGCCTACGTGCTGGTCGGCATCCGCCACTTCTTCCGGCCGCAGCCGCCGCTCTGGCTCGATCTCCCCGGGAAGGAGCGGATCGAGGCGCAGTCCGTGATCGTCGTCCGGGGCAGGAAGTACGGCGGCAACATCACCGTCGCGCCCGACGGGGACATCGAGGGGGACGCCCTCCATGCGGTCATCCTCCTCCGGAAGGGGAAATGGGCCATCGCGAAGTTCGCCCTGGACCTCCTGCTGGAGCGGCACACCCGGTCGCGCCACGTCATGATCCGGGAAACCGCGTCCGTCATGGTGCGGTCCAGCATCCCGTCCGCCGCCCAAGTGGACGGGGAATACCTCGGCCCCCTGCCCGTCCGGTTCACGATGAGCGACAAATCGCTGCGGATCATCGTGCCGAAGGAGTTTTCGGAAAAGCGGGAGGAATCCCCGCAGGACCCCCCCGCAACACAGATTTGATCCGTGCTTCATCGCGTCTTGACCCGGACGGGGCAAACTGGAGACATGGCCGGAAAAATCTACAACGTTCTGTTCCTCTGCACCGGAAATTCCGCGCGCAGCATTTTCGCCGAGGCGCTGATCGGGAGGCTCGGCGGGGGGCGGTTCCGCGGATTCAGCGCCGGGAGCCACCCCAAGGAAGCGGTGCATCCCCTCACTCTCGATCTGCTCGAATCGCTCGGGTACGAAACAGCGGGCCTGCGCAGCAAGGACTGGGGGGAGTTCGCCCGGCCGGGCGCCCCGGAGCTCGATTTCGTATTCACGGTCTGCGACAAGGCAGCGGGGGAAACCTGCCCCGTCTGGCCCGGGACGCCCGTCACCGCCCATTGGGGCGTCCCCGACCCGGCGGCCGCGGAGGGGGACGCGATGCGGCGGAAGGCCGCCTTCGTTTCCGCCTACCGCGCGCTAAAGCGCAGGATCGGCCTCTTCGTCAGCCTGCGAATCGACGAGCTCGACCGCCTCGCCCTGAAGCGGAGCGTCGACGAGATCGGGAAAACCGAAGACGCTTAAATCCTTCCCCGGTCCCTGATAGAATCACGCGAATGCATCGGTCCGCAACCCGAAGGAGAACCGCCGCGGCGTTCCTGGCGCTGGCGCTTGCGGCATGGGCCGCCTGCGCGGCGGACCGGGTTTCGGCGGAAGCGCCGGAAGGCCGCTGGCTGGCGGGCGATTATCACACCCACTCCTTCACGAGCGACGGCGGGTGGACGACGGAAGAGGTCGCCTTCCGCGCCTTCGTCTACGGCCTCGACTGGCTCGCCGCCACCGACCACGGGGGCGCTTTCGCGCACGACCGGTTCGGGAAGCCGTACCCTGGGCCGGTACCCCGCTGGGTCACGCTGGAAGACGAGTCCTTCCCGTCCGTCATGCGTCTCCGGGAAGCGTACCCCCACAAGGAAGTCCTCCTCGGCTTCGAATGGAACGTCCCCGGCCTGGAGCACGCCAACGTCGCGATCGCGACGGAAGAACCGTACGCCTTGAGCGCGTTCGAGTACATGTGCGACGCCCGGGACGCCGATACGAGCCGCGAGCGGGAACTGCCGAAATGGAACCGGACCCGGGCCGACGCCCTTTCGTGCGCCGCGTTCCTCGATGGAAGCTACGGCGGCTCAGCCTTCCTCCTGCCGGCCCACCCTTCCCGGCTGAACCGGTACGGGATCGCCGACCTGCGGGCGCTGAACGACGCGGCGCCCAACGTGATGTTCGGTTTCGAGGGGATCCCCGGAGCCCAGAAGAGCGCCGCGCGCGGGGGCTACCGCTACGTCTCCCCGTACCGGTTCGACAACGACCCGTACCGGACCCACGGCGGCGTCGACTACATGGCCGCGAAGGTGGGCGGCGTCTGGGACGCCCTCCTCGGCGAGGGGCGCCGCTTCTTCCTCTTCGCGAACTCGGATTTCCACGAAAAGGGGTTCTGGCCGGGGGAATACGCCAAGTCCTACACGTTCGTCAAGGGGACCGGCCCGAAGGCCGTCATCGACGGGATGCGTTCCGGCAACTCCTTCTCCGTCACCGGCGACCTGATCGACGCCCTTTCCTTCGCCGCGTCCGCGGGGGACAACGTCGCGACCATGGGGGAAACGTTGCGGGTCGTTCGCGGCGCCCGGGTGGAGATCTCCGTGGCGTTCCGCTCGCCGGAGTTCAACAACAACGGCGAGACCCCGCGGGTCGACCACGTCGACCTGATCGCCGGCAAGATCGCCGGGAAAGCGATGCCCGGCACCCGCGCGTACGGACGGGTCGGCAAACCGGACGCACGGGTCGTCGCCCGCATCGCCGCCGCGGACTGGCAGTGCGAGGGGCGGGCATGCCGTGCGAAGATCGACGCCGGCCCCGTCGACGGGCCGATGTACTTCCGGCTGCGCGGCACGAACCTGCCGCCTTCGACCCCCGGGGAGACGGACGGGGAAGGGAACCCGCTGTCCGACGACGAGGCGTGCGGCAGGAAGCAGACGGCCCCCAGGTGCAACACGCGGCGGAAGGCGTACGCGGACCTGTGGTTCTACTCGAACCCGATCTTCATCGAGACACGGGATCTTCATACCACCGTAACGCGGCCTTGATTTCCGGCCGGTATCCTCTTCGCCACCGACTATAATGGAGGTTCGGGCGCGCCCCGCGGAGGCCCCATTGCCGAAGACCATCCTCGTGGTGGAGGACGAGAAGGAGATCCGGGACCTTCTCGCCCACTGCCTCCGCAAGGAGGGGTTCGCCCCCATCCTTGCCGCCGACGGGGAAACCGCCATTTCGAAAGCCAGGAAGGAAAAGCCCGACCTGGTCCTCCTCGACATCCTCCTTCCGAAGGCCGACGGGCTGGAAGTGCTTCGCGGCATCCGGTCGAGCCCCGGCATCGAGGGGACGCCGGTCGTCATGCTGACCGCCAAGGGGGAAGAGACCGACCGGGTCGTCGGGCTGGAGCTGGGGGCGGACGACTACATCACCAAGCCGTTCAGCCCGAGGGAAGTGGTCGCCCGGATCAGGGCGGTCATCCGGCGCAGCCGACCGGCGGGCCGGGAAGCGGAAGCCGCGCCGCTCGTCCACGGGGATCTCCGCATGGACCTGGACCGCCACGAGGTCCGGTTCCGGGGGGAGCCCGTCTCCCTCACCACCAAGGAGTTCCGGATCCTCCAGGCGCTGCTCGTCTCCCCCGGCCGGGTCCTGTCCCGCGAGGCGATCCTGCGCAGGGCCTGGGGGGAGGACACCCACGTGATCGACCGGACGGTCGACGTCCACATCGCGAAGCTGCGCCAGAAGATCCCGGTCCTCGCCCACGCCATCGAAACCGTCAAGGACGTCGGCTACAAGCTCCGGGAAGCGTGAGGGACCATGGCCGGACGCCTCTCCATCGCCTCCAAGTTCTTCCTGACCCACCTCGCGGTCGGCGGGATCGCGCTCCTTATCGCGGGAGGGGTCGGCTTCTTCAGCGTGCGCGGCCTCGTCCTGAAGGACGCGGACGAGACCCTCTTCATCAAGGCGACGCTGGTCGCGGAGACGTTCCGGCCCCTGCTCGAGGCCCGGCCGCTGGACCTGATCGGGATCGCGCGGGAAGGGGACGTCATCGGGAAGATCTCCGGGACCCGCCTCACGGTCGTCCTGCCGGACGGGACCGTCGTGGCCGACTCCACCGTGGGCGCGGAAGGAGTGGCTTCGATGGAAAACCACGAGAGCCACCCCGAGATCCGGGAGGCGCTGTCGGGGGTGCCGGGGTTCTCCCACCGCCGCAGCATCACCGTCCGGGAGGACATGCGGTACGCGGCGCTCCCGGTCGAGCACGAAGGCACCGTCATCGGCGCGGTCCGGACGGCGATCCCCGCTTCGATGCTGGACTCCCGCCTGCGGCAGATCATGGCCGTCATCGGGATGACCGGGCTCGCGGCGCTGGCGATCATCCTGGGGGCGGCCGCCTTCCTGGCGCGCAGGATCACCGGCCCGCTCGCGCAGATGAAGGAGGCCGCCCGCGAGATGGGCTCCGGCAACCTCTCGCGGACCCTCCATATCCACACGGGCGACGAAGTCGAGGACATGGCGAACGCGATGAACCGGATGGCGTCGCAGCTCTCCGCGGCGATCGGCCAGCTCGACGCCGAAAAGACGCGGCTTACGACGCTCCTCGCCAGCCTCTCCGACGGCGTGATCGTCGTCGCGCCGGACCGGACCGTCCGGATGATGAACGACGCCGCCGGAAGGCTGCTCGACGCGTCCGGGACGATGGCGGAGGGGCGCCCCTACGCCGAGGCGGTCCGCCACCCCCGGATCCTCCAGTTCATCGACGGGTGGGTGAAGGGCGAGAGGCCGGGGCCCTGCGACGTCACGGTCCCGTCGCGCGAGGGGGAGCGGACGATCCGGGTCCGCGGCGCCCTGGTCCGGTACCGCGGGGAGACGTCGGCGGACGTGCTCCTGACGCTGCAGGACGTCACGGAGGAGCGGCGGCTGTCGCAGGTAAAGAGCGACTTCGTCTCCAACGCCTCCCACGAGCTGCGGACTCCCCTGACGAACATCCGGGGGTACCTCGAGACGTACCAGGACGCGCTCCGTCACGGGGAACCGCCCGACCCGGCGTTCCTCGACACCGTCCACGCCAACACCCTCCGGATGGAGCGGCTGATCGACGACCTGCTGGAGCTGTCCAGCGCGGAATCGGGATCGGTGCCGCTCGAAAGGGAGGAGATCTCCATCCCCGCCTTCCTCTCCCGGATCGAGGAGCTGCATCGCCTCCCCGCGGAACGGGAGGGAAAGACGCTGGAGACGGTCCCGGGCGAAGGGACCTTCGCCGCCGACCTGCGCACGCTCTCGCTCGCGGTCTCGAACCTCGTGGACAACGCGATCAAGTACGGGAAGCCGGGCGGCCGGATCATGGTCTCCGGGAGGATCGACGGCGGGGAATGCGTGATCGAGGTCGCGGACGACGGGCCGGGGATCTCCGCCGAGCACCTTCCCCGGCTGTTCGAGCGGTTCTACCGGGTGGACAAGGGACGCTCCCGGGAGCTGGGCGGCACCGGCCTGGGGCTGTCCATCGCCCGGCACATCGTGGAATCCCACGGGGGGAGCA
>CAZTFC010000092.1:0-6090 GCA_964612075.1 uncultured bacterium
TCCTCACCTTCAGCATGTCGCAGTTCGGGATGGTGGTGCACTGGTGGAAGGACCGCGACACCGAGCCGGGGTGGCTTCGGAAACTGGCGGTGAACGGGGTCGGCTTCGTCCTGACCGCGTCGATCCTGTGCATCATCGTGGTCATGAAGTTCCTCGAGGGCGGATGGATCACCCTGCTGGTCACCGGGACCTTCGTGGCGGCGAGCTTTTACATCCGCCGGCACTACCGGTACGCGGCCCGCCAGATGCGGCGGCTCGACGAGCTGCTGCTGAATCTCCCGCCGCCGACGACCCCGGTTGCCCAGGAGCCGCTGGTCCGCCGGCAGGCGCCGACCGCGGTCATCATGGTCTCCGGGTACAACGGGCTGGGGATGCACGTCTTCTTCTCGATCGTCCGCTCCTTCCCCGGCATGTTCCGCAACTTCGTCTTCATCTCCGCGGGCGTGGTGGACACCAGCCGGTTCAAGGGGGTGGCGCAGATCGAGAACCTGCGGAAGGACCTCGGGAAGCAGCTTCAGAGCTACGTGGAGTTTGCGAAGGGGCACGGCTACTACGCGGAGGCGCGGCACCAGGTGGGGACGGACGTCATCGAGATCATCAACCACCTCGCGAAGCAGGTGGCGGCGGATTTTCCGAACTGCTCGTTCTTCGCGGGCAAGCTGGTCTTCGAGGAGGAGAACTTCCTGACGCGGCTGCTGCACAACCAGACGGCGTTCCTGGCGCAGAAGCGGCTGGTCTTCTCCGGGCACCCGATGATCGTCCTGCCCGTCCGCGCGATGTAGCGCTTTCCGATGCGTCCCCCCCTGCCCATCGGGGCGCCCGGGCGCCCGGCATTCGTCGCCCACCGCGGGGCGTCGGACCGCGCGCTGGAGAACTCCCTCTCCGCCTTCGCCCTGGCGGTCGCCGACTCGGCCGACATGATCGAGTTCGACGTCCGCCTGTCTTCGGACGGCGTCCCGGTGGTCTTCCACGACGAGGCCACGGGCAGGACGGCGAAGGAGAACGTCTCCGTGGCGCGCACCCGCTGGGCGCGCCTGGCGCGGGTCCGCCTGAAGAACGGCGAGCCGATCCCTTCCCTGGCGGAGGTGCTGGACCTTCTCCGGGGCGCGGTCCCCGTCAACATCGAGTCGAAGGCGCCGGGCGGCGTCGCCGCGGCGGCGAGGGCGATCGCGGAGTCGGGCTACTCGGGGGCCGTCCTGCTGTCGTCCGGGCTGCGCGCGGAGTGCCTGGCCGCCCGCTCCCTGCTCCCCGCCGCGCCGTGCGGGCTGGTGACGCGTCGCCCCTCGGCTTCGGACCTGGCGTTCTGCGCGCGCCGCGGGCTTTCGTCGATCCACCCCGACCACCGGGAGCTCACGGTCCTGCGGCTGCGGAACGTCCTCGCGTCCGGCATCCCCCTCCTTCCGTACACCGTCGACGACGCGGAGGCCGCCTTCCGGCTGATCGACGCGGGCGCCGCCGGCGTGTTCTCCAACCGGGCGCGGTCGCTGCGGGAGGAATGGCGCCGCCGGCATTCCCCCTGACCGCGGCGGACATCCGCCACGGTCACCCTCTTCCGTTCGCTTCGCCGCAAACGATTCGCGGTATCGCTCTGCGAGGGGGGGTAGTTCCGAAAAGTTGTGGAACGGCATTCCACAACATTCGGTGAAGCACACCTCGCGAATCAGGAAACATGTTTCTTATTAGGCTGGGCGGGGGACACTCTTTCCCTCCGCCCGAACTAGGGGAGGACACTCTTTCCCTTCGCCCGCGTTTAAACCAAGAGTGTCCCCCGAACCCGCCTACGCCTATATCGAAAGTTCTTCCGTACGTACTTTTCGTAGAGAAGATCTCCTCTGCGGCCTGTTTCTTGGTGGCCTGTGTCTTGGTGGCCCGTGTCTCTTGTGGCCTGTGCCTCCGGAGCCTTGTGTCGGGCCGGGGAGGTGACGGCGTTGCCGGAAGAAGCGCCCGAAAAGGCACGTTCGCTGGTCGCAGCCGGGCAGTCGCGGCTCGCAGCGAACGGGGACAGCCCTTTTCGGCGGAAGCGGTATCCGTTGGTTCGCGATCCGGTCGCCTTACCGCCCGAGGTCGCCCGACTCGATGTATTCCTTCGCGGAATTGACCGCGGTGGCGGCCTCGCCGGAGCCGGCGGTGATGAGGAGGATCTTGCCGGGGTACGTCACGATGTCCCCGGCCGCGTATACTCCGGGGAGGTTGGTGGACATGTCGGGGGCCACGGCGATCCCGTTGCCGACGATGTTGAGCCCCCACTGCCGGAAGGGCTCCATGTTCGTCAGCATCCCGATGGAGAGGACGATCGCGTCCACCTCGATCCGCTCCTCCAGGCCGCTGCGCTCGTTCCAGATGACCGCCCCGGTCACGCGCTCCTCGCCCAGGACCTCCTTCAGGGAGAAGTACGGGAACTTCACCCGGACGCCCGAGGAAAGCAGCCGGTGCACCATCGCCTCGTGGGCCTGCCAACGGTACGTCCGGTGGCACAGGGTGACCTCGGAGGCGACCCCGTCGAGCGACAGCGCCCAGTCCACCGCGCTGTTGCCTCCCCCCACGATCAGGACCCTCTTCCCCCGGAGCGGTTCGAAGGAGCCGAGGTAATAATAGATCCCGTTCCCCTCGAAGTCGATCAGGCCGGGGACGTCCAGCTTCCTCGGGACGAAGGCCCCGCAGCCGGCGGCGATGACGACGGTCTGGGTATAGTGGTTCCCGGCGGGCGTCGCCAGCTCGATGACGCGCTCGCCGAGGATCCGCAAGGAAACGACCCGCTCGTTGAGGACGACCGTCGGACGGTACTGCATCGCCTGCGCCTCGAGGATCCGCACGAGCTCCGCGGCGACGATGTTCCGGTGCCCCGCGACGTCGAAGATCACCTTTTCCGGGTACATCGAGATCAATCGGCCGCCGACCTGCGGATAGGTCTCGATCAGCTTCGTCCGGCACTCGCGCAACCCCGCGTAATACGTCGCATAAAGCCCAACAGGGCCCGCGCCGACCACCGTGATGTCGTACATTTCGCTTTGTCGGACCATGGCGGATAAATAGATGATAGCAGACCGCTGTATGATATAAAAAACTGTTCAGCGGACAGCCGAAGCGGGGCGATATCGATGCAACCGAAGCACCTCCCGGCGGCGTGGAAGCGCGGTACCGATTTCCTCGGGACCCGCTACGCCATCCTGTGCGGGGCCATGACCTGGGTTTCCGAGCCCACGCTCGTATCCGCCATCTCCAACGAGGGGGCTTTTGGCGTCCTCGCCGGGGGGAACATGCCCCCGGACCTCCTGGCCAAAGAGATCGCCGACACCCGCGGAAGGACCGACAAGCCGTTCGGCGTCAACCTCATCACGGTCGCCCCGGCGTTCCGGGAGCAGGTCGACGTGGTCGTCCGCGAGAAGTGCCCGTTCGTCTTCTTCGCGGGGACCATCCCGTCGGGGAGGGACATCTCCAGGGTCAAGGAGGCGGGCCTGAAGGTGATCTGCTTCGCCCCGACCCTGCCGCTGGCCCGGCGGCTGATGCAGCAGGGGATCGATGCACTGGTGATCGAGGGGAACGAGGCGGGCGGGCATGTCGGGCCGGTGGCCACCTCGGTCCTGGCGCAGGAATTCCTGTTGAATATCAAAGAAATACCTGTGTTCGTCGCCGGGGGGATCGGCACCGGCGAGATGATCGCCCAGTACCTGTCGCTCGGGGCGGCGGGGGTCCAGCTCGGGACGCGGTTCGTCGCCGCCGAGGAGTGCGTGGCCCACCCCAGGTTCAAGGAGGCGTACATCAGGGCGGCCGCGCGCGACGCCATGCCCACCGCCCAGTTCGACCCGTCCCTCCCCACGATTCCCGTCCGGGCGATCGTCAACGAGGGGACCCGGGACTTCAACCGCCTGCAGCTGTCGCTGCTCGCCGACTTGAAAGCCGGGTCGATAACGCGAGAAGATGCGATGAGGAAGCTCGAGGAATTCTGGATCGGGGCGCTGCGGCGCGCGGTGGTGGAGGGGGACGTGGAGCGCGGGTCGCTGATGGCCGGCCAGAGCGTCGCGTTCGTCAGGAAGGTTCAGCCCGTCAGGGAGATCATCGAAGAGCTGGTTGCGGGCGCGGAAAACGCGCTGGCGCGAATAGCGGGGGAGGCGTGATGTTCCGGATCATTCCCAGGGACGAGGAGTTCTTCTCGATGTTCGCCAAGGCTTCGGAGAACATCGTCGAGGGGGCGCAGCAACTGAAGGAGCTGCTCGACCGGTTCGACGACCTGCCGGAGCGGGCCCGGAGGATCGAGGAGGTGGAGCACAAGGGGGACGTCATCACCCACGACATCGTCCGGAAGCTCAACACCACCTTCATCACCCCGATCGACCGCGAGGACATCCTGAAGCTGGCCTCCTCGCTCGACGACGTGATCGACCTGATCCACGGCGTCGCCACGCGGCTCATGGTCTACAAGATTTCCGCGACGACCCCGTACGCCAAGGAGCTGGGGTTCCTGATCCTCAAGTCCGTGCAGGAGCTCCAGAAGGGGATCGACCACCTTCCCCTGGCCAAGGGGCGGGACCGCGTGTACGAGCACTGCGTCGAGGTGAACTCGCTCGAGAACGAGGCCGACCGGGTCTGCCGGGACGCCATCGCCAACCTGTTCGAGAACCAGTCCGATCCCATCGTCATCATCAAGTGGAAGGAGATCTACGAGACGCTCGAGCTGGCGACCGACCGGTGCGAAGACGCGGCGAACGTGCTGGAAAGCGTGGCGCTGAAGAATGCCTGAAACCCCGGAAATCCTGCTGGGGCTGGTGATCGTCTCCGCCCTGGCCTTCGACTTCATCAACGGCTTCCACGACACGGCGAACGCCATCGCCACCTGCATCTCCACCCGGGCCCTGTCGATCCGCGCCGCCATCGGGATGGCGGCGGTCCTGAACTTCGTCGGGGCGCTCATCTCGACGCACGTCGCCACGACGATCGGGAAGGGGATCGTCGACCCGGCCTACGTGTCCCAGATCATCGTGCTCGCGGCGCTGTTCGGGGCGATCTTCTGGGACCTCCTCACGTGGCACTACGGCATCCCCGCCTCCTCGTCGCACGCGATCATCGGGGGGCTCATCGGCGCCGTGGTGGCCGCCAGGGGGGTCGACCCGCTCCAATGGGGCGGGATCTCGAAGATCGTGATCGCGATCGTCGTTTCCCCGGTGACCGGGACGATCGCCGCCTACCTGCTCATGGTCGCCATCTTCTGGGTCTTCCGGAGCTACCATCCCTCGCCGCTGAACCGGGCCTTCCGCCACCTCCAGGTCTTCTCCGCCGCGTTCATGGCCTTCTCGCACGGCTCCAACGACGCGCAGAAGTCGATGGGCATCATCTCCCTGGCGCTGTTCACCTACGGGTCCCTTTCCACCTTCCACGTTCCCACATGGGTCATGCTGGCCTGCGCCGCGGCGATGGCGGCGGGCACGGCGATGGGCGGCTGGCGGATCATCAAGACGGTCGGCAAGGACTTCGTGGAGCTCCAGCCGGTCCACGGCTTCTGCGCGGAGACCTCCTCCGCGGCCGTCATCCTGACGGCGACCGCGTTGGGGATTCCCATCAGCACCACCCACGTCATCACCTCGGCGATCCTCGGGACCGGGCTGTCCCAGGGCCGCAGGAAGGTCAACTGGGGCGTGGGGATCCGGATCGTGTGGGCGTGGGTCCTGACGATCCCCGCCTCGGCCGCCGCCGGATATTTCGCTTACCGGATCCTCTTCCCCTTCCTCGTCAAGATGTGAACGCAGGAGGAACCATGAACGGCCCCGGATCGCCCGAGAACCGCCGCGCCCTTCTCCTCTGCTTCCACAACCACCAGCCGGTCGGGAACTTCGAGAAAGTCCTCGCGGTCGCGACGGACGACGCATACATGCCGTTCCTCCGGCTGCTGTCGGAGTTCCCCGCGATCAAGGCGACGATCCATTTCTCCGGCTGGCTGTTCCAGTGGGTGGAGGAGCGCGCGCCGGAGACGTTCTCCCTCCTCAAGGAGCTCGTGTCGCGCGGCCAGGTCGAGCTGCTGGGCGGCGGGATGTACGAGCCGGTGCTGGCGCTGCTCCCCGAGCGGGACCGGCTCGGGCAGCTCCGGGAGCTGTCCGG
>CAZTFC010000093.1:0-5840 GCA_964612075.1 uncultured bacterium
AGGGAAAAAGAGTGGCGCGCCCTAGAGGATTCGGCTACTTCGGTCGGAACCTCCTTGTTCCTCCCTGCGTAGCCTCCCCTCACCCGCCTGCCGCCGCCATCCATGGCGGCTTGTCCTCGCTGCCCGCTCGGCGGCGGGTTCGCTTCGAATCCTCATTGTGCGCTAAAGGAAAAAGAGTGGCGCGCCCTAGAGGATTCGAACCTCTGGCCACTTGATTCGTAGTCAAGTGCTCTATCCAGCTGAGCTAAGGGCGCGTCCGGAAAGAAAAGTAATAATACTGCAAGGGATTTCCCGCGTCAACACCCTCCGTGGAAACCTCCTTTTCGGCCCGGAAAAGGCGGTTGTTTGCACGGGGTTCGCGGTCTGCGCGGCTTCCCATGCAAAATCCGACAGCGTGATCCCCTGGATCTCCGCATCATGATCAGGGGTGAACCGATCACGTGGGTCGCTCAATGTGTCGTTCGGCATCGAAACCTGACCCACTTAATGGCGTTATCAGCATCCAGGATTGATCCTCCCCGGAAAAGCATAACCATAGGACCTGAACATAGGACCTGAAAATGCGATTTCCCATGCCGCATCGGTCACGATTCGGCGCAGATGGTGGCTTAAAATTGGAGACCGATTGAAAACCGACAAACATTGCCCGCGTCATCCCGGACCCGGACATGGAGCACTTTTTTCGCACCATATTAAACGTGATGAGAAGATGTCTTTGGGTCCAGCTGGCCTATTGGCGGGAGTGATCCGCCGATAGCCAGGGCACATCCAATGATCAAGAGATTCTTGATGATGTACTGCCCCTCGATGGTCAAAGCGAAAGGGAATTTTGTGTAACAATATTCAGGCAGCAGAACCAGCGGCAGGAATGTTCCGGGGATTTGCAGGATCAGCAAGGGAATGGCCACGCGGATCAAAGGTCTAAAGAGAAAACACACACCGATAGCGACTTCCCACCAGCCAAGGACCGGGATAAATATTTCCCTCGGAATAAAAGGAACCGTGCCGGCCGCCAAATCACTCGCCTGACTCAAGCCAAAAGGCTTAAGGGCTCCGAACCAGATAAAGATAACCGCTAAAGAATAACGCATCAAAGGCAAAGCCAGTCGCTGCATGCTCGTGCGTATCAGCGAGTCGAATTTTGCTATAGATGCATTGCCATCAAGCATGATTCAAACCCTCCCTTTCTTGATGATCTCGACCATCATCAAAGCATCGATGTGGAAGGTGCGCGAGGAGTCCGGAACGGGACCGTCTCGAAGCGTTCGTGCGGACCGGACACGGATCCCTCGCCCCAGTCCGACGACCAGCAGCAGGATGCCAACTTTCCCGTCGCTTCCATGATCCTCTCCCGAAGACCCGGATTTTCGGGTTGAAGACGCGTTGTGCCGACTACTTGCCAGCTGTTGGGATGCACTATCCTGCGCAGCTGTTTCCCGCAACGGAACCATCTCCATCCTGCGCGCGCATCCTGGAAGAAGGAACGCGGCAGGCAACCGTCCTGCGTCCGAATGCGCAACACCGCCATCGGAGAAATGGGTCCTCACGACTCCCACGGCTGACAACTTCCTATCGCTTACGCGAATCCCTGCCTGTCGTCGGGCCATCCCATTTGTTAGACGGGCAATAACATACGTTCCAAACAGATACCGGATAAGAAGCCACAGGAGGAAACCCATGGAACATGTAGATTGCGGCGACACGAAAGGCGGATCCGCCACGGATATCGCCTACAGCCTCAGGGGAATGAAATTCCCTGCGGAGAACAGCTCTCTGAAGGATCACGCATTGAGACATAGCGCCAACAAGGTCGTGATGGACCGGCTGGACAAGATCGAGGACAGGGTTTACGAAAGCATTGCCGATGTGACGACGCAGGTCGGCAAGGCCGCCTGATCCGATCCGGCAAGACATGGGCGCCGTCGGGAAGCGGATTCCCGGCGGCGCTTTTTCGTCTGCACGGGTCGTACCTCCGGCGATCCGCCCCCCGCAGTGACAGGTTGTAATTTCGCGCATGAGCCATGGGCGGATGCCGGGAATCTTTCCTCGTGCCGAAACACTCCCGATCCGGCGGAAATCTTACCTGCATGAACCCGATTCGCCGATACGGGGGGCGTCCGAACATCCTGGTTTACCTGACGGGGAGCCCCTCTCCGAAGCAGGGCGACGGAAAGGAGGTACGCGGCCATGGCGAGGTTCCTGATCGAGGTGCCGCACGAAGAGGAGGAAGTGGCATGCGCCCGCGTCGTCGAGATCTTCCTCAAGACCGGTTCCCATTACCTGACCCATACGGACTGGGGATGCATGGACGGAGATCACAGGGCGTGGCTCATCGTGGAAGTGGACACCAGGGAGGATGCCCTCCGGATATTGCCGCCGGCATTTCGTTCGCACGCCCGGATCGTGGGGTTGAACAAGTTCGACATGGAACAGATCGATGCGATCCTCTCCCATCACCGGGGGCCGAAAAAGGGGGCCGCATGATCGCGCATTGAGCATGCCGTCCGAAGAGCCGGGAGGGTTCCATGAACGCGCGCCCGATCATCCTCGTAGTGGACGACGAGCCGGCCGCCCTCTCCTCGCTGCTCGACGCCCTGACCCGCCGCTACGGCGGGGACTACCGCGTCATCCCGCACCTTTCCGCGCATGACGCCCTGGCCGAACTCGAGCGCATCAGGAACGGGAGCGGGCGCGTAGCCCTCGTCATCGCCGACCTGTGGATGCCGGAGATGACCGGTCCGGACCTGCTGGTCCATGCCCACGGAATTTTCCCCGAGGCCCAGCGCGCGCTGCTGGTGGATTGGGGCGACCGGGCGGCCGCGCCGGCGATCCTGGAAAATTGCGCGATGGGGCGGCTCGACAACTACCTGCACAAACCCTGGTCTCCGCCGGAGGTTCATCTCTATCCTGTCATCGGGGAGTTCCTCGCGGACTGGACGCGATTGCACGGGCCGCGGATGGAGATCGTCCGCGTTCTCGGCGAGGATCCCTCTCCCCGGTGCAGGGAGATCCGCGACCTGCTCGAGAGGAACGGGATTCCGCACGGCTTCCACTGCGCAGGCTCCCCGGACGGCCTGCGGCTCATCGAAAACGCGCGGCTCGATCCGGACCGGCTGCCCGCCGTCGTGCTCCTCGACGGGCATGTCCTCCCGGATCCCACGAACGCGCAGATCCTGGACGCGCTCGGGGCCACCGACGTCGAGGAACCGACCTGCGATCTCGCCATCGTCGGAGGGGGTCCGGCGGGTCTCGCGTCCGCCGTGTACGCTTCCTCGGAGGGATTGCGCACGGTCGTCATCGAGCGCGAAGCGGTCGGCGGGCAGGCGGGCACCAGTTCGCTGATCCGCAACTACCTCGGTTTTCCGCGCGGCATCAGCGGCGCCGCGCTCGCCCAGCGCGCCTACGAGCAGGCCTGGCTCTTCGGCACGAAGTACGTCTTCGCGCGGGAGGCGACGCGGCTGGAGGCCCGCGGGACGGACCGCGTCGTGGCGCTGGCGGACGGCATGGAGATCGTCGCGAAAAGCGTGCTCATCGCCACCGGGGCGGCCTACCGCCGCATCGGGGTGCCGGAAATAGAGCGCTTCGCGGGAACCGGCGTATTTTATATCGTCCCGTACGACGTGCACTTCATCGCGGGGAGGGACGTCTTCGTGGCAGGTTCGGGGAACTCGACCGGCCAGGGCGTCGTCCATCTCGCGAGGTTTGCGAGGAGCGTGACGCTCCTGGTGCGGGGGGATTCGCTGGAGAAACACATGTCCGACTACCTGGTGCGCGAGATCCGCAACCTGCCGAACGTCGAGGTGCTCCTTCGTTCGGAAGCGGTCGAAGGCCACGGCGAGGGGCGGCTCGAACGCCTCACGATCGCGGACAGGAGAAGCGGGCAACGGGAGACGCGTCCCGCCTCCGCGCTCTTCGTCCTGATCGGGGCGCAGCCGCGCACGGAGTGGCTGGCGGGCGCGGTCCGGCGCGATGCCGGAGGCTTCATCCTGACCGGGGCGGACGCGAACGCGGAGGCTGCGCCCCCCCCTGTCGACCGCGTCCCCCGCAGGTTCGAGACGAGCATGCCCGGGGTCTTCGCGGCCGGGGACGTGCGCTCCGGCTCCGCCAAACGCCTTGGATCGGCCGTCGGCGAAGGCGCCGTGGCCATGACCTTCATCCACGAGTACCTCAAGTCGCCCGTGTCCATCGGGACGGGCGTAGCGACCGGGGCCGGCGGGAAACGGGAGATCGCATGAGCGCCCCCGGCCCGAAGGAACGGGCCCCCCGCAGGGAGGATTGCGGTCCGCCCCGCTTCCGGCGAAAATCGTCTCGTACGGTCGTTGCGGAAACGGAGGCGGATAGATGCGCGGGCTCTGGAGAGCGGTCTTCTTTCCGGCGTGGGTCGTCGCCCTTCTGCTTTTCCGGCAATTCTCCCTCGCCGGGGCGGCGGACATCGAATCGCTCGCCCGGGCGAAGACCCACCACAGGAATCCCGGCTTCGCGAACCCCTGGCTCTCTGACGAGCGGCCGGGGAACCTGCTACGACTCCTGAAGTGGAAATTCTCCTCGAATCCCTTCGAGGAGGAGAAAAAGGAGCGCCCGGTCTTCCGGACCGTCAAGCCGGACACGACCCGGATCGGGCAGGGGGGCGACTCCGTCACCTATCTGGGGCACGGGACGCTGTGGCTGCGCCTCGGGACCACGGACATCCTGACGGACCCGATCTTCGGGGACGTCACGTTCTTCATCGACCGGTTCGCCCCGTTCCCTCTGGCTCCTGAAGAGCTTCCCCCCTTCCATGTCGTGCTCATCTCCCACGGCCATTTCGACCACCTGGACGCCGACAGCATCCGCCGGCTCGGCGCCGGGCCGCTCTACCTGGTCCCGCTGGGGTACCGCGAATGGTTCGAGGACGTGCTCCCCGGAGCGAAGGTGGCGGAGCTGGACTGGTTCGAGAGCCGCACGGTCGACGGCGTGACCTACCGCTTCCTCCCGGTCCAGCATTGGACCAAGCGGACGCCGTTCGACACGAACCGCCGCCTCTGGGGCTCCTGGCTCGTCGAGACGGAGGACCGGAAGGTGTACTACGCCGGCGACTCCGGCTACTTCCATGGATTCGCGGAGTACGGGGAAAAATTCGGTCCCATCGACGCGGCCCTTCTTCCCATCGCGGCGTACGAGCCCCGATGGTTCATGTCCCGCTACCACATGAATCCCGACGAGGCGGTGAAAGCGTTCCGGGAGCTTCGGGCGGAATATTTCATTCCGCAGCAGTGGGGCGTCTTCGACCTGACCGACGAGCCGATGGACGCTCCCCCGAAGGATTATCGGAAGGCCGCGGAAGCGGCCGGCCTTCCCGAAGAACGGACCCCGCTCCTCCTCCACGGGGAAACCTGGTACTTCCCCGCGAAACAGGAAGTCGCTCGACCATGATCTGATTTTCCGGGCCGCGAAGGATTCATCGCCCCGGTCGCTGCCCGGGCCTGCCGCGCAGCCACAGCGTGATGCCCGCGACCCCCGCCGCGATGACCGCCAACCCCAGCATCGTCGACAGGAAGGCGTTTCCCGGCCCCATCCAGGCAGATACCCGGATCACCAGGATCCCCGCCGCCGCGCCGAGCGCCGAAAGGGCGAAGACGGTCTTGCAGAAATGCGACCAGGACCATGTCCCTTCCCGGCGCGCCTTGGCATACGCCGCGGCCCCCGCGCAGACGATCACCAGGAAGACGACGATCTTTCCCATGGATTTCACTATACCTGATGGATCGACGGGCGGCCGATTCCCGGGATCCTGGCGGGAGCCTGACGCGGAGCGCCCAAAAACAAGGCAGCCTGAAGGCCGCCCCGGCGCGGCGGCAACC
>CAZTFC010000094.1:0-5666 GCA_964612075.1 uncultured bacterium
CCGCCGACGTCGTCGTGGTCAACCACCACCTGTTCTTCGCCGACCTTTCCCTGCGAGCGCGGCTCGCCGGGCCGCAAGGCGGGCACGGCGGCGAGGAGGAGCGGCCGGGGGAGGTTCTCCCGCGGGCGGAGGCCGTGGTGTTCGACGAGGCGCACGGCATCGAGGAGACCGCCTCGCTGTTCTTCGGCGTGAGCGTCTCCCTGGGCAGGGCGCGCGAGCTTTCGAGGGACCTCCGGCGCGCCGCCGCCGGGATGGGGGGCGCCGGCGCCGGCCTCCTCGCGCTGTCGGAGCAGTTCCGCCTCGCCGCGGAGTCCGCCTTCGACGCGGTGGGGGAAGGCGACGGGCGGCTCACGATCGGAGGGATCCCGGGGCGGGCGCGGTTCGGCGAGAAGGCCGGGTCGCTGCTTCGCGCCGGAGGGGAGCTGTCGCTGTCGCTTTCCACGGAAGCCGCCGGCGCGGCGCGCCCCGCCGCCGACGCCGCGCAGGACCGGGAGGCGCTGCTGCGCAGGGTGCGCTCCTTCCTGGAGGACCTGGAGTCGGTGCTGCGGACGGACTCGGCCGAGGCGGTCGCCTGGGCGGAGCGCCGCGGGGGCGCCGTGGCCCTCCACAGGACTCCCATCGAGGTTTCCCCCGTCCTTTCGGAGTCGCTGTGGGGGGACCCGATCCCCTTCCTCCTCACCTCGGCGACGCTGTCCGTGTCGGGCGACCTGTCGTATTTCCGCGAAAGGGTGGGGCTTACCCGGGTTGAACCGCGGGAACTCATCGTGGATAATGAGTTTGACTTCGCCGAGCGGACCCTGTTCTACGTCCCCCGGGGCCTTCCCGCCCCGTCGGAGGCGTCTTTCCCCTCCGCGGCGGCCGCGGAGACGCGGGAGCTCCTCGACTGCTCCGGAGGCGGGGCGCTCGTCCTCTGCACGAGCTACAGGACTCTGTCGGCTCTCGAGGAGGCCCTGCGCGGGGAGGTGCCGTATACCCTGTACGTTCAAGGCGACGCGCCGCGGGCGCAGCTGCTCAAGGAATTCCGGGACGGAGAGGACACGGTTCTGATCGGCACAGGGACGTTCTGGGAAGGGGTCGACGTGCCGGGCGCGTCTCTGCGCTGCGTCATCATCGACAAGCTGCCGTTCGCCTCCCCTTCCGATCCCGTGACGTCCGCGCGCATCCGTTCGCTCCGCGAGCGGGGGATCGATCCCTTCGCCGCGTTCCAGCTTCCGGAGGCGGTCCTGGCGCTCCGGCAGGGCGTCGGCAGGCTCCTTCGGCGCGGAGACGATTACGGCGTGGTGGCGCTGCTCGACGAGCGGGTGGCGAGCCGGCGATACGGGGAGCTGTTCCGGGCGAACCTCCCCCCGATGAGATGGACGCGGGACCGCTCCGACGTCGCGGCGTTCTTCCGCCGCTTCCGGGGCAAGGCCCCGACCGATACGCGCAGGGAGGGCGAGAGATGATCCGAAAGGCGGTGTTTCCCGCGGCCGGGTTCGGCACGCGGTTTCTCCCGGCCACGAAGGCTTCCCCGAAGGAGATGCTCCCCCTGGTGGACATGCCGCTCATCCAGCACGGGGTCGAGGAGGCCAAGGCGGCCGGCATCCGGGACATGATCATCGTGACCGGCCGCGGAAAGAACGCGATCGAGGACCATTTCGACGTGTCCTTCGAACTGGAGGCGCTGCTGGAGAAGAAAGGGAACGGAGAGCTCCTCGAGCAGGTCCGCCGCGTCACGGACGGGGCCGACTTCTTCTACGTCCGGCAGAACCTCCCGCTGGGGCTCGGGCACGCGGTGCTGCGTTCGATGGAGATCGTCGGCGAGGAGCCGTTCGCCGTCGTCCTGTCGGACGACGTGATCGACGCCCCCGTCCCCGTGCTGAAGCAGATGACCCAGGCGGCGGAGCGGCACAGCGCCGGCGCGGTGCTGGCCATCCAGAGGGTCCCGAAGGACGCGGTTTCCAAATACGGCATCATCAAGGGGAAGAGGATCGGCGACCGGGCGTACGACGTTTCCGACATGGTCGAGAAGCCGCGGCCGGAGAAGGCGCCGTCCGACCTCGCGATCATCGGGAGGTACATCCTGCCTCCGTCCATCTTCCCCGCCCTGCAGGCGACCCGCCCGGGGGCGGGGGGGGAGATCCAGCTCACGGACGCCATCCGGGCGCTGATCGGCAGGGAGCGGGTGATCGGTTACGAGTTCGAGGGGGTCCGCTACGACGCGGGGACCAAGCTCGGATTCCAGATGGCGAACATCGCCTTCGCCCTGAAGGACCCGGAGATCGGGCCGGGACTGCAGGCGTTCCTTCGAAAGGAGAGATTCGTGTGAGCCAGAGGAGTGGTAGTCCGCGCGCGGGGATCGTCGGGCACGGGTTGCCGGAGGACCGCCTGGAACAGAGGCCGCCCGGAAGCGTCATGCTCCTGGACCTTTCGGCGGAGACGGCGCACAGGCCTCCGTCGGACGTCACGGAGGTGGACGACTCCGTCCGGATCCTCTTGGAACTCCCGGGGGTCCCGGCGGAAGCCTTGCAGGTCTGGGTGCGGGGGGACCGGATCGAGGTGACGGGGGAGAAACCGCCCGATTTCCCGAAGGGAGAAACCTCCTTCCTGTGCCTGGAGCGCAGCTTCGGAAAGTTCTGCCGGATGTTCGAAGTGGCGGGTCCGGTGAATCTCGGGAAGATCTCCGCGCGTCAGAAAGATGGGGTCCTGACGATCACTATTCCGAAGATGGCGGAACGGCGCGGCAAGGAGCGCCGTGTCCCGGTGACGCAGGAGTAGTCGACGGGTCCGCCTACGGAAAGGGGCGACAGCGAAATGGCAGACGAGGAAACCAAGGACATAAAGCCGAACCCGGAAGGCGATGAACCCGCCCCGGCCGCGGAGGAAGCTCCCGCGGCCGCCGGCGGAGGCGCGGCCGTCGAGGAGAAGGAGGGGGGGCCCGAGATTCCCGACATCCTGCCCCTTCTCCCGGTGCGCGACATCGTCATATTCCCCTACATGACCCTGCCGCTGTTCGTGGGGCGGGAAGGGTCCATCTCCGCGGTGGACGAGGCGCTCGCGAGGGACCGGTACATCTTCCTGGCGACGCAGAAGGACCCCACGGTGGAGGACCCGAAGCCCGAGGAGCTGTACCGGACGGGCACCGTGGCGATGATCATGCGGATGATCAAGCTGCCCGACGGCCGCCTGAAGATCCTCATCCAGGGCGTCACGAAGGGGAAGATCGTCGAGTTCATCGAGGGGAAGCCGGGAGTGCGCGTCCGCATCGACCGGATCGTCGAGGCTCCTACCAGGGAAGGGACCCTCGAGATCGAGGCGCTCATGCGCGCCTCGCGGGAGAAGATCGAGAAGATCCTCACCCTGAAGAACATGCCGGTCGAGATCCTGATGGTCACGGAGAACATCAACAACCCCGGCGTGCTCGCCGACCTGGTGGCCTCGAATCTCCGCCTGAAGATCGAGGAGGCCCAGGGCGTCCTCGAGGAGGAGGACCCCGTCGCCCGCCTGAACCTGGTGAACAACCTGCTCTCCCGCGAATTGCAGCTCGCGGAGATGCAGGCGAAGATCCAGAACCAGGCCAAGGAGGAGATGTCGAAGAGCCAGCGGGAATACTTCCTGCGGGAGCAGATGAAGGCCATCAAGCAGGAGCTGGGCGACATCGACGGCAAGACCGAGGAGGCCGACGAGCTCCGGGAGAAGGTCAAGAGCGCCGGGATGCCCGAGGAGGTCCTCAAGGAGGCCGACAAGCAGCTCCGGCGGCTCGAGGGGATGCACCCCGACTCCGCCGAGTCCTCCGTGGTGCGAACCTACCTCGACTGGCTGGTGGAGCTGCCCTGGAAGAAGGAGACGAGGGACAACATCCAGATCGACAAGGCCAAGAAGATCCTCGACGAGGACCACCACGACCTGGAGAAGGTCAAGGAGCGGATCCTCGAGTACCTTTCCGTCCGGAAGCTGAAGGACAAGATGAAGGGGCCGATCCTGTGCTTCGTCGGGCCCCCCGGCGTCGGGAAGACTTCGCTGGGCAAGTCGATCGCCCGGGCGATGGGGCGGAAGTTCATCCGCATGTCGCTGGGCGGCATCCGGGACGAGGCGGAGATCCGCGGCCACCGCCGGACCTACGTCGGCGCGATGCCGGGCCGGATCATCCAGGGGATGAAGCAGACCGGTAGCCGCAACCCCGTCTTCATGCTCGACGAGATCGACAAGGTCGGCGCCGACTTCCGCGGCGACCCGTCCGCGGCGCTTCTGGAGGTCCTCGACCCGGAGCAGAACTTCGCCTTCAGCGACAACTACCTGAACGTACCCTTCGACCTGTCGAAGGTGCTGTTCATCGCGACGGCGAACGTGATGGACCCGATCCCGCCGGCCCTCAAGGACCGGATGGAGATCATCCAGCTCTCGGGCTACACCGACGTCGACAAGCTGGCGATCGCGAAGAAGTACCTGCTGCCGCGGCAGCAGGAGGAAAACGGCATCAAGCCGGGCCAGATCGTGATGAACGACAAGGCGATCCTGGCGGTCATCCACCAGTACACGCGGGAGGCGGGGCTGCGCAACCTGGAGCGCGAGATCGGCCAGGTGTGCCGCAAGGTGGCCCGCAAGATCGCCGAGGGGGAGAAGGGCCCATTCGCCGTCACGGCGAAGAACCTGCAGAAGTACCTCGGCGTCCCGATGCACATCCCCGAGAAGGAGGGGGAGGCCGACGAGGTCGGCGTCGCCACGGGGCTGGCCTGGACCCCGACGGGCGGCGACATGCTCTTCATCGAGGTGTCGCTCGTCGAGGGCAAGGGGAGCGTGATCATCACCGGGAACCTGGGGGACGTGATGCGGGAGAGCGCGCAGGCGGCGCTCACCTACGCCCGGTCCCGCGCCGCGCGGCTCGGCATCTCCAGGACCTTCTACCAGAAGCAGGACATCCACATCCACGTCCCGTCCGGCGGGATCCCCAAGGACGGGCCGTCCGCCGGGATCACCATCGCAACGGCGCTCGTCTCCTCCCTCACGGGGATCCCCGTGAGGAGGGACGTCGCGATGACCGGCGAGGTGACGCTGCGCGGGCGCGTTCTCCCCATCGGGGGGCTGAAGGAGAAGTCGCTGGCGGCGCTGCGCGGCGGCATCACGCACGTCATCGCCCCGGACCAGAACCGGAAGGACCTCGAGGAGATCCCGCGCCACGAGGCGAAGCAGGTCCGCTTCTCCCTGGTCAAGAGCATGGACGATGTGCTCCCCATCGCCCTGACCCGGAACCCCTTCCGCCCGGAGAAGGGAAAGAAGCCGTCGGCGAAGAAGCCCGCGCCCGCGAGGAAGGCGGCGCCGAAGAAGGCGGCGAAGGCGCGGAAAGCCCGTTGATGCGCGACGGCTCGGACGATCCCGGCGCGGCCCGCGGGGCTTAACGCGGGCCGCGCCGGCCGCACCACCAACGGCGTGCCGCGGCCGCGGCACGTCCCCTCCCCCGCGCTCCCCGGAGCGGCGCCGGAAAATTGGGAGCCCGAACCGGAGCCGGCCGTCGAGCCGGCGTTCGCGGCCAGGGGCGAGGCGTCGCCACCCGAGCGCGAGGGGACACGCGCCTCGCAGGCGGACATCGACGCGCTGTTCGCCGCGGAGCCCGATCCCGAACCCGTTCGCTCGTGGGTTGCCGGCGACCCGGGCCGCGAACAGGAGGAGGACGCCACCGATCCCGAGGC
>CAZTFC010000095.1:0-5663 GCA_964612075.1 uncultured bacterium
GACGAGGATCTTCAGGTAATACTCGCACTGCACCTCGTCGAAGGGCGCGATGCCCGTGATCATCTTCGGGTCGACGAGGGAGAAGCCGCTGGGCGGGATGCGCCCGGAGGAGCCGCGCAGCAGGTTTCTCGAGATCTCGATCACGTCGCTCACGACGGCCGAGGCGGTGGGCAGCATGCCGGCCCCCTGCCCGTACGACATGGACGCCCCGACGAAGTCCCCCTTCACGTAGACGGCGTTGTTCGCGCCGTCGACGGTGGCCAGAAGGTAATGGGACGGGATCATCGTCGGGTGGACCCGCGCCTCGATCCCGGCGGGGCTCTCCTTGGCGATCGCCAGCAGCTTCACCGTGTACCCGAACTCCGTCGCGAACGCGATGTCCTCGGGCGAGATGTCCCGGATCCCCTCCACGTAGATGTCCTTCAGGGAGACCCGCCCGCCGGTGGCGAGCCAGACCAGGATCGCCAGCTTGTGCGCCGTGTCGATGCCGTCGACGTCGAACGACGGGTCGGCCTCCGCCAGCCCCGCCTTCTGGGCCTCGGCGAGCACCCCGGAGAACGCCTTCCCCTCCTTCGTCATGCGGGAGAGGATGTAGTTGCAGGTGCCGTTGATGATCCCGTAGATCCCGAGGATCCGGTTCGCCGCGAGCCCCTCCCTCATCGTGCGGATGATGGGGATGCCGCCGCCGACGCTCGCCTCGAAACCGATGTCGACGCCCTTTTCGGCCACCGCGTGCATGATCTCCGGCCCGCACTCCGCCAGGAGCGCCTTGTTCGCCGTGACGACCGACTTGCCGTTGCGGATCGCCTCCAGGAGGAAGTCCTTCGCCGCCCCCGTGCCGCCGATCAGCTCGACGACGATCCGGACGTTCGGGTCCCGCGCGACCTGCATGCCGTCGCCGACGAGCGTCCCTTCCGGGAGCTTCACGCCGCGGTCCCGCTTCGTGTCGGCGTCCGCGACGCGGACCAGCTTCACGGGAACCCCCACGCGCTTGCGAAGCTGCTCAGCGTTCTCGAGCAGCAGCTTCACCGTGCCCGTGCCCACGGTCCCGAAGCCGATCACCCCGACGCCGATCTCCTTCAGCGGCTGGCTCATTTGGCCCTCCCGCGGGCGGGCGACTGGAGCATCGTCTTCACCCCCCGGATCGCCTGGCGGATCCGGTGCTCGTTCTCGCACAGCGCGAACCGCACGTATCCCTCCCCGTGCTCGCCGAAGCCGACCCCCGGGGAAACGGCCACCTTTGCGCGCAGCAGCATCTGCTTGGAGAATTCCAGCGACCCCATCGCGTCGAACGGCGCGGGGATGGGGGCCCACACGAACATCGTCCCCTTCGGCTTGGCGATGTCCCACCCGATCCGCCCGAACCCGTCGACGAGGCAGTCGCGCCGCTTCCGGTACACCTCCACCGCCTCGTCCACGACCCGCTGGGGGCCGTTGAGGGCCACGGTCGCGGCGATCTGGATCGCCTGGAACATGCCGTAGTCGAGGTAGCTCTTGATCCGCGTCAGGGCCCCGACCATCTGCCGGTTGCCGACGACGAACCCGACGCGCCAGCCGGCCATCGAGTACCCCTTCGACATCGAGTAGAGCTCGACCGCCACGTCCTTCGCCCCCGGGACCTGGAGGATGGAGGGCGCTTTGTACCCGTCGAAAACGAGGTCCGCGTAGGCCAGGTCGTGGATCAGCAGGATATCGTTCTCCTTCGCGAAGGCGACGACCCGCTTGAGGAATTCGAGGTCCACCACTTCCGTCGTGGGGTTGTGGGGAAAGGAGATGATCAGCATCTTGGGGCGCGGCCACAGCGTCTTCATCGCCCGCTCGACGCGGTCCATGAAATCGTCCACCCCGGAGATCAGGGGGATCGACCGGACGTCCGCCCCCGCGATGATCACCGAATAGGTGTGGATCGGGTAGGTCGGGCTCGGCACGAGCGCGATGTCGCCCGGCCCCATGGTGGCCAGGACCAGGTGCGCCAGCCCCTCCTTCGCCCCGATCGTGGCGATCGCCTCGGTCTCGGGGTCGAGATCCACGCCGAATTTCCGCTTGTACCAGTTGCAGATGGCCAGCCGCAGCTTCGGGATGCCGCGGGATGCGGAATACCGGTGGTTTTTCGGCAGCCTGGCGGCTTCCGTGAGCTTTTCGACGATGTGCTTCGGGGTGGGAAGGTCCGGGTTCCCCATCCCGAGGTCGATGATGTCCTCGCCCGCGTGCCGCAGCTTCGATTTCAGTTCCGTCACGGTCGCGAAGACGTACGGGGGAAGTCTCTGGATTCGCGGGAATTCCTGCATCAGGGTCTCCTGAAAAGTGTAAACCATTATTTTATTGATTGAAGCGGCCCAAGTCAATTTCGGGCTGAGATTCGTGTCCGTGGGGATATCTGATATTTTACCCGCAAACAACTTGGACCCGCGGTAAACGATTCCAAGGGGGTGAAGAAGATCATGACCGGAAGAAGACCCGGATTCCGCTTCCTCGCGCTTCTCCTTGCCGCGTTGTTCCTCTCTTCCTGTTCCTCCGACAAAAAACAGCCGCCGCGGACGCAAACGTCTCCGGCTGCGGAAACCGCGACCCCGCAGCCGGGAACGCAGGAATCGGCCGGAACAGCCGCTCCCGCCGCTTCGGACGCAACCCGTTGCGCGGTCGCCCCGGGGTCCAGCCGAACCTTCACTCTCGAGGGGCCGGTTCCCTACATGCACGGGATCGACCGCTCTTCCGGCCTGGAGGTCGAATATGGCCTGGCCGTCAACGACTGGGCGCAGGGCGGCCTGGAAGTCGCGACAGGCGGTACCCGGCTCTCTTCGGAAACTTTCCGGGTCTGGACCGTCGCACATGAGACTCGGAATATGAAGACCGACGAAACCGGGGCCGTCCGCAACCCGGTGGACATCACGGGCAACCCGAACCTCCACGCCGGCGCGAGGGGGACGGAACCCGTGGACATCCTGGTCGAAACGGGCAGGACGCGCGAGTTCATCGAGCAGGGAAACATGTCCGAGTACGAGATCAAGGAGTTCTGGGAGAAGAACCACAAAACCCTCGTGTTGCTGCCCATCGAAACGCGGCCGTACGCCTTTTACCGGTTCGAGATCGCCTTCACGGTCAACGTCCCCGGAGAGGAGCGTCTCGCGGAGATCGACAAGTCTTCCGCGAACGACCAGACCGCCTTGAACTTCTGGCCCGCACGGGTGGTCTTCAACAACGGCGTCCGGGCGGAGGAACGGTCCCCGGCGAAGGACCGCCATAACGTCAAGGTGCTGGTATCCCTCTCGCGGAAGCCCGGCGGAGGATATCAAGATCTCCTGTTCCGCAGCGTGTCGGCCGGGTACGAACTCAAGTGCGATTGACGGGAGGGGAAACCGGTCCGTCGTCTCCGTTCGGCTCCGGGCGGACCGCCTCTCCGGCCGCGCGGGCGAAATTGCGCAGGATCTCCCATTCCATTCCGATCAGATTCCTTGCGGAGGTCCACGGGCTGGTTTCTATGTCCCGCGGGGTGTGCCGGTTTTTCAGAAGTCTCCCGTAGACGGTGATCAGCTTCTCCGTGCTCCGCTCGATGGAGAATTCCCGCGCCGTGGCGGCGGTCGAGTCTTCCATGCGGCGCCTTTCCCCGGGGGTTCGCCCCGCGACCCACCGCAGGGCTTCCCGGAAGGCCTCCTCGTCGACGCCCGGGACGAGGCGTCCGTTCTCCCCGTCCCGCACCACTTCGCATGCCCCCGGCGCGTCGAGCGCCACGACCGGCACCCCCACCGCCATGGCCTCCGTCAGCACCATGCCCTGCGTCTCCGTCAGGGAGGCGAACGCGAATACGTCCATCGAACGGTAGGCGGAGGCCAGCTTCTTCGCTTTCAGGACCCCTCCGCAGTGGATCCGGTCCGAAAGCCCGTTCCGGCCGAAGATATCGAGGACCTCCTCTTTCGAAGGCCCGTCCCCGATCAGCAGGAAACGGGCGCCCGGGTGTCCTTTCAGGAATCCCGCCACGGCCCCGGCGAGGAAAGCCATGTTCTTTTCGGGCGCAAGTCTCCCCACATGCCCGACCAGGAACGCACGTTCCGGGATTCCCGCCGCCCTCCTGAACGCGGCGCCGTCGGCTCCCTCGAAGTCCCGGAGATCCACGCCGGTGGGGATCACGGTGATCGGCGCGGCGACCCCCCTCGACGCAAGGAGATCCGCCACCGTCCCGCTCGGCGCGATCACCGCGTCGCACAGGTTGCAATACCCGGTGGCGAGGTCGATCACGAAGCGCTTCAGCCGCGGGGAATCGCCGGGCACGTAATGGGTGTACTTTTCGTAGATCGTGTGGTGCGTGAACACCACCGGGGCCTCCCTCGACGCCGCGACCCGCAGGGCCGTGTCCCCCAGAAGGTAAGGATGATGGGAGTGGACGATCTCCGGCTGGAAATTTTTCAGGGCCGCGGACACTTTCAGGGTCGGCGTAACGGGCACGGCGAAGTCGCTGCCGTTGAACTGCTGCAGCGCGGGCACGCGTACGACGTCGCCCTCGTCGGGAGGCGCCCCCTCGAACTCCGGGGCCACGACGAGGACGCGGTGGCCCCTGCGGCGGAGCTCCTCCGTGAACCGCGCCACGCTGTTGGCCACGCCTCCCACGTGGGGGGTGAACGTGTTCGTCAGCATCAGGATGTTCATGAGGCGCTTCCGGGCGCAAGGAGGACAGACTCCTTGCCGGGCGCGGCGTCGATGAACCCGTGCCCGGGAAGACCGACCTCGACCCGCGCCGGGACGGTCCTCCAGGAGGCGCTCCACCGGACTTCCGTCCGCCCGTCCCGGGGGACGACTTCCACTTTCACGTCCCCGAAGGAGGTGGGGGCGGGGCCGAACGACACCGGGGACCCGTCCTCAAGCCATTCGGGAAGGACGCCCGACGCCAGGACCAGCCGATCGCCCTCCTCCCGGACGAACATGTTGCGGATCATCAGGACCCACTCGGCCGACGCCCAGGCGTGGTGCCCGTCGCCCATGCACCCTCCCCCGGTCCGGGGATGCACCGCTTCCGGCCATTGGCCCGTGGGGGACGCCAGCCGCGCCACGGTGCGGACAAGTTCCTGGAACCGCGGGTCGCCCGCGCGCAGAAGCACCTGCGCGACGTGCAGGGTCAGGTAGGGGTTCACCCCGGAATGGATGATGTCCTGGTAGAAGCCGCCGTTCACCGAGCATTCCGAGAGAAGGAACTCCGCGGTGTCCATCAGGCGGGGGTCGCGCGGCCCGAAGATCATCAGGGGATATCCCGCGGCCAGGGAGCCCACCGCCCCGGAATCCAGCCGCCGATGGGGAGACGCCGCCATGCCGGGCCTCCCCAGCCGCAGGGCGACCCGGGCCAGGCATTTCTCCACCGTTTGGAGGAACCCCTCCGCCTCCTCCCGGAACCCGTCGGGGTCGGAGCTCCCTTCCCCCTTCGAAAGCAGGAAGGAGCCCGCCCGCAGCCCTGCGATCCCCCAGAAATCGTCCCAGAAATAGTAGTCGTTCGGCCCCAGGTGCTCCGCGCTGAAGCCGGGCGGAAGGAGCCCCGCGTAAATCTTGTCGCCGTCGGCCGGAAGGCGGTTCCTGCGGATCCAGCGGGAGCCGTCCCGGATCGACTTCAACCATTCCGTCTTCGGCGCGCGGCCGGTCAGCTCGGTGTACCGCGACAGGATCCAGAGCGCCTCCCCGTT
>CAZTFC010000096.1:0-5575 GCA_964612075.1 uncultured bacterium
CGCCTCGCATATAGTATTTCTCCCATGAAGGAACGCAGGAAGACCCGGCGCATCCGCGTCGGCGGCGTGCCCGTGGGCGGGGGAGCGCCCGTCTCCGTCCAGAGCATGACGAACACCGACACCCGCGACGCCCGCGCGACGCTGGCCCAGATCCGGTCGCTCGCGAGGGAGGGGTGCGAGATCGTCCGCGTCGCCGTCCCGGACGCTGAGGCGGTGAAGGCGTTCGGCAGGATCCGCGCGGGGTCGCCGATCCCGGTCATCGCCGACATCCACTTCGACCACCGGCTGGCGATCGCGTGCGCCGACGCGGGGGCGGCCGCCCTCCGGATCAACCCCGGGAACATCGGGGGGGAGGCCAAGACGATCGAGGTGCTGCGGGCCGCACGGGCGAACGGGATCCCCGTCCGGATCGGGGTGAATTCCGGCTCCGTGGAAAGGGACCTGCTGGACCGCTACGGCGGCCCGACGCCGGAGGCGCTCGTTGCGAGCGCAGCCCGGTACGTGAGGATCTGCGAGAAGGCCCGGTTCCGGGCGCTGAAGTTTTCCCTCAAGGCCTCCGGCGTCGCGACGACGATCGAGGCGTACCGACTTTTCTCCCGCAGGTTCGACTACCCGCTGCACGTCGGCGTCACGGAGGCGGGCACGGCCTTCTCGGGGACGGTCAAGTCCGCCGTCGGGATCGGGACGCTGCTGGCCGATGGGATCGGCGACACCATCCGCGTCTCCCTCACGGGGCCGCCGGAGGAAGAGGTCCGGGTGGGGTGGGAGATCCTGAAGTGTCTGGGCCTGCGGGTCCGGGGGCCGGAATTCGTCTCCTGCCCGACCTGCGGCAGGGCCGCCATCGACGTCGCGGCGATCGCCGCTCAGGTCGAGCGGCGGCTCTCTTCCCTGCGGGCTCCCCTGAAGGTCGCCGTGATGGGGTGCGCCGTCAACGGCCCCGGCGAGGCGCGCGAGGCCGACGTCGGGGTCGCCGGGGGAAGAGGGGAAGGGGTGATCTTCCTGAAAGGGAAGGTCGTACGGAAGGTGAAGGAGAAGGATATCGTGGCCGAGGTCGTCCGCATGGCGCGGAGGCTGGCGGGCCGTCAAAGGAGCGCAAAGTGATCCGCCACACCCAGTATCTGATGCCCACCACCAAGGAAACTCCGTCCGACGCGGAGGTCGTCAGCCACCGGCTGATGCTGCGCGGCGGCTTCATCCAGAAGGTCGCCTCCGGGATCTACACCTACCTGCCCGCAGGGTTGAGGGTCCTGCGCAAGGTGGAGCGGATCCTCCGGGAAGAGATGGACCGGGCGGGCGCCCAGGAGGTGCTGATGCCCGCGGTGATCCCGTCCGAGCTCTGGAAGGAGAGCGGGCGGTGGGACGCCTACGGCAAGGAGCTCCTGCGCTTCAAGGACCGGGCCGACCGGGAGTTCTGCCTGGGACCCACCCACGAGGAGGTGATCACCGACCTCGTCCGGCGGCTGGTGAGGTCGTACCGCCAGCTCCCGCTGAACCTCTACCAGATCCAGGACAAGTTCCGCGACGAGATCCGCCCGCGCTTCGGCCTGATGCGCGGCCGCGAGTTCTTCATGAAGGACGCCTACTCTTTCGACGCGGACGAGGAGGGGGCGAAGGAGTCGTACCGGAAGATGTACGAGGCGTACTGCAGGATCTTCCACCGGATGGGGCTCGACTTCCGGGCCGTCGAGGCCGACACCGGGAACATCGGCGGGTCGAGCTCCCACGAGTTCATGGTGATCGCCGACTCCGGCGAGGACGCGATCGTCTCCTGCGCCTCCTGCAGCTACGGGGCGAACGTCGAGAAGGCGGAGTGCCCCGTCCCCGCCGAGGGGACTGTTGGGTCGCGGGACGCGGGCCCCGCCCGCAAGGTGGAAACCCCCGATAAGCGGACCATCGAGGAAGTGTCGGGGTTCCTGGGGATCGCGCCGGAGGCGCTGATCAAGACGCTTCTGTTCGAGACTTCCGACGGGAACGTCGCCGTCCTGGTCTCCGGGGACCACGAGATCAACGAGATCAAGGTGAAGAACTTCCTGGGCGCAGAGTGGGTGCGGCTGGCCGAGGAGCCGACCGTAAGGGCGATCACCGGGGCGCCTTCGGGCTTCGCCGGGCCGGTCGGGCTCGCCGTCCGGACGATCGCGGACCACTCGGTCCGGTCGATCGCCTCCGGCGCCACCGGCGCCAACGACAAGGACGCCCACCTGGTCGACGTGGTCCCCGGCAGGGATTTCACCCCCGAGGCGTACGCCGACCTGCGCATGGTCCGCGAAGGCGACCCCTGCCCCCGGTGCGGCGCGGAGCTGCGCGTCTCCCGCGGGATCGAGGTCGGGCACGTCTTCCGGCTGGGCACGAAATACAGCGAGAAGCTGCACGCGGTCTGCCTCGACGCCGACGGCCGCGAGCAGGTCATCGCGATGGGGTGCTACGGGATCGGGGTCGGGCGGACCGCCGCCGCCGCGATCGAGCAGCACCACGACGACGACGGGATGGTGTGGCCGATCTCCATCGCGCCGTTCGAGGTCACCATCATCCCGGTCAACGTGAAGAACGCCGACGTCGCGGCTGCGGCGGAAGCGCTGGCCGCCGCCCTGGACGCGAAGGGGGTGGAGGTCCTCCTCGACGACCGGGAGGAGCGGCCGGGGATCAAGTTCAAGGACGCCGACCTCGTCGGGATTCCAGTGCGCGTCACCCTGGGCGAGAAAAACGTCTCCGCCGGGTTCGGCGAGCTTCGCGACCGCAAGACCGGCGAGACGGTCCGGGTCGAGCTCCCGAAGCTCGAGGAAGCCGTCCTGCAGATGATCGCGAGGAAGAAGGCCGGGTGTTCCGCATGAAAGAACGGATCATCGTAGCCCTCGACACCGACTCTCCCGAAAAGGCGCTGTCGACCGTGGGGTCGCTTTCCGGGGAGGTCGGCCTGTTCAAAGTGGGGATGGAGCTTTTCCCCCGGGGGGGCCCGGAGCTGGTCCGGACCATCCGGAACGAGGGGTATGGTGTCTTCCTCGACCTGAAGTTCCACGACATCCCGAATACCGTCGCGGGCGCGGTCCGCTCGGCGGCGGACCTGGGGGTCCGGTTCGCCACCGTGCACGCCTCCGGCGGCAGGGCCATGCTCGCGGCGGCGGCGGAGGCGGCGGCGGGGACCGGGACGACGCTCCTCGCCGTGACGGTCCTTACGAGCATGGACGACGCCGACCTGGCCGACGTGGGGTTCTCGCTCGGCGCGAGGGACGCGGTGCTGCGCCTGGCCGACCTGGCGGTCTCGTCGGGCATCGGGGGGATCGTCTGTTCGGCGAACGAGGCGGCGGCCGTCCGCGCCCGCCTCGGAAAGGACGTCGTACTGGTCACGCCGGGGGTGCGCATGCCCGGCGGCGAGGCCGGCGACCAGAAACGCGTGGTGACCCCGTCGGATGCAATCGCCCGTGGCGCGGATTACATCGTTGTGGGCCGCCCCGTCACCCGGGCGAAGGACCCGGCGGCGGCCGCCCGGGAGATCGCCGAGGCGATGCGGCGCGGGGCGGAGGGGAGGCCGGCTTGACGCGGGACGCCGCCATCTGGGTGACCGGGAGGCATCCCGTGGAGGAGCTCCTCGGGTCGCGGACGCAGACGGCGAGGAAGGTGCTCCTGTCCGCCGCCCTGGCGCCCGAGGTCCGGGCGAGGATCGAGCGGATGGCCCGGGAGCTGTCGCTGCCCTGCCTTTCCTGCGCGAAGGAGGAGTGGGAGCGCAGGACCGGGGAGAGGGAAGGGGGCGGCGTCGCGGCGGAGATCGCGGCTTTCCGGTACGTCGACATCGAGGACTGGATCGCCTCGCTCCCGGAGACGTCGAGGGCGTTCCTGCTCGACGGCGTGACCGACCCGCAGAACCTGGGGGCCATCCTGAGGAGCGCGCGCGCCTTCTCCTTCGACGGGGTGGTGATCCCGGCCGACCGTTCCTGCCCGGTGACGGGCGCGGTCTTCCGCGCGTCCGCCGGCGCGGCCGCCCACGTTCCCGTCGTGCAGGTGAAGAACCTCGTCCGGGCGATCGAACGGCTCCAGGAATCCGGTTTCTGGGTGTACGCGGCGGAAGGGAAGGCGGGCGCCGACCTTTCGGGATTCAAGCCGGCGAAGAGGACGGCGGTCGTCCTCGGGAGCGAGGAGAAGGGGATCCGGCGGCTGGCCCTGGAGAAGTGCGACGGGGCCTTGCGGATCGGCATGGCACCCGGCATGGACTCGCTGAACGTCTCCGTGGCGGCCGGCATCTTCGCTTTTTCCCTTGGGAAATCAATGGAAAGCCGTTGACTTCGCATAGGGAATCATGCCAGATAAAAGGTATAAAAGGGGAGGCGGGACCGCGTCAAGCCGACGTAGCTCAAGGGTAGAGCGTCTGATTTGTAATCAGATGGTTGGAGGTTCGATTCCTCTCGTCGGCTCCACTTTCATCGTTCGATTTTCCACTCTTCGCCAACCTGCTTGAAGAAAACATTCTTGTGGGTTATTTTCTTAAGTCCTTCGCCATAATAACTGCAGGCAGTATCGATGCATAATTTCGTATAATAAGGTTCCATCGGCTCTAGAGTTATAGTATATGCAACCGATGCCATTTTGTTGTCAGGATCTTCTACTATGCGAGTTATGTCGCCAATTTTTGTTTTTGCCACAGGAATGGTGATCTTGTAATATTTCCTGTAGTGGTGGTGCATTATTGTTCCGATTCTTCTGTTTGCGTCATCGGAAACGGAATATATATCGTAACCGGTAAAGGAATCCGATTTCGCCAACTGCCCGGCATTTATCAATTCGGTGATATTGGCGCCCAAGACGGTATTCTCAGGGATATCGTCGAGATAGATGACTTCCATCTTCGACGCGTGGTATTTCACCAGTTCGTCGTAGGCGGTCTGTTTCGCAAGCGTGTGGGAGGATGAGCAGGCGCAAAGGAGGCAGATGCACGTCGCCGGCGCCAGGCCCGCAAGGAATCTTCTCATTTTCCCTCCTGTCCCGTTATCGGGGCGGTCGGTCGATGCTCCGCCGGGCGGTGCGTCCTTTTTGTTACATCACGATATGGGCCACGTAATCAAGGTATTGACATGTCTCTCGGCGACATGGTAATTCTACTTTCTTTCGAACGTGGGGTGGCTCTTTTCAAGTGGAGGGGTACCCGAGTGGCCAAAGGGGGCAGACTGTAAATCTGCTGGCATCGCCTACGGAGGTTCAAATCCTCCCCCCTCCACCATTTTTCCACACGAGGACGGCGCTCACGAAACCGTGTTTAAAACCGCTTGACTGCTGTAATCTATCGAGTATGATCAATAGTTTGCGGAACAAGCGGGCGTAACTCAGTTGGCAGAGTCACAGCCTTCCAAGCTGTTGGTCGCGGGTTCGATTCCCGTCGCCCGCTCCATTTTTTTTTAGGGGAAAGGCTCTCATATCGCCCACGTAGCTCAGTTGGCAGAGCGCGTCCTTGGTAAGGACGAGGTCACCAGTTCAATCCTGGTCGTGGGCTCCAATATCGATTATGTAAACGGAACTTCATAATTCCCAAGGAGAAGCGCACATGTCCAAGCAGAAGTTCGAGCGTACGAAGCCGCACGTGAACATCGGG
>CAZTFC010000097.1:0-5401 GCA_964612075.1 uncultured bacterium
TCCCGGCCCGGATGTACGAGCGGGAGGAGGGCAAATCCTCCATCACGCCTTTCCGGGCAATGTATTATATGGTCAAGGTGACGCTGTCCTTCCTGATAAATTGCATCCGGAGAGTCGAATGAACCGGATCACCGTGCTGTCCATATGCGCATCCATCGCGTTCCTTCTGTACATCGTCGAAATGGTGCGGCGTCGGAAGCTGCAGGAGGAGTATTCCATCCTGTGGCTCTCCGGAAGCGTCGTCCTCCTCGTGCTCTCCGTGAAGCAGGACTGGCTGAACCGGATCGCCGCGGCGGTCGGCATCGCCTACCCGCCGTCGCTTTTGTTCCTGGTCGGCATGTTCTTCATCGTCCTGATCCTCATCCACTTTTCCATCACCATCTCGAAGCTCAAGCAGGTGAACAAGCAGATCGCGCAGGAGATCGCGTTGATGAAGCACGAACCGCCCGGGGAAGACCCTTCCGGGACCCGGGGGAACCGGCGGGCGTGACCCCCCGCGCCTTGTCATGAGCCGTTACAAATCGAACCTGTTCGCGAATTTCGCGGGGGCGGGATCCGCCGCGCTGCTCCAGCTCGTCTTCATCCCGTTCTATGTCCGGTTCCTCGGCATCGAGGCGTACGGGCTGATCGGCTTCCAGGTCATGCTGCTTTCCGTTTCGCAGCTTCTGGACCTGGGCCTGGGGCCCACCATGAACCGGGAGATGGCCCGCTACTCGGTTTCTCCAGGGAACGCGGGGGATGCGAGGGACTTCGCGCGGACGCTCGAGATCCTGTACTGGGCGCTCGGGATCCTCGCGGGCGCCGCGATCGTCGCGGCCTCGCCCCTGATCTCGGCGAGGTGGGTCAACATCGGGACCCTGCCCCTTTCCACGGTGACCCGTGCCCTCGCCCTGATGGGAGTTCTCGTCTCGCTGCAGTTCCCCATGGCCTTCTACCAGGGCGGCCTGATGGGGCTCCAGCGGCAGGTCCTTTTCAACGGCGTCCGGATCCTGATGTCCGCCTTGAGCAGCGGCGGCGCGGTCCTCGTGCTGTGGCTTTTCTCCCCCACCATCACGGCGTTCTTCGCATGGCAGGTTGCCGTCGCCGCCCTGCAGGCGGCCGTCCTGTGCCGGTCGCTGTGGGGCAGCATCCCGCGGGCCGCGGGCCGGCCGCGCTTTTCCTCCGGGCTCCTTCGGAACACATGGCGTTTCGCGGCGGGGATGAGCGGGATCGCCGTCTGCTCCATCGTCCTGACGCAGATGGACAAGGTCCTGCTGAGCAAGCTGCTGCCGCTGAAAACCTTCGGTTACTACACGCTGGCGACCGTCGTCGGGAACGGCCTCCTGGTCCTCATCCAGCCCGTGTTCAACGCCACGTTCCCGCGCCTCTCGGCGATGGTCGCGGCCCGCGACGCGGAGGAGGTTCGGAACCTGTACCACCGCGCGAGCCAGCTCATCGCCGCGCTGGTCCTTCCGGCGGCCGCGGTGCTCTCCTTCTTCCCGGAGGAAGCGCTGTTCGCGTGGACCGGGAACGCGGAAGCCGCCAGGGCCGCCGCCCCCATCGCCCGTTTCCTGGTCCTGGGAACCGCGCTCAACGGGATCCTGACCGTACCCTACGCCCTTCAGCTCGCGCACGGGTGGACGAAGCTGACCCTGCTTCTCTCCGTTTTCCTCATCGCCACAATGGCGCCGTCGATCTACGCGGCCACCCTGCGGTATGGAGCCGTCGGCGCGGCGTCCATCTGGCCGCTGCTGAACCTCGTGAACCTCGCCGTCGCGGTCCCCCTCACCCACAAGAAGCTGCTTCCCGGGGATTCGCGCCGCTGGCTCCTTTCGGACATCGCCCTGCCCCTCGCCGTATCGATGCTCGTCGCGGGGATCGCGCGGGAGCTCTTCGCGGGGCACCCGGCCGGCCGGTTCGCCGCGGCAACGGGGCTGGCGGGGCTCCTGGCGGTCATCCTCGCCCTGGCGGCGGCGGCCACCCCGGTGCTGAGGACCTGGATGCGCGAACAATGGGAGGGGTACAGGAAACTTCATGCCTGAACCGTCGGCCGCATGACGACCCGCGTGCTCATGTCGGAATCCGGGATCAGACGGTCCCGGCGCGAGCTGCGCCGCATGAGGGCCTCCTGCCTCGCGCCGTGGCCCGTCGGCTTCCTGCGAAGGCACGGTCTCCTCGGAGGCGTGGATCTCGGCGACCCCCGGAAGAGCTGGGACGTCCTCGAAACCGCCGCGTTTCTCCTCGAACGGCTCCCGAGAGCCGCCCCGGTTCTCGACATCGGGGCCTACGCGTCCGAGATCCTGCCCGTCCTGCGCCGCCTGGGCTTCACCTCCCTCGCGGGGATCGACCTGAACCCGGCGATCCGGGGCATGCCTCACGGGGACGTCATCCGGTACGAGACCGGCGACTTCCTGCGGTCGACCTTTCCCGACGCGTCGTTCGAAGCCGTCACCGCGATATCCGTCATCGAGCACGGCTTCGACGCCGCCCGGCTGCTCGCGGAGATGCGCCGGCTGCTGCGGCCCGGCGGCTATTTCGTCGCCTCCTTCGATTACTGGCCGCAAAAAGTGGACACGACGGGCATCGAGCCGTTCGGCCTGGAATGGACCATCTTTTCCCGGGAGGAAATCCTGGAGCTGCTGTCCCGGGCGAAAGGCCAGGGGCTGGAACCGGTCGGCCCCGTCGCGCTCGATTCGGGCGACCGGGTCATCCGATGGGGCGGAAAGGAATACACGTTCGGCTGGATGGCCTTGAGGAAAACCGCATGAGGATCCTCCTGGTCTCGGGGACCTTCCCCCCCATGAAATGCGGCGTCGGGAACTACACCGCCGATCTGTCCGTTTCCCTGGCGAAACGGGCGGGCGTCGAAGTCGGGGTCCTGACGAGCGCAGGCGCGGACGAGTCCGCCGCCCCCGGGGTCCGGGTCCTTCCCGCGGCCCGCGGATGGGGTATGGCGGACGTCCCGTGCCTCGCGTCGGCCCTCCGGTCGTGGCGCCCCGACATCGTGAACTTCCAGTATCCGACCAACGTGTACGGCAGGAGCCAGTGGGTGCTTCCCTGGATCGCGCGGCTGGTCAACGGGCCCGTGGCGCAGACATGGCACGAATACCACCCGAAGGGCAACATCCCGAATCTCCCGAACGCCCTGCTGCCCGGGGGTCTGATCGTCGTCCGGCCGCATTTCCTGGATCGGATGCCCTCCTGGTACCGGGCCTGCCTTGCCTTCAAGAAGGTCGCGTTCATCCCGAACGCCTCCACCCTGCCGGGCATCGCCCTGTCGCGCGAAGAGAGGGACGAGGTCCTCGACCGATGGGGGTTGAACGGGGGCCGGCCGGTGGCCTACTTCGGCTTCGCTTCCCCCGCCAAGGGGGTCGACCTGTTGTTCGACATCCTCGACCCGGCGCAACACCGGCTCGCCCTGATCTGCGACCTGGACCCTTCCGACGGCTACCGGAATGCCCTCCTGGAGCGGGCGAACGCTCCCCCCTGGAAAGGGAAGGTCACGGTCACCGGGTTCCTCCCCGCGGAAGAAGCGGCACGGCTCCTCGCGGCGGCGGACGCCGCGGTCTTCCCGTTCCGGGAAGGGGGCGGGGAGTGGAACACGTCCCTGCGCGGGGCCATGACGCAGGGCACGTTCGTGCTGACCACCTCGGACGAGAGGAACGGGTACCTGCCCGGCGACAACGTCTATTACGCGCGGCCCCGGAACGTCGGCGAGATGCGGGAGGCGCTCGCGAGGCACATCGGCACGCGCAGCGCCGTAAGCGAGCCTTCCCTCGAATGGGACGCCATCGCGGAGCGACATGTCCGATTCTACGAAAGCCTGGCCTCCTGAGATGCCCGCCGAAGGGGTGAAGCTCACCGTCGCCGTCCCCACCTTCAACTTCGGGCGGTTCATCGGGGTGACGCTGGACAGCATCCTCCCGCAGGCCGGAGCCGGCGTGGAGGTGCTGGTGGTCGACGGCGCCTCGACGGACGACACGGAAGGAGTCGTCCGGAAGCGCATGGAGCGGTTCCCGGCGCTGCGCTACCACCGGCTCGAAAGGAAAGGCGGCATCGATCGCGACATGGCCGCCGCGGTGGGGCTGGCCCGGGGGGAGTACTGCTGGCTGTTCAGCGCGGACGACGTCATGCTGCCCGGGGCCCTCGCGGACGTCCTGGGGCGCCTCGACGACGGCGCGGACGTCTACCTGCTCCGGTACCGGCAGTGCTCCTTCGACCTGTCGCCGAAATACCTCTACCCGTTTTTCGGACCGGAAGAGGAGGCCAGGCATGACCTGCACGACGCTTCGCAGAGGGCGGCCTACCTACGGTCGGCGCTCGCCACCACGGCGCTCTTCAGCTTCATGGGGTCGCTGGTCGTGCGGAGGGGCGCCTGGGCCGGCGCCGTGTTCGACGAGTCGTTCTACGGAAGCTGCTGGGCGCACGCGGCGCGCCTCCTCGCCGTCGCGAAGGAGCGGCCCCTGGTCGTTCAGTACCTCCCCGGGCCCTACCTCGACAAGCGGGACGACAACGACAGCTTCTCCGAAGGGGGCGTCGCGAGGAGGGTGGCCATCACCGTCGACGGCTACAACCGGATCGCCGACCGGACCTTCGGCCGGTCCTCGGAGGAGGCCTGCCAGGTCCGCAGGCTGCTGAAGAACGAATACCCGCTGGCGAACCTGCTGTTCCTCAAGCTCCGGGTCTGGCGGACGGGGGGCCGCGAGGACCGGGACCTGATGCGGCGCCTCGTCGGCGCGCTCCACTCCGACGGGACCCTCCCCGACCGCCTCAAGATCCTCCTGTGGAACCTCGCCCCCGTGCCGCTCCTCGCGGCGGCGGACCGTATCCGCCGCTCCCTCGAGGGCCGGGCACCATTCTCCCCTCCCGCCGCATGAGCCCGGTCTACCACTATCGTAACCCCCGGGCCCGGCGGGCCGCGGGCATCCTGGAGCGGGCGCTCCGCGCGATCCTCCCCCGGAAAAAGCGCCTTCCGCCCCCGGCGGAGGCGCGGCGGGTCCTGCTGGTCAAGCCGGACCACCTGGGCGACGTCGTGATGGCGTCGTCGGTCCTCCCCGCGATCCGGCGCCGCTTCCCGGAAGCCCGGATCGACTTCGTGGCGAGCCGGGAGGGCGCGGAATTCCTCGCGGGCGATCCGCTCGTCGGCAAGGTGCACGTCCACGAGCATCTCCTCCTCCGGCGCGAGGGGTCGCTCCCGAAGAGGGCCTTGCGCCACGCCGCCACCTTCCTTTCGGCGGTCCGGGAGATACGCCGCGAGCGGTACGACTTGTGCCTGCTGCTGCGCTCCCATTTCGACAACGATCTCTTCCTCGCGCTCCTCGGCGGTTGCCGGTTCGTCGCGGGGCACGGGACGGACGGCTTCGGCCCGCTGCTGGACGCGGAGGCGGAATGGAAGGAGGGGGTCCACGAGACGCGCCACGCG
>CAZTFC010000098.1:0-5333 GCA_964612075.1 uncultured bacterium
AAGTCGGCCTTCGTGGTTACGTGCTTGGTGGAGGCGGGGGGAGTCGAACCCCCGTCCGAAGATTCTTTACTCCGGGCTGCTACGTGCGTTTCCGGTCATTTGGGTCTCGTCGTCGGGGACCCCGGCCGGCAGGGTTCCCGTCTGACCATCCCGGCTTGATTTTCGCCTTGCGGCCCCCCGGGAGGGAGCCTGGGGCTATCCCGTGAAAGTGACCCCCTACCCCCTATACGGGCATTCAGGGTTCGGAGGCAGGCAGCTTAAGCTGCCTGAGCTAACGGATAGTCGTTGGCGACTATTGGTTTCCCGCTTTTAACGAGGTGCAGGGCCTCGGCACGCGACCCGGGAGCATCGACATCCCCGTCGAAACCGTTTCGCCCCCGTAACTTTGATCATTATACCAGTTCGGCGCCCCAAAAACAGTTCGGCGGGCCCCCGGTGGCTAGCCGGGGAACCCGCCAAACTTCTCGGAGGGGGAGAAGAGCATCTCAGCTCTCTCACTATCTTGGACACATCTCCCCTGAATTTGGTTCCATCCTCCCGGAAGAAAGTCCTACTCCCTCCCGGCGTCCCGTTTCCCACGGCCGCGGACGGCACGGTCGATGTCGCGCTGTGCGTCCCGTTCGGCGATGTCGTGCCGCTTGTCGTAGAGCTTCTTGCCGCGCGCCAGCCCCACCTCGAGCTTGACCCGGGGCCCCTTGAAATACATCTTCAGGGGAATGATCGTGAAGCCGCGCTCCTTGACTTTCGCGTGCAAGTAATCGATTTCCTTGCGGTTCAGCAGGAGCTTGCGGACGCGCAGGGGGTCGATTAAGCGCTGGTCGCCGTGGGAGTACGGGGTGATGTGGACGTTTTCCACGAACATCTCGCCGTCGCGGAAGGCGGCGAAGCCGTCGGCGATGTTGACCCGCCCCTCCCGGATCGACTTGACCTCGTACCCCTGGAGCGCCAGGCCGCACTCGAAGGTCTCGAGGATTTCATATTCGTGCCGGGCGCGGCGGTTGGTGGCGGCCACCTTCACCCCGGGCTTCTCGTCCTTTTCGGCCATTCCCTGGACCCGTTCCCTTTATTAAGCGATGTCGCCGTGGGCTGTCCGTCCCGCGACGACGGTGAGGCGCACGTTCGACCGGCCCGTTCGGTCGACCAGGTTCCGGAAGAAGTCGCAGCCCGAGCCGGTGGGGTCGTCCACGACGGTGAAATCGGCCGGGGAGCCCTGGGCGAGCGTCCCGCCGGGGAGCGACAGCGCGGCGGCCCCGTTGGCGGTGGCGGCCCTCAGCAGCTCCCGGCACAAGCCGGGGTCGTAGCGCACCCCCTTGTAGAGCGAGCGGGCGAGGCGGATCTCCTCCCAAAGGTCGAGGGTCGACACGGAACCGAGGCTGTCCGTCCCCAGGGCGAAGGGGATGCCGGCGTCCACGAAATAGGTCACGTTGGGGGCGCCGTTCCCGTGGGCCGCGTTGCTGCGGGGGCACAGGACGAAGCGGGCGCCGCCCTTGCGCAGCGCGTCGATTGCGGGGACCGCCAGGCGGACATTATGCGCCAGCAGCAGCCCGGGGCGCAAAAGCCCCGCCTCCGCGAGGTACTCGGGGACCGGGCGGCCGATCCCATGGAACCAGGAGACGTCCTGCCCCACGGAAGGGAAGAGACGGGTGGCGATCTCCCCTCCCCCGCTCTCGAGAAACTCGATCTCCGCGGCCGACTCGGCCAGGTGGAGGGAGGCGGGCAGCTTCTTCGATGCGGCGAATTCGGCCAGGACGCGCAGCGATTCGGCGCCGACGGAATAGAGCGTGTGGGGCGACACGCCGGGGACGACGAGCGGGTTCCCGGCGGCGGCCTCTTCCAGAAGGCGGACCGACTCGCGGACGACTTCCAGGACCGCCGGCGCGGAATCCGGGGCGAAGCCGATCCCTTCCGCGAAGACGCGCGCGCGGACGGGGCAGGAGGCGTACACGGAAAGGTCGGGGCCGGCGATCTCCCCCACCGTCGTGACGCCGCAGGAGAGCGCCTCGGCGGCGGCCGACCGGAAGTTGCCGGCGAACGAGGACGGGTCCGCCTGGAGCCGCCAGAGGATGACCTGGAGGAGCCAGTCGACGAACGCGGGAGCGGACGCGGGCGGCTCCCCCGCCGAGCCGGTAAACCGCGGGATCTGCAGGTGGGTGTGGGCGTTGACCAGCCCGGGGAGGATCGCCTCGCCGGGGAACTCCCGGACGGGGTACGAGGCCGGAACGGAGCCGAGCACCTGGTCCCTGGGGCCGGAGACGAGGACGACGCCCCCCGCGACGGCGACGGCCCCCGGAGAGTATACCCGGTCGACGTCGACGACCAGGCGCGACGCGGCGTACACGGTCCCGGCCTGGAAATCGGGGGCGGGTCTCTTAGCCTTCATCTCTGTCCCCGTTCTGCTGGAGAACTCATCTACGTCCCGGTTCTGCGGTTTTTCCCGTCCACGTACACCATCGTCGACCGGAAGCTCTTCAGCTCGCTTTCATCGTAGACAGCATAGCAGGCGATGATGACGAGGTCGCCCCTGGAAACCATCCGGGCGGCGGCGCCGTTCAGGCAGATGACGCCGGAGCCGGGCTCCCCCGCGATCACGTAGGTGGAGAACCGGTTGCCGTTGTCGATGTCGTAGACGTGAACCTGCTCGTACTCGATCAGCCCCGCCGCGTCCATGAGCGTCCGGTCGATCGTGATGCTCCCCTCGTAGTGGAGGTTCGCCTCCGTCACCGTCGCGCGGTGGATCTTGCTTTTGAGCATCGTCCTCAGCATGGGTCCATCTCCTCGGGGGATGACAGCCCGTTATCGCCCTGGGGGCGTCATGTCTGTCCCGCTTCTGGCGGAGAACTCATCTACGTCCCGGTTCTAAGGTTACGTTATCTATCAACCTCGCCGGGCCGACCTTGGCGGCGACGAGGAGGGTGATCCGCTCGACCTTCCCCATCAGCGGGGCCAGGGTGTCCGGGTCGCGCCCCTCGACGTATTCGAGGCGCGCGTGCGGTTCGGCGGCGATCTCCGCGCGCACGGCGGCGACGAGGTCGCCCGCGTCGCGCTCGCCGGCGTCGAAAAGCGCCTTCGCGCGGAAGAGGCCGCGCGAGAGGCAGCGGGCGGCGATGCGGTCCACACCTTTCAGGTACTCGTTGCGCGAGCTCATCGCCAGGCCGTCGTCCTCGCGGACGATCGGGGCGCCGACGACTTCGATGCCGAAGTCGAGGTCGCGGGCCATGGCGCGGAGGATCGCGAGCTGCTGGTAGTCCTTCTCCCCGAAGACCGCCACGTGCGGGCGGGTGGCGTTGAACAGCTTCGCCACGACCGTGGCGACGCCGCGGAAATGGCCGGGGCGGCGGTCGCCGCACAGGCCGCGGGAGACGCCCGTCACCTCCACGTAGGTCTGGTGACCGTCCGGGTACATGTCCTTCACCCCCGGCAGGTAGACGGCGGAGACGCCGGCGGCCCGGAACTTTTCCAGGTCGCTTGCCTCGTCGCGCGGGTACTTGTCGAAGTCCTCGCCGGGGAGGAACTGCGTCGGGTTGACGAAGATCGAGGCGACGATCGCGTCGCAGCCGTGGCTCCCGGCGACCCGGACGAGGCTCAAATGCCCCTCGTGGAGGTAGCCCATCGTGGGAACCAGGCCGATCCGGGCGCCGGCCGCCCGGCGCGCCTCGGCCCAGGCGCGCATCTCCGCGGGGGTGCGCAGCAGCTCCATCGTCTTGCCTCCCTCCATCGTCGTGCCTCCCTCCCCCGGGTTGCCCCGCGTCATCAGAAGGAGTGCTCCGCGTCGGGGAACGTCCCGTCGCGGACCTCCCTGGCGAACGCGTTCGCCGCGTCCAGGATCGGCCGGCGCAGCTCGCCGAATCTCTTGACGAACTTCGGCTTGAAGTCGGCGTACATCCCTAGGAAGTCCTGCATCACGAGGACCTGGCCGTCGCACCGGACGCCCGCGCCGATGCCGACGGTCGGGATGGAAAGAGCCTCCGTGATCTCGGCGGCGAGCGCGGCGGGGATCCCCTCGAGGATCACCGAGTAGGCGCCGGCGTCCTGGACGGCCATCGCGTCGTCCAGCAGCCGCTCCCGCTGCGGGCCGGTCTTCCCCTGCACCTTGAAGCCGCCCATCCGGTGGACCGACTGCGGGGTGAGGCCGATGTGCCCCATGACCGGGATGTCGCACTGCGTGATCGCCCGGATCGTCGCCTCCATCGTGCGGCCCCCCTCGAGCTTCACGCTCTCCGCGCCCGCCTGCAGCAGGCGGCCGGCGTTGCGGACCGCGTCGGGGATGCCCGTCTGGTACGACAGGAACGGCATGTCCGCCACCAGGTGCGCGCGCTTGCGCCCGCGGGCCACCGCCCCCGTGTGCCGGATCATGTCCTCCATCGTCACGCTGAGGGTGTCGGGGTGGCCGAGGACGACCATGCCCAGCGAGTCGCCGACCAGGATCACGTCCACGTCCGCCTCGTCGAAGATCTGCGCGAAGAGCGCGTCGTACGCCGTCACCATCACGATCCTGCGCCCCTCGGCCTTCATCGCGCCCAGGTCGAGGATGGTCACCTTCTTCATGGTTTCCCCTTTCGGCCGGCCTTCCGGATCCCCTCCGCGGCCGGTCCGTTGTGGTTGCGTGCCCGCGGCTTCAAAACAAAAAAAACCTTCCGGAACCGGTCCCGGAAGGCATCGATGATGACGCGGCCTGCGGGAACACAGGCGCCTCGCGCCGGAAGGAGCCCCCGCATCGCGTTCGATTCCGTCTCGGTCCGGTGCTACCTGGATCCCAGCGGTATGTAGTGCTGCATCCCGCGTTTCACACTCTTGACTTCCCTTACGAGATGTTCAAGGTCGCGGGCACTTTCCACGAAGTCGATCTCGCTCGTGTTCACGATCAGGAGCGGGGTCTCGTTATAGTGGAAAAAATACTCGTTGTAAGCATCGCTCAAGGTCTTCAGGTAGTCAAGGGAGATGTTCCGCTCGTAGCCGATCCCGCGCTTGCGGACCCGCGACAGCAGCACCTCGGGGCGCGCCTGGAGGTAGATGACCAGGTCGGGCTTGGCCAGGGTGGGGACGAGCAGCTTGAAGATCGATTCGTAAAGGGAAACCTCGTCGTCCTCGAGGTTGATGAGGGCGAAGATCTTGTCCTTCGCCATGATGTAGTCGCAGACCACCCCTTCCTCGAAGAGGTCGCCCTGGGCCAGCTCCTTCTGCTGCCGGTAGCGCGACAAAAGGAAGAAGAGCTGGGCCTGGAATGCGAATTTTTTGGGGTTTTCGTAGAACCGCTCGAGGAACGGGTTGTTGGCCACCTCCTCCTTGACGAGGCGGGAGCCGAACTTCTGGGCGAGGAGCTTGGCCAGGGAGGA
>CAZTFC010000099.1:0-5244 GCA_964612075.1 uncultured bacterium
TGTCCATCGCCTGGAGGACGGCCGTGATGGCGATCGTATCGACGTCCTTGTCCACGCCGTTGTAGACGCCCTTCTGGAAGACCGTCTTGTGGAACACGCCCGGGTTCGCCTTCATGATCCGGTCCGCGGTCTCGCCGCCGATCGGGATCAGGATCATCTTGGCGCCGGGGGTGGTGGCCATGTCGATGATGGAGGCGGTCGGGACCGCGCCGCTCCAGAAGAAGGCGTCGATCTTGCCGTCTTTCAGCGCCGCGACGGACTCGCTGGCCCCGAGCTTCTCCCGCTTGAAGTCCTTGTTCCAGTCGATGCCGAGCGCCTTCAGCACGTAGTCGGCCTGCTCCTCGGTGCCGCTGTTCGGCGCGCAGGTGGAGACGCGCTTCCCCTTGAGGTCCATGATGGTGTGGACGCCGGTGCCTTCCTTGGTCACGAGGTGGAGCGGCTGCTCGTAGAAGCCCATGACCAGCCGGATGTTCTGCTTCTTGGGGATGCCCCAGACCTTGCCCTCGTTCGACTGGACGACGTGGAAGTCGTACGCGAACGCCATCCCCGCCTTGCCGGCGCCCAGGAGCTTCATGTTGTCGATCGCGGCCGTCGTGGCCTCGGACGTCGCTTCGGTGTCGGGGACGTGCTTCCCGATGACGCCGCCGATGGCGCCGCCCAGCGGGTACCAGACGCCTCCGGTGCCGCCGGTGACGATGCTGAAGGACAGCTTGGGCGACGCGACCGCGTCCCCCGCGACCCAGATTGCCGCGGCGGCGAACAGAGCCGCGAGGACGATCGCCCTGGACATTCTCGTTTTCATGGAACGCCTCCTTGGAGATGGTGTGCTATGCGGATGCCGGTCGGGCCTTTTTCCGCAGGTGGTTGAACGTCAGCAGCCCCCCGACGGCCAGCGGCGCGAGCCCCTGCACCGACGGTCCGATCGGGAAGACCACCATGACGAACGCGAGGACGAACAGCGCGACCCTCTCGGGCATGCGGATCTCCTCGCGCAGGTAGCCGATGATCCCCAGCGACACGAAGAACAGGGAGACGACGCTGGTCGCCAGCGCCAGGAGGAAGTCGGGCAGGTTCCCCTTCACGATCAGCAGGCTGTTGCCGACGGTGCTCGCCGAGAAATAGAACGGGACCAGGAAGGCCGGCAGGGAGTATTTCCACGCCTGCATCATCGAGCCGAACGGGTGCCCCCCCGTGACCGCCGCGGCCGCGCAGGGGGACAGGCCGACCGGGGGGGAGACCTCGGAGAGCACGGCGAAGTAGAAGACCAGGAGCTGCGCCACGTGCTCCGGCACCCCGATCTTGACGAGGGCGGGGGCGACCATGACCACGGTCATGATGTAGGTGGCGGTGATGGGCAGGCTCAAGCCGATGAGCATGGAGGCGACGAGCGACAGCAGGAGGGCGGCGAGCAGCGAGCCGCCGCTGACGGACATGATGATGGAGGAGATCTTCAAGCCCAGGCCGGTCAGGGTGAAGGTCCCGACGATCAGCCCCGCCGCCGCCAGGAGCACCGCGACCGGGAGCATGTTCTTCGCACCCTCGACCATCGCCACGATGATATGGCGGGGGGTCAGCCACTCGTTCCGGTCCTTGCTGATGAAGCTGGTCGCGATCACCGTGAGGATGGCCCCCAGCGCCGCGTATTCGGGCGACTTGTTCCAGAGGACGAGCAGCGCCACCAGCACGGCGATCGACAGGAGATGGTACCCCTTCGCGCGCATCACCTGCCCGACGGTCTGGTGCTCGGCCTCCGGGGGGGCGAAGGAGTGCCGCTGCGCCTCGAGCTCCACGATGAACAGCGTGCCCGCGTAATACAGGATCGTGGGGACGGTCACCATGACGACCACTTCCCAGAAGGAGACGCCCAGGAACTGCATGATGAGGAAGGCGGCCGCGCCCATCAGCGGGGGGGAGAGGACCGCACCGATGCCGCCGGTGGCGATCAGCCCCGCGGCCATGTCGGGCGAGTAGCCGGCCTTCTGCAGGATCGGCCACATGATCGGCGAGACGGACATGGTGGTCGCCACGCCGCTTCCCTGGGGGCCTCCCAAAAGCGCCGAGGTGATCACCGCCCCGCGACCCGCGCTCGCCGATTTCCTTCCCATGGTCGCCATCGACAGGTCCAGCCAGAAGCCGCCGGCCCCCGCCACGTCCATGAAGGTGCCGTAGACGACGAACAGCATCACGAAGGAGGCGCTGACCGAGAGAGGGACGCCGTAGATCCCCTCCAGCGTCATGTACATGTGGCCGACGATCCGGTCCAGGTCGTACCCCTTGTGGGCGAGGGGGCCGGGGATGAGGTTCCCGAAATAGGTGTAGGCCAGGAACAGGGAAACCACGACGGTGAAGGTGGTGCCGACGATCCGGCGGGAGATCTCCACCAGCAGGACGATCGACGCGATGCCGAGCCAGAGGTCCGCCGGCTCCGGAAGGGTGGAGCGGCGAAGGAACGGGTCCAGGTCGGCGACGGCGTAGGCGATGGTGGCCACGCCCAGGGCGGCCAGCAGAAGGTCCGGCCAGAGCGTCCACCGGCCGGCGCCCTGCCGCGGCGGGTAGACGAGGAAGGAGAGCCCGAAGATGAAGGCCATGTGGACCATGCGGAAAAGATAGGTTTCGACGGGCGTGATCGCCCCGTAGAGGGACCATCCGACGAAGCCCGCAAATAGGGCGCCGACCGCCCACGCGGTCTTCCCCTGGAATTCCCGCACCGATTTCTCCGGGTTGGAAGTATGGGACAGGTACTGCACCCGACAGTATATTCAACACGGGGCAGGATGCAATCCGAATTCTTCCGCCCCCGTCCGGTGCCTCGCCGAAGCCGCCGTCTGGTATCATCAGGCGTAACGCCCCGCAGCCTCCCGACCTGGAGGGACCTTATGGCCGACGTCTGGAACAACTATTCTGAATTCAAAGATAATTACCGTACCGGCGAGGAGGTCGCAGACATCCGGCAGGCGATCCTAGACCATCTCCATTTCACCCAGGGTCGCAGCATCGGGCTGGCGACCCCCGTCGACTGGTACATGGCGGTCGCCTGCGCGGTCCGGGACCACATGGTCGCCGACTGGCTCCGCTCCATCGGGCACATGCGGCGCAGGGACGTGAAGGTCGTCGCCTACCTGTCCGCCGAGTTCCTGATGGGGCCGCACCTCGCCAACAACCTGGTGAACCTCGGGCTCACGGAGCAGTTCCGGCAGGCCGTCGCCGACCTGGGGCAGGACCTGGACAAGCTGGTGCGCGAGGAGGAGGAGCCCGGCCTGGGCAACGGCGGGCTGGGGCGGCTGGCCGCCTGCTTCCTCGATTCCCTGGCGACGCTGCGCGTCCCGGCCGCCGGGTACGGCATCCGGTACGAGTTCGGCATCTTCGACCAGCGGATCCGCGACGGCTGGCAGGTGGAGGTCACCGACAAGTGGCTGCGCTTCGGCAACCCCTGGGAGATCTGCCGGCCGGAGATCGCCTATTACGTGAAGTTCGGCGGGCACACGGAGCATCTCCAGGAGGCCGGTGGGCGCCTGCGCGTCCGCTGGGAGCCGCACCGGGTCGTCAAGGGGGTCGCCTACGACACGCCGGTGGCCGGGTACCGCTCCGGGATGACCGACCTGCTGCGGCTGTGGAAGTCGGAGGCCGTGGAGTCCTTCGACTTCCAGGCCTTCAACCAGGGCGACTATTACGAGGCCGTGGAGGAGAAGATGATCTCCGAGACGATCTCGAAGGTCCTCTATCCCAACGACGAGCCGGCCCTGGGCAAGAAGCTGCGGCTGAGCCAACAGCACTTCTTCGTCTCCTGCTCGCTCCAGGACATGATCCGGATCCACCTGTTGGGGGGCGGGACCGTCCGCGACTTCGCGGAAGGCTTCACGATCCAGCTCAACGACACCCACCCGGCGATCGCGGTGGCCGAGCTGATGCGCCTGCTGGTCGACGAGCACGGGATGGACTGGGACGCCGCCTGGGGCGTCACCCGCGCCGCGACGGCCTACACCAACCACACGCTGCTGCCCGAAGCGCTCGAGAAATGGCCGCTTCCGCTCTTCGCGGAGATGCTGCCGCGCCACCTGGAGATCGTCTACGAGATCAACCGGCGCTTCCTGGACGAGGTGCGGGAGCGCTTCCCCGGCGACGGGGACCGGGTGCGGCGCCTCTCCATCATCGACGAGCAGGGCGAGCGGTACGTGCGCATGGCCCACCTGGCCGTCGTCGGAAGCCACGCCGTCAACGGGGTGGCCGCCCTCCACACGGAACTGCTGAAGCAGACCGTCCTGAAGGACTTCCACGACCTCTGGCCGGAGCGGTTCCACAACGTCACCAACGGCGTCACCCTCCGGCGCTGGGTGGTCCGGAGCAACCCGGGCCTGTCCCGGCTGATCACGGAGCGGCTCGGCGGCGACGACTGGGTCCGGGACGCGGAGAAGCTGCGGGGGCTCGAGGCCTTCGCCCGGGACCGCTCCTTCCAGGCGGAGTGGCGCGGGGTCAAGGAAGGGAACAAGCGGCTGCTGGCCTCCGTGATCCGGGAGCGGACCGGCGTGGCGGTCGATCCGGCCTCGCTGTTCGACGTGCAGGTCAAGCGGATCCACGAGTACAAGCGCCAGCACCTGAACGTCCTGCACATCGTCTCCCTGTACAACCGGATCAAGCGCGACCCGCGCGCCGACGTCCTGCCCCGCACGTTCCTCTTCGGCGGCAAGGCCGCGCCGGGGTACTTCATGGCGAAGCGGATCATCCGGCTGATCACGGCGGTGGGGGAGGTGGTCAACGCCGACGCCGACGTGGCCGGGCGCCTCAAGGTCGTGTTCTTCCCCGACTTCAACGTCAAGAACGCCCAGTTGATCTACCCGGCGGCCGATCTCTCCGAGCAGATCTCCACGGCGGGGAAGGAGGCGTCGGGGACCGGCAACATGAAGTTCTCCCTGAACGGGGCGCTGACGATCGGCACGCTCGACGGGGCCAACGTCGAGATCCTGGAGGAGGTCGGGGCGGAGAACTTCTTCCTGTTCGGCCTTTCCGCGGCGGAGGTGCGGGACCTCAAGGAGCGCGGCTACAACCCGACGCGCTGGTACGAGGGGAACGAGGGGCTGCGGGAAGCCGTCGACCGGATCGCCTCGGGGGCGTTTTCTTCCGGCGACCGGGAGCTGTTCCGGCCGCTTGTGTCGCACCTGCTGCGTCACGACGACTTCCTTCTGATGGCCGATTACCAGTCGTACGTCGACGCCCAGGAGCGGGTCTCCGCCGCCTTCCGCGACCCGG
>CAZTFC010000100.1:0-5166 GCA_964612075.1 uncultured bacterium
CCGGCGAGCTGCCCCTGCTTGACCGCGCTGCGCCAGCCGAAATTGATCCGGCTTTTCCCGAGGTGGATGTCGTTCACCTCGGCGCAGTCGCCGGCGGCGTAGATGTTGGAGACGTCGGTCGCGAGGTACTCGGAGACGAGGATCCCGGAGGCCGCCTTCACACCGGTCCCTTCCAGGAAGCCGACGTTCGGGAAGCGCTCGACGGCCGCCACGACCAGGGAGCAGCGGATCGCCTCGCCCGCCGTCGTCACCACGTCGCAGCTCCTGCCGTCGACGTCGATCACGTCGGCGATCTCCGCTCCTTCCCGGATTTTCACGCCCTTCGAGCGGAGGCGCTCCGCGATCTTCGCCTCGGCCTCCGGCGGGATCGGGTTCCCGGCCCGCGGCGGGCCGGGGCTGATCCAGGTGACCTGGTTGCCGGCCATCCGCAGCGCCCGCGCCGCCTCGATGCCGAGGTAGCCGGGGCCGAAGACCACGGTGCGGTCGGAGCGCATCGCGCGCTCCCGCAGGCGCGTCGCGTCGCCCAGGGAGTTGAGGACGAGGGAGAAGCCCGGCACGGCCGAAAGCGCCGGCGGAGCGACGGGGCGCGCCCCCGTGGCGATGCACAGGAAATTGTAGCCCTCCCCGGTGCCGTCGGTGAACAGGACCCGGTTCCCCTCCGCGTCCACGCGGCGGGCCCGTTTTCCCGGCAGGATCCGGATCCGCAGCTCCTCGAGATCCTTCGCCAGCGGGTTGGCCATGGCGGGCAGCTCCCGCTCGCCGGAGACCAGGTCGGGCAGCGCCGGCCGCAGGTACGGGGCGGCGTGCTCCTCCGTGGCGACGACGATCTCCGCGGCCCTGTCGAGACGGCGCGCCTCCCTGGCGGCCGCGATCCCGGCCGGCCCGCTTCCGAGGATCAGGTATCTCATGGGCGCCCTCCGTGGGTGAAAGGAACCACTTATTCTACCTTGGGAGGCCCCTGGTGGCGGATGTCCTTCCCCTTGACCATGAAGATGACGTCCTCGCAGATGTTCGTCGCGTGGTCGGCGATCCGCTCCAGGTGCCGCGAGACCAGGATCAGGTCCATCGCCCGCGGGATCGTGGTGGGGTCCGACGACATGTAGGTGAGCAGCTCCCGGAACACCTGGTCTTTCAGCTGGTCCACGGCGTCGTCCCGCAGGATCGTCCGCTGCGCCAGCTCGTCGTCCCCCTTCACGTAGGCGTCCAGCGCGTCCTTCAGCATCCCCTGCGCGATCTCGCCCATCCGGGGGATGTCGATCAGCGGCTTGAGCGGCGGCACGCGGAGCAGGTCCTCGGCGGCCTCGAGGATGTTGATCGCCTGGTCCCCGATCCGCTCCAGGTCGATGATGATCTTCATCGCCGCGGCGACGAACCGCAGGTCGTACGCCGCCGGCTGCCGCAGCGCGATGATCTCGAGGCACGCCTCGTCGATCTCGACGTGGAGCTGGTTGACCTGCGTCTCCATCGCCCGGACCTCGGGCAACAGTCCCGCGTCGCGCTGCACCAGCGCCTGCACCACCCTCCGCGTCATCGCCTCGGCCAGCCCCCCCATCCGGAGGACCAGCTCTTTCAGCACCGCAAGCTGTTCCGTGTAATGCTCCGAGATCCGCTTCGCCATGCCCCCGTCACCGCCTTCCCGTGGCGGTCCGGCCGCTTTCAGCCGAACCTTCCGGTGATGTACTCCTCGGTCCGCTTGTCCGAGGGGTTCGTGAAGATCCTGCCGCTCTTGTCCATCTCGATCAGCTCGCCGAGCAGGAAGAAGGCGACGTTGTCCGAGATCCGCGCCGCCTGCTGCATGTTGTGGGTCACCACCACGATGGTGTACTTCTCGCTCAGGTCCTCGATGAGCTCCTCGATCTTCGCGGTGGAGACCGGGTCGAGGGCCGAGCACGGCTCGTCCATCAGCAGCACCTCCGGCTCCACGGCCAGGGCGCGCGCGATGCACAGCCGCTGCTGCTGCCCGCCGGACAGGGAGACCCCCGGGCTGTCCAGCTTGTCCTTCACCTCGTTCCAGAGCGCCGCCATCTCGAGCGACTTCTCGACGACGTCCGCCAGCTCTCCCCGGGACCATCTCTTCCCGTTCAGCCTGAGCCCCACCGCGACGTTCTCGAACACCGACATCCTGGGGAAGGGGTTGGGCTGCTGAAACACCATTCCCACCCTCCGGCGGAGGTTCACGGGGTCGACCTGGTCGGACAGGATGTTCCGGCCTTCCAGCAGGATCTCCCCGGTCATCCGGAAGCCCGGGGTCATGTCGTGCATCCGGTTCAGGCACCGGATGAAGGTGCTCTTCCCGCACCCCGACGGCCCCATGACGGAGGTCACGGAGAACCGGGCGATGTCCATGCGGATGTCCTTCAGGACCTGGTTGCTCCCGAACCAGCCGCTCAGGTTCCGGATCTCGAAAACGTTGTCCATCCTGCCTCCTATTTCCTTTCCCGGGTCAGGAACCGGGCGCCGATATTGATGATCAGCACGAGCGTGATGAGGACCAGCGCCGCCGCCCACGCCTTGTCGTGCCAGTCCGCGTAGGGGGATATCGCGTAGGAAAACACCTGCAGCGGCATGGCCGCCATCGGCTGGTCCAGCCGCGTCTGCCAGAACTGGTTCCCCAGGACGGTGAACAGGAGGGGGGCCGTCTCCCCGACGATGCGCGCCATGGCCAGCAGGATCCCGGTGAGGATCCCCGCCGACGCGGTCGGGACCACGATGCGCAGCGTCGTCTTCCACCGCTCGATCCCCAGCGCCAGGGCAGCCTCCCGGACCGACCGGGGCACGGTGCGCAGCATGTCTTCCGTGGTCCGCGCGACGATCGGGATGAAGATCATGGTGAGCGCCGCCGCGCCCGCCCAGGCGGAGAACCGCTTCATCGGCAGGACGACGAGGATGTAGCCGAAGATGCCCATGATGATGGAGGGGACCCCGGTCAGGGAATCCACGGCGAAGCGGACGGCGGAGGCGAACTTCCCGCGGCCGTACTCCGCGAGGTAGATCCCGCACATGACCGCCATCGGGACGGACCAGGCCATCGTGAGGAGCGTGACGACGAGGGAGCCGACGATCCCGTTGGCGATCCCGCCTCCCGTCTCCCCGACGGGGCGGGGGAGGTCGGTCAGCAGGCTCCAGCGCAGCTCCTTGGCGCCCTTGGACACCAGGTCGAAGAAGATCAGGAACAGCGGGAGGATGACCAGGAGGGCGCACAGGTAGAAGGTCCACCGCATCCCCGCGTCCATCGCCTTCCGGCGGAAACCGATCGTCGTCATGGGGTCACATCCCTCCGGAGGCGCTCTTCACCATCTTCGCGAGCATCCACTTCGACGCGAGGTTGACGACGAACGTCACCAGGAACAGCAGGAGGCCGACCAGGATGAGCGAGGAGAGCTGCAGGTCGGCGGCCTCCGCGAACTCGTTGGCGATCACCGCGGCCATGGAGTATCCCTGCTGGAACAGGGACGTGAGGATCTCCGGCCGGTTCCCGATGACCATCGTCACCGCCATCGTCTCGCCGAGCGCCCGGCCCAGCCCCAGCACGGTCGCCCCGAAGATGCCGGGGATGCAGTGCTGCCCGATGACGATCCGGATCATCTCCCACCGGGTGCCGCCCAGCGCCAGGACCGCCTCCTTCTGCCGCGCCGGGACCGTGGCCAGGACCTCCCGGCTGACCGAGAGGATGAACGGCACGATCATGATGGCCAGGAGGACCCCGGCCGCCAGCAGGCTCGGCCCGTAGACGGGGCCCTTGAACAGCGGGATCCAGCCGAGGTGCTTCGCCGCCGGCTTCATGACCCAGTCCCGCAGCATCGGCACCAGGACGAAGATCCCCCACAGCCCGTAGATGACGCTGGGAATCGCCGCCAGCAGCTCCGCCAGGAGGGAGACCGGTTTCTTGAGCCACCGCGGGGCGAAGTCGTTGATGAAGATCGCCGCCCCCACGCTCAAAGGAACGGCGATCAGGATCGCGAGAAGGGAGGTGACCGCGGTGCCGTACAGGAAGGGGAGCGCCCCGAACTTCTCGTCGACCGGGTCCCACTCCAGCGAGAAGAGGAATCCCGCCCCGAACTTCCGGATCGCGGGCAGCGACTCGCGGAGCATCACCGCGAAGAGCAGCAGGGCGAGAGCCAGAACGGCGAAGGCGAAGAAGGCGGAAAGCCCTTCGAAGATCCGGTCTTTCGGGTTCCTTCCGGTCGGCGCGGCCATCCTGAAGCTCTTTTCCCTCCCCGGTGTTCCCCGGCCCGCAGGCCGGAACGGGAAGAGGGGAAGGTCGCCCTTCCCCCCGGATCCCGTTTCTTGCGCCCCGGCCTCTCGATGGCAGGGACGACGATGCGGCGTCAGCTCAGCGAATCAATACAGCGGCTTCCCCTTGTGCGTGATCTGCCGCAGCGTCTTGTCCACCATGTCCACGACCGGCTTGGGGAGGGGGGCGTAGTCGAGCGCCTCCTCCATCTTCTGCCCGTCGCGGATCGCCCACTTCAGGAACTGGACCAGCGCTTTGCCCTTCGCCTCGTCCTTCTGCTCCTTGTACACCAGCAGCCAGGTCAGCCCGGCGATCGGGTACGATTCCTTCCCCGGGGCGTCGACGATGGAGACGCGGAAGTCGGCGGGCATCGTCTTCGCCGCGCCGGCGGCGGCCGCCGAGGTCGCCTCGAGCGTCGGGGCGACGAACTGCCCCTCGCGGTTGCGCAGCGACGCCACGGACATTTTATTCTGCTTGGCGTAGGCCAGCTCGACGTACCCGACGGCGCCCGGCGTCTGCTTCACCACCCCGGCCACGCCCTCGTTCCCCTTGCCGCCCAGCCCCACGGGCCACTTGACGGACTTGCCGCGCCCCACCTTCGCCCTCCACTCGGCGTTCACGGCGGACAGGTAGTTCGTGAAGATGTCGGTCGTGCCCGACCCGTCGGACCGGTGGGCGACGACGATGTCGGTGTTGGGGAGCTTGAAATCCTTGTTCAGATCGAAGATCTTCGGGTCGTTCCAGCGGGTGATCTTTCCGAGGAAGATCTCCGCGAGGACGTCCCGCGTCATTTTCAGGCCGGAGTCCACGCCCGGGACGTTGTAGACCACCGCGACCGCGCCGATGGCGGTGGGGAGGTGGAGGATCGGGCCGGGGAGCTTGCCGAGCTCCTCTTCCGTCATCGGGGCGTCGGAGGCGCCGAAATCGACCGT
>CAZTFC010000101.1:0-5079 GCA_964612075.1 uncultured bacterium
GCGCGCGGCCGGTCAGCTCGGTGTACCGCGACAGGATCCAGAGCGCCTCCCCGTTGGAGTCCCACTCCCCTTCCTGCGAGCGGAAGAAGCCGGTCTTCGTCTGCCGACCCGGGAAGGTGTCCAGGACCTCCTCCGCGCGGTCCGCCATCCCCAGGCACAGGAGCGCGTGGAGGATGAACGTCGCGTCGCGGAACCAGAATCGCTTGTACGTGTACGGGCCGGGGTACGCCTCGCCTCCCTGGGAATGGAGGACCAGCGAGCGCACCGCGGCGTCGAACAGCATCCGCATCCGCGGTTCCGGCACCCGGAGGACCGCGGCCCCGGATAGCGCCCTCTCCCAGCCGGCGACGGCCCCCGGCCGGGACGTCCCGCGGCTTTTCCTTTCCAGGGGGACGCGCACGACCGCCTCCCGCTCCCCGCCCGCCGGGATCCCGTACAGCGCCGCCGCCGTGGCCATCCCGACCTTGCAGCGGACACCGTCCCGGGCGTCGTCCTCGAAAAGGCGGGTATGGACGTCCCCCGCGTGGTAGTTCGAGAAGACGCACCGTTCCGGAACGGTGTCGAAGAGGACGGCATGCCGCTTCCCCACCCCCCAGGCGGGTCCCTGAGGATCGAGGTGGATCTCCTCCACGATGCTGACCCCTTCCGGGTTGTAGGGGCGCAGGGAGACCGCCAGGCAGGCGTCCGTTTCGCTTTTCGCCCGGAACGACAGGACGCACTCCGCCGAGCCGCCCCTCTCTTCGACGGTTGCGCGGGTAAAAAGCTCCATGCCTTCCCGCTCTCCGCGGATTCGGGTCGTCACCGCTACGCCGCCGTCCAGCTCGAGGCGCTGGTCGGCCTCCCTCGCCTTGGACGGGACGAGCCGCCGCCCGTCCCGCGCCACGATCCACCCGTCCAGCGAAAAGCCGTCCCACAGCGGCGTGACGAGCCCCCTCGGGTCCACGATGGGGAGCGCGTCGCAGACCGGCACGCCGATAGCGGTCCAGTTGCGGTTCGTGAGATTGATGTGGGTCAGCAGGAAGGAGCGCGGTATGAACGCGTCGTCCGCCGGGTCGTACTGGCGCTCCACCCAGTAGGGCCAGATCCAGTCGAGGTTGTGCTGGATGGCGCCCGTGTTGAGCAGGCCCCTGGAGTGGAAGAAGAACCCCGCCCGGATCAGTTCCAGGGGGACTTTACCCTCCAGCGGCTGCGCGAACCTCTCCAGCCGCGAGAGCACCTTGACGGGATCGATCAGACCCCCAGCCCGGGCGGCGCGGCTGACGAGGAGCCTCCAGGGAAACCATCGGAGCCACATGCCTTCCCCCACCGTTTATCCGGTTCGGATGCCATGTGCCGACAGACGATCTGTTTTTATTATTATCGCCGGAAAATGTCCGTCATGAGCAGGAATGCGTCAGGCTGCGTCGGCCGGCGCGGATACCGAGGGTCGATCCGGGCGATGTTAATCCGTGCTCGTTACGGACCTTCTCTCCATAAACCTCCTTATCCCATCATGCGCGGGGGAGGTCAGCTCCGGGTCCTTCCTCCGCAGCTCCCCGACGATCTCCTTCGCCGTCTGGAGCATCCCCGCGTCGCGGACCAGGTCGGCAAAAACCAGGTCGGGGATCCCCGACTGCCGCACCCCCGCGAAATCGCCCGGCCCCCGGATCTTCAGGTCCTCCTCGGCGATCTTGAACCCGTCGGTCGTCGCCTCCATCACCGACAGCCGCGCCTCCGCTTCCTCGCCCTGCGTGTTCCCGACCATCAGGAAGCAGGATGAGGGGCGCGTCCCCCTTCCCACCCTTCCGCGGAGCTGGTGGAGCTGGGAGAGGCCGAACCGCTCGGCGTGCTCGATGACGATGACCGTCGCCTCCGGGACGTCGACCCCCACCTCGACCACCGTCGTGGAGACCAGGATCTTCCAACTCCCCTCCTTGAAGGCGCGCATCCCCGCTTCTTTTTCGTCGGGCTTCATCCGGCCGTGCAGCAGCCCCACTTCGACCTCTGGGAACACTTCCCGGAGCTTGTCCGCCGTCCGCACCGCGTCCCGCAGCGCCAGCTTCTCCGACTCCTCCACCAGCGGCAGGACGATGTAGGACCGGCCGCCCTGCGCGATCTCCTTCCGGATCGTGTCGAACACCCGCTTCCTACCGCTTTCGGGAACGACGCGCGTCTTGACGGGGATCCGCCCTTTCGGCATCTCGTCGATCACGGAAACGTCCAGGTCGCCGTACAGCGCGATGGCCAGCGTCCTGGGAATGGGAGTCGCAGTCATTACAAGGAGATGCGGCGATATCTTCGCCTTTTCCCTTAAGGCCGTCCGCTGCAGCACGCCGAACCGGTGCTGCTCGTCGATGACCCCCAGGGCGAGGTTGCGGAACTCGACGCTTCCCTGGATGAGGGCGTGCGTCCCGACGGCGATGTCGGTATCCCCTTCCCGGATCCTGCGGCGGGCCGCCTCCCGCTCCTTCGCCGTCAAAGCCGCCGACAGGAGGTCGACCCGGACGGGAAGCCCTTCCGCCAGCGAGGCGAACCGCCGGTAATGCTGCTCCGCCAGGATCTCGGTGGGGGCCATCACGGCGACCTGCACGCCGTGCTTCCAGGCGACCATCGCGGCGATCCAGGCGACGATCGTCTTCCCGCTCCCCACGTCTCCCTGCAGGAGGCGATGCATCGGGTGCGGCTGCCCCATGTCCTTGAGGATCTCGTTGACCACCCGCCGCTGCGCCCCGGTCAGCTCGAACGGGAGGCGGCGCTTGATCTCGCCGACGATCTCGCGGTCCCACGGGAGCGGCACGGCCGTTTCCCGCTCCATGCCGGCGCGGCGCCGCTCCAGCGCCCACTGGATGGAGAACAGTTCCCCGAACACGAGCCGCTTCTGCTGCGGGGAGGAGAATTCACGGAAGGCGGCCGCGTCGGCGTCGTCCTTCGGGAAATGGATCGCCGCCAGCGACTCGCTGAGCGGGGGAACGCCGGCCTTTTCGAGGATCCAGGGGGGGAAGCATTCCGCCTCCTTGTCCGCGTGGTGGCGGACGACCTCCCACTGGATCTTCCGGAGCACCCGCGGGGGGATCCCCTCGACGTCCGGGTAGACGGGGACGATCCGTCCAGAGTGGATCGGATCGGCGGTGTCCTCCGCCGAAAGGATCTCCGGGTGGTGCATTTCGGGCATGAAGCGGAAGAGGCGCACCGCGCCGCACAGCGTCGCCTCCTCGCCGGCCTTGAAGCGCTGGGCCAGCGACGGCTGGTAGCGGAACCACTTGGCGACGAGGCGCCCGGTGCCGTCGGCGATCACCACCTCGAGCAGCCGCGGCCCCCCGCGGAAGAAGCCGCGCCCGCGGCCGCTCTCCTGCACGGAGAGCACCCTGCCGCGCACGGGGACGGTCATGCCGGCGGAGAGCTCCCGGATCGGCACGGTCCGGCGGCGGTCCTGGTACCCTTTCGGGAAGAGATAGAGGGCGTCCTGCGGCGTGCGGATGCCGCGGGCGGCGAGCCGCTCTGCGAGCCGGGGGCCCACCCCTTTCACGAACTGGATCGGCGGCGGGGGGGCGGCCACCTACGGACCTGCCGGTCCTTGCTTCGCCGTCCCGTGGTACTCCTGGAGACTGCGCACGGTCAGCTCGTCCCGGACGAGATGGGAAACGGCGTGCGCGACGGCCTTCGCGGCGGCCGTTGTCGTGAAGTACGGGACGTTGTAGACCAGCGCCGTCCGCCGGATGTAGTAGGAGTCTGCCTGCGACTGCGCGCCCAGCGGCGTGTTGATGACCAGGGAGATCTCGCCGTTCTTGATCCGGTCCGCCACGTGCGGGCGCCCTTCCTGGATCTTGAGCACCGTCTCCGCCGGGACGCCGTGCCCGCTCAGAAACGCCGCCGTGCCGGTTGTGGCGGCTACGGCGAACCCGAGCCGGTGGAACATTTTGACCGCCGGCAGGACCTCCTCCTTCTCCTCGTCCCGGACGCTTACGAACACCCGCCCGGATTTGGGCAGGTTCATCCCGGCCGCGATCTGCGCCTTGGCGAAGGCGGTGCCGAAGCTCCGGTCGATCCCCATGACCTCGCCGGTGGATTTCATCTCGGGCCCCAGCAGGGTATCGACGTCGGGGAACTTGATGAACGGGAGGACCGACTCCTTCACGCAGACGTGCTCCGGGACGACCTCCCGGCAGAAGCCGAGGTCGGCGAGCTTCCGCCCCGCCATCACCTTCGCGGCGAGCTTGGCCAGCGGGACGCCGATCGCCTTGCTGACGAACGGGACGGTCCGCGAGGCGCGCGGGTTGACCTCGAGGATGTAGATCTCGCCCCGCTGGATGGCGAACTGCACGTTCATCAGCCCCACGACCGAAAGCTCCACGGCCATTGCCTTGGTCTGCCTGGCGATCTCGGCCAGGACCTCCTCGGGGATGGACCGCGGCGGCAGGTAGCATGCGGAGTCGCCCGAGTGGACGCCGGCCTCCTCGATGTGCTCCATGATGGCGCCGACGACCACCGTCTCCCCGTCGGAGATGGCGTCCACGTCGATCTCGATGGCGTCCTCCAGGAACCGGTCGACCAGCACGGGGCGCGACTCGGAGGCGACGACGGCGTGCGTCATGTACTTGCGCAGCCCTTCCTCGTTGTGGACGATCTCCATCGCCCGGCCGCCCAGCACGTACGACGGCCGCAGCAGCACCGGGTAGCCGATCCCCGCGGCGATTTGCACCCCCTCCTCCATGGAGCGGGCGATTCCGTTGGGCGGCTGCTTCAAGCCCAGCTTGCGCAGCATTTCCGCGAACCGCTCCCGGTCCTCCGCCCGGTCGATGCTCTCGGCCGGGGTGCCCAGGATGCGGACCCCTTCCTTTTCCAGCGGGACGGAAAGCTTGAGCGGCGTCTGCCCGCCGAACTGGACTATGACTCCTTCGGGCTTCTCGTCCTCGACGATCGCCAGCACGTCCTCCTTCGTCAGCGGCTCGAAGTAGAGCCGGTCGGAGGTGTCGTAATCCGTGGAGACCGTCTCCGGGTTGCAGTTCACCATGATCGTTTCGTACCCCTCCTCCCGGAGGGCGCTGACGCCGTGCACGCAGCAGTAGTCGAACTCGATCCCCTGCCCGATCCGGTTCGGGC
>CAZTFC010000102.1:0-4973 GCA_964612075.1 uncultured bacterium
GCGGTCGGCGTTTTGCTGTGCGCGCTCGCGGCCGTCCTCTGGTGGAACCTCTCCCAGCGCGAGAAAACCCATCTACAGAACCTGCTGGACTCCGAGGCATCGTACCTGGCATCCCACGTGGAGGCCGATCTGCGCGCGCGCATCCCGGCCCTCCAGCGCATCGCGCGCGAATGGGAGCTTGCGGGAGGCTTGACGGAGTACGAGTTCCTCTCCGACGCCGGCGTCCTTCTCGCGGACTTCCCGGGGCTCCTGGCCGTGCAACGGGTTGACAGGAACCTCGCCGTGCGCTGGGCCGTCCCCCTGCGGGAAATCGACGGGACCCCCGGCACGCGGAACGCGATCGACCCGATACGCCGCGATGCCCTGGAACGGGCGATCACCAGCCGGTCCCCGAAAGCGAGCGAGGCGGTCGTTCTCGCGCAGGGAGGCAAGGGATTCCAGATCTGTTTCCCGACCTTCCCGCGGGGCGAATTCGACGGGTTCGTCGTGGCAGTCCTCCACTTCGAAACGTGGCTGGATTACGTCTTCTACGAAGGAAGGCATCGCCACATCGACGACGATTTCCGGATCTCGGTCCGGTTGGACGGAAAGGAGGTCATGCTCCCGGAGGAGTGGGACGGCCCCCAGGAATCCGGGCTGGAGGGCGCCGGCGAGGCCATGGTTCTGGACCGCACGATCTCGATCCGCCTTCGCCCCACAGCGATGTTCATCGGCGGGAACCGGACCCGCATTCCCGAGCTGGCGGCCGCAGCCTGCGTAATCCTGTCTTTCCTCGCGGCGTTCATCGTCCATCTCTTCCGGAAGACCCTTTCGAGGAACCGGCAGATCGAGGCGGCCCGTGCCGACCTGGATCTGGCCACGAAGGCAGGCCGCTTCGGCATATGGACTTGGGATCTATCGAGCGACGCCCTGGCCTGGAACGAACGAATGCGCGAACTCTACGGCATCCCGCCGGACGTCGCGCCGACCCGCGAGATCGCACGGAGCGCGATCCACCCCGACGACCTCGCGGAGATCGATTCCCTCATGGAGAGCACGCTGCAGGGGAAGGCCGAGTTCAACACCGAGCACCGGATCGTCCTCCCGACGGGGGCCGTGCGATACATCCGTGCAGCGGCCCGGGTGGAGAGGGACCCGGCCGGAACGCCGGATCGCATGACCGGCGTCGCCTGGGACACCAGCCGGCGCAAGGAAGCCGAGCTGGCCCTCAAGGAGAGCGAGGAAAAGTTCCGGATGCTCTCGCAGTCGACGCCCGCGGCGATCCTCCTCTACCAGGACGACCGGTGGATCTATGCCAACCCGGCGGCCGAGCGGATCAGCGGCTACGAGCTGCGGGAGCTGCTCACCATGAATTTCTGGGATATCGTCCATCCCGACTTCAGGGAGCGGGTCAAGGAGCTCGGCCGGAGACGGCAGGAGACCGAACTCGGGGTCAAGGACTACGAAATCAAGATCGTCGCCAAAGACGGCGCCGAGAAATGGATCGAGCTTTCCTCCGCCTCCACCCACGTGAACGGGCGCCCCGCCGGGATCGTGTCGATGACCGACTTCACCGCGCGCAAGCTTGCCGAGCAGGCGCTCGCGGTCGAGCGGCGGCGGCTGGCCTCCATCCTCGAAGGCACCAACGTCGGCACCTGGGAGTGGAACGTCCCGACCGGCGAAGTCGTCTTCAACGAGCGGTGGGCCGAGATCGCCGGGTACACGCTCGAGGAGCTCGCGCCCGTCTCCATCGACACCTGGAGGCGGCTCGCGCACCCCGAGGACCTGGAAGCTTCGGAGGAGCTTCTGCGCAGGCACTTCGGGAAGGAACTGCCCTGCTACGAATGCGAGGCGCGCATCCGCCACAGGGACGGAAGCTGGGTCTGGGTGCTCGACCGGGGGAAGGTGACGGCGTGGACGGACGACGGGAAGCCGCTGACCATGTGCGGCACGCACCAGGACATCACCGCGCGCAAGCAGGCGGAAGCGCGGATCGAGCACATGGCGACCCACGACGGGCTGACCGACCTGCCGTCTTTAAGGCTGGCCAGCGACCGCCTCAACATGGCGCTGGCCATGTCGCGCCGCCAGAAGCGGGAAGGCGCCGTGCTGTTCATGGACCTGGACGGCTTCAAGCAGGTGAACGACACCCTCGGCCACGACGCCGGCGATCACGTGCTCAGGCAGGTGGGCCGGCGGATGCAGGAATGCGTCCGCGAAACCGACACGGTCGCCCGCATCGGGGGGGACGAGTTCCTGATCGTCGCCTACGGGCTGAACATGCCGTCGGACGCGGTCACGATCGCCGAGAAGATCCTGCGGACCGTGTCCCGGCCGATCCTTTATCAGGGAAGAGAGGCGACCGTCGGCGCCAGCATCGGGATCGCGACGTTCCCGACGCACGGCTACGACAAGGAAAAGCTCCTGAAGCTGGCCGATGAAGCCATGTACGAAGTGAAATCGTCCGGCAAGAACGGGTACCGGTTCGCGAGGCTCGGCCAGCCGGCGGGAGTGCCGGCGGAGGCGCTGGAACGGACGAGCTGATCGGCGACCGGGTCATCGTTCCCCCAGCCGGCCGCCCCGGAAAACCGAAGGCCCCGCGGGAAACCGGCCCGCGGGGCCTTTCGACCAAGGAGGCGCACCTTTCGGCCTCAAGCCGCGGAGGAAGGCTCGGCGGCGGCGGCTTCCGCGGCGGCACGCGACCGCGCGGATTCCTTCACCGACTCGATATATACGGCCAGCGGCCGGTACATAAGGTGCGCCCACTTGCCGAACGGCACCTCGACAACCAGCATCGGGACGGCCACCATCAGGTGGATGACGTACATGTAATACGTGGGGCGCGGCAGGTCGAGCAGCCGTGAAAGATGCATCAGGATCCCGGTCAGCGCCGTGAAGAACAAAAGGATCAGGAAGCCCCAGTCCGTTCCATGGGACCACTTGTGGACCTGCTCCTCCTTGCGGAGGCGGCCGAGAATCGCGTCGGTGGTGTAGAAGAGCAGCACCCCGGTCGCGAAATACCCGGGAAGCGCGGTCCAGTGCCACTCCATCCCGTCCCGCTGGAACCACGGCAGGAGCACGATCACCAGCAGCATCATCGTGAGGTACCCGCTCACGAGCAGGAGATGCTTCACCCAGCGGAGGTTCGTTCCCCCTTCCCCGCAGGTGGCCCACCGCCTCTGGGTGAAGAAGTGGAGGGTGAATTCCTTGAGCCGGCCGGTCCAGTCGGAAAGGGAGATCTCCAGCTCCTTGTCCTTCCTCAGCAGGAAGCCCGCCATCCTCCATGCATTGGTCAGCAGGAGGAAGGAAAGGATGCCCGCCAGCGCCCAGTCCCCGTAATGGACCCACTCCACGGGCGCGAACGTGTTCACGGAGACGTGATCGCCTCCCATCCGCCCGAACGACCCGCCGAGATAAAACGCCAGGAAGACTCCCGCCGCGACGACCGCCAGGGCTCCCAGCTCCCAGGCCGGGGAGAGATACAGCCGCCTGGAGAGCCCGGTCCAGTCGTACCGGGAGGTGAGGTAGCGGCGCGCCCCCATCATGAGCTCCCCGGGGTTGGCGTCCCTGGGACAGGTCGCGGAGCAGTCGCCGCAGTAATAGCAGAGCCAGGGCTCGGAAGACTCCATCAGCCGGTCCTTGAGCCCCAGCTGGATGTTCCGGATGGTCTTCCGCGGGAAGACGTTGTCGTCCTTGGACAGCGGGCAGACGGCGGTGCAGTTGCCGCACTGGAAGCAGACCTCGGGGTTGACCGTCCCCGTCGAAAACAGCTTGATCTCCTCTCGAACCGCCGGATCGGCCTTCATGATTGCGCCTCGTCGGTCAATCGATACTGGTAATAGCCGCCCTCCTGCCCCGCCTCCGCCGCCTGGTCGTACTTCTTCATCGCGTTGACGTGCCACAGGACTTCGTGGAGGGGCACCCCGGAGGAAGCCGCGATCTCCGGGACCGTCCCTGCCCCGCCCTTCATGGCGTCGATCACTTTCCTGCGGACGGCGTTCCCGGCCTTCGCGGCCGCCATGGCCTTGTCCAGGTACTCCTTGCGCTCCTCCCGCACCTTCTTCAGGCGGGTGATCTTGTCGGCCGAGGCCGGCTTTTCTTCCGCGCTCATGCTCCCACCTCCATGTCCGGCAAGTCGCCGAGGAGGGCGTCGATCATGGCCTCGTACTGGCCGATGGTGAACCCCTGGACGTCGATGGCCCCGTTGGGGCAGGCGCTCACGCATACGCCGCAGCCGGAGCAGTTGGCCGGGGTGATCACGGCCCGGCTCTTCCCGTCGACGTCCCGAAGGGCGATGGCGTCCTCGTACTGGCAGACCTCCACGCAGGCGCCGGTCCCGTCGCATTTCGCGGAATCGACCACGGCCACGAACGGCTCGAGCTCCACCTGGCCGCGGCTCAAAAGCACCGCGACCTTGGCGGCCGCTGCCGAGGCGGCGGCGCAGCTTTCCTGGATGTTCATCGGGCCCTGGGCGGCGCCGGCCAGGACGATGCCGGACACGGCGGTCTCGACGGGGCGCAGCTTGGGGTGGACCTCCTGCAGGAACCGGTCCGCGCCCGGGTTGATCTTCAGCAGCTTGGCCAGGTCCCGGCGCTCCTCCTCCCCGACGTCCCAGTCGATCACCCCCGGCGCGGGCAGGAACCCGACCGCCAGGACCAGGAGGTCGACCGCCGTCTCCACCTCCATGCCGTCGGTCAAGTGATCCACCGTCCTGACCAGGATCCGGCCGTCCCCGTCGGTGCCGGGCTCCGCCGCCGGAAGTTGGTCCCCGTGGAACCGCAGGAAGAAGACCCCCTTGCTCGACACCTCGGTGTAGATATCCTCGTGCCCGCGCCCGTAGGCGCGGATATCCTCGTGGTAGTCGAAGATCTTTGTTTCGGGGTACCTTTCCAGGATTTCCTTCGCCACATGCAGCGTGGCGGTGCAGCAGACCCGGGAGCAGTAGTCGTTCACCTTGCCGTCCGCCATCGGGTCGTGGACGCCGTCGATGTGGC
>CAZTFC010000103.1:0-4765 GCA_964612075.1 uncultured bacterium
TGCTGTTCTCCTTGCACCACGCCACGATGCGGCCGAACGTGGAAATGAACTCGTCGGGGCCCTTCAGGTCCCGGCGCGTATAGCGGATCTTCTCAGCCATCCTTTTCGCGCCTCTCCCTCGTTTCTTTCTTGTGAAACGCTATTGTATACCATTCCGGCGCCCGTTTTAAACGCCGGCATCCTCCAGCGACTGCCGTATGACGGACACGAGGGAATCCCGGATCCATCCCGGGGAGATCTCCCCCATCTCCCGCACCTGGAGCGCGCAGCCCAGCCTCTCGACGCGGCTGCGGAACAGCCGGAGCGTGTTCTCCCCCAGCCCGAACTCCGTGAAAGCCTTCCCCGGCAAGGCCAGGAGGACCCTGGTGGAGGTCCCCCGCGTAAACTCCGAAACGGCCATCAGGTTCTCCAGCGAGCCGGTCAGGCCGTCCCTCAGGAACACCACGATTCCCAAGGGGGAGGGGGCGAGGCTGTACCACAATGGGGATATGGACCGCATGTACGGGAAGGCGTTGAGCAGTATCGAGCAGCCGTCCGACAGGCGGAGGCGCCCGAACGTCCCCACCGGCACCCCTTCCTTCCCCCGCAGGGAGAAGAAGACCCGGTCGACCTCGAAATCGCGATATTTCCCGAGAGTCTGCACGAGCTCCTCGAGCATCGCCGGGTCCGGGATGAAGAAGACGATCCGGAAGGTCCCGTCCTCGCCCGCCGTCGCGTTCTCCACCAGTTTCGCGCCGATCCCGGCGAGGTCCCCGGGAGGCAGGAACTCGCTCTTCGACGGGGCCGAGTCGATGGAGCCGATCGCGAGAATCCCCCGCTCCTTCAGGGACAGAAGCGCCTTGTACACCACCAGGTCGGGGAAATGGCAGTTGTTGACGATCTCGTCGACGCGATTGCAGAATCCCGCCAGCATCAGCACCTCGCGGACCGCCCCCTCCGCCGCGGTGATCCCCTTCGCGTCGCCGACAACCGCCACGGCGTCGTTCGGCGAGGGGAGGGCGTCGCCGATCCGGCGCAGCTCGTCTTCGTGACGCAGCCCCTCCAGGATCGTCTGCTGGTTGGGGGTGTAGATCGTCCGCCGGACGCCCACCTTGCCCGGCACGAAGCGGAACTTCCCCTCCTTCACCGGGATCATCCGGAAGAGCGCCTTTTCGCCGACGAGGTTCTGCGTCGAGGCGGAGACGATGTCTCCCCGCTCGATGTAGATCGACCCGTTCACGTGCTCCCCTTCCACCTGCAGGATCCCGCTCTTCCGGTTCATCGAAAGCATCTGCCACAGGTCGGGGATGGAGAACTGGCTTAAGTTCCCGCTGATCTCCGAGTCGCCCGCGACGGCCTCGGAGATGTGGTCCTGGTAGAGGATCCGCTGGATCCGCTGGAGGACCTCCTCTTCCTGGAACGGCCTGCGGATGAACTGGTCCACGCCCGGCCGGAACCCCGTGATGCTGCGCTCCTGGTCGCTGAAGAAGATGATGGGCATCTCCTTCGTGTTCGGGTTGCTGCGGAGGATCTGCACCAGGCGCTCCGGGCCCAGGATCGGGACCGCCAGGTCGAGCAGCAGGACGTCGGGCTTCCGAAGGAGCGTCTCGGCCAGGGCCCTGCTGCCGTCGGGCACCTCGATGACCTCCAGCCCCTTGTCCCTCAGGAAAAGGGCCAGCGCCTGCCTGTGCTTGTCGACGGGGTCCCCGATGATGACCCGTTTCGCCGAAACCGTCATCAGAAGGTCCTCTGCAGGAGGTACATTTCCTGGAACTTCTCGATCATCGACTCCACCAGCCACTCGTCGGCGGAGTTGAACCCTTCCACGTCCGCCCCCCGGTCGTGGGCGAAGAGGCAGTACGCCCCGTTCCCCTTGAGGTAGAGGACCACTTCGCGGTCTTTCAGGAGGTCGTCCTCCGCGGAAACGTACAGCAGGTTCCGGGAGTCGAACCGCGTCGTCCCCCCCTGCCCCAGGATGAAGACGTTCCGGTTCGTCGGGGAATCCGACCGGTAGGAGAGGAAGACCTGCTTGTAGATCTCGGGCGTCGGCCCGGCGACGATCACCACGCCGCGGTCCTTTCCGTCGGTCGCGGCGTCCTGGGCGACCGACTCGAGGATCCGCAGGTAGTTCTCGCGAGGGATGCTGAAATACCCGTTGCGGCCGAGGTCGCGCCGCACCCGCTGGAAATAGGAAACGTCCTCGCCTTTTCGGAGCAGCTCGTAATGGTCCGGCTTCCCGACGAGGACCTCGAAGGCGTCCCAGAAGGTGCGCTCCGACAGGCGCAGGCGGTGCAGCGGGCTTTTCTGCTGTCGCGCGTGCCGCTCCTCCGCCACGCGCAGAAGTTCCTGGAAATCCCTGCCGTCCCTGGGGAACGTCGCGGACATGAAGAACGGCTGGATCGTGAACTCCGTGCCGAGGAACTGGAACCGGCTCTTTTCCCGGATCGCTTTCTTCTGCCGGCGGATGGCGAGCGTCGCCCCGTAGGCGTCCGTCTCCGGGAGCACGATGCAGAAGCGGTTCGCGTCCTGCCGCGCGAGGAGATCGGAATCCCGTAGCGCCCTGCGCATGTTCTCTATGACCGACACGAGGGCGCCCGACACGACGTTCTCGCGCGTCTGCTCCATAAGGAAGGACCAGTTCTCGAACTGGAGGAACAGGAGGGAAAGCGGCCGGTGGAAGCGCACGGCCTTGTTCCGCTCCTTCTCGAAGTAGTCCGCGAGGAACGCGGCGGAGTGCGCCCCGGTTTCCGGGTCGCGCATGGGAATCTTGTCGATCCGTCCCAGGCGGCTTACCGTGTTCAGCGCGGATGCGGCGTAGTCGGAGATGACCTGCGCGGACTGCATGTCCTTCTGGGTGTAGTCCTTCCGGTCCTTCCGGTCCCCCAGCTTCACGAGGCCGATCACCCTTTCCTGGTGCCGGAGCGGCACGTAGAGCTGGGTCTCGGGGTCCGCGCGGAACGGGGCGCCCTTCCACACGGTCTCCGCGATCCCGGCCTGCGAAAGGAAAAAGCGGGACCCCTCCGTCTCGATCCCGATGGAGCCCCGGGCGGAGGCGATCACCATCTCGTCCGGTTCGTCGGCGGAGGAAAGCCAGATGACGCAGCTCCCCGCGGAGAGCTCGCTCATGAAGGTGTCCGTGATCTGCGACAGGAGATGCTCCTCGTCCGGGGAGGACATCATCCGCAGGCATTGCTGATAGAGGGAAGCCATCGAGTAGTACTCGACGCTTTCGGAGAGCAGGCGGTCGGCGACCGGGCCTTTCAACCCCTCGCGATCCGGGGTCTCCCAGAGGACCCACCGCGCCATCTCGTGCAGCGGCGGGTCGCCGCGGTAGAGGAAGACGGGGCCGCCCCCGGGCCGCTCCCCGGACAGGGCCTCGATCAGCCCGGGATCGGCCTGCCCGATCGGGACGGCGACGGCGGCGAAGGACGGCAGGTCGGAGCGCCAGGCGGAAGACGGGCGGGGCGGGCGGTACTCGAACTCGATCGTGCGGTCGAGGACGGAAAGCCGGAATTCGCCGTCTTGCGCCCCATTCTCCTGGAGAACGAGTATGCGGGACGTCTTCATCCGGCCGTGCCGGCTACATCTTGTACTTGCTGAATTGTTCTGGGTCCATCTTCTCGAGCAGCTCCGTCAGGCGGTCCTTGCCTTCGGCCGCCCCGTCGAGATCCTCGATCGGCAGGGCGTTCTTCATGACCTCGGCGGCCACGACGATCGGCACGCGGCAGCGCAGGGCCAGGGCGATCGCGTCGCTGGGGCGGGAATCCACCGTGAACGACTCGTTTTCCCTTTCCATGTGAAGGAGCGCGTAATACGTGTTGTCCTTTATATCCGTTATCTCCACCTTGCGCAAACTGGTGCCGGTCTTCTCGAGGAACGACTTCAGGAGGTCGTGGGTCATCGGGCGCGCCATCTCCACCCCCTCGAGGACGATCGCGATGGCGTTGGCCTCGAGCACGCCGATCCATATCGGGAGCGCCAGGCGGCTCTCCCGGTCCCTCAGGATGACGATCGGGGATTTCGTCATCGGATCGACGGTCACCCCCGCGACCTGCATCTCTTTCATTTTTATTCGCGCTGCCTTTCCTCCCCCGAGAGCGTGTGCTCGCCCGCCGACACGATCGAGACCGTCCTGAGCGGACCGAGCCCTCCACCCGGGGCGAAGTTCACCATCTTGAAGCACGGGGTCCGGCCGCACAGCCTGCCGGGATCCCTTGTGCTGGGACCCTCCACCAGCACCGGGACGTCGCGTCCCACTACCGCCTCGAGCCGTTCACGACTGTGCCGGTCCTGGAGGGCCTGGAGCCGGCGAAGCCGTTCCCCCGCGACCGCCGGGTCGACCCGGTCCCCCATCGCCGCCGCCCGCGTCCCCGGACGGGGGGAGAAGCAGAAGGAAAAGGCCGAGTCGTACCTCACCTCTTCCATGATAGACAATGTTTCGAGGAAATCATCCTCCGTTTCTCCCGGGAATCCCACGATGAAATCCGAGGAGAACGCGATTCCCGGCCGGGCGCGCCACAGCGCCTCGACTTTCGACAGGTATTCCTTCCGCGTGTACCCGCGCCCCATCGCCGCGAGCACCCGGTCCGATCCGGCCTGCAGCGGAAGGTGGAGGTGCGGGCAGAGCTTCTCCTCCTCGGAATACAGCCCGATGGTCCGGGCGTCCAGGTCGCGCGGGTGGGAAGTGATGAAGCGGATCCGGGAAATCCCCTCGACGCGGGCGAGGCGCCCGAGCAGCTCGTGGAACGGGATCTCCCCCTCCTTCCTGCCGTAGGAGTTCACGTTC
>CAZTFC010000104.1:0-1209 GCA_964612075.1 uncultured bacterium
TGCGGGACGGTCACGCCGATCCTGCGCTCCGGCGGGGGGAAGAAGATCGCGGAGGACATGAAGGTGCCCTTCCTGGGCGCGATCCCCATGGACCCGAAGATCGCCGAGGCCGCCGACGGCGGCATGGCGTTCGTCCAGCACTTCGCGGAGAGCCCCACGGCGAAGGTGATGCGGGAGATCGTCAAGCCGTTCGAGGCGCTGCCGGAGAAATAAGGGCGGGGAGGACGGGAACGCGGGGCGGGCGGCCGAACGGGGGATCTACCCGCGGCCGCCGCCTTCCTCGCGCCGGCGGGTCTTGAGCGGCACGTAATTGCAGAACGGCTCTTCCTCGAGGTAATCCCCCAGGATCGCGTCGGCCCGCGCCCTGCACCCCCCGCAGACGTTCAGGTATTCGCACTCGCCGCAGCGCCCCTTGTACTTCCCGAAGTCCCGCAGCGACCGGAACAGCTCCGAGTTCCGCCAGATCTCCCCGAACTTCTCCTTCTTCACGTTCCCGGCGACCGCGGGGAAATAGGAGCACGGCTGGACGTTCCCCCGCGAGTCGATGAAGCAGATCGACTGCGCGCACACGCACCCCTTGCCGCCGCCCGTCGAGAAGGTCAGCGACCGGGGGGTGAACGTCTTCCCCTCCTCCTTCATCTTCTGCAGCCGGACCCGGTAGTAGTGGGGCGCGCAGGTGGGGCGGACGAGCATCTCGTCCTCGCTCTTCTCCATCTCGTAATGCCACCGCAGGATCTCCTCGTAGTCCTCCTTGCCGATCAGCTCGCTCATGATCTCCTGCCCCCGGCCGGTGGGGACGATCATGAACATGTACCAGGCGTGGGCTCCGATGGATTTGGCCAGCCGGCAGGTCGCCGCGATGTCGTGCCGGTTGCGGTTCGTGAAGGAGGAGTTGACGATGAACTTCATCCCGTTGCGCCGGAAGGTCTCCGCGGCCTTGAGCGTGGCCTCGAAGGCGCCCGGCTGCTTCCGGAAGTCGTCGTGCACCGCCGCCGTGGAGCCGTCGAGCGACAGGGAGCAGATCTTCACCCCCGCGTCCTTCATCTTCCCGACGACCTCGTCGGTCACGAGCGTCCCGTTCGTGGCGACGCACATCCGGAACCCCTTGTCCGTCCCGTATCTCGCGATCTCGAAGAGGTCTTCCCGCAGGAGCGGCTCGCCGCCGGAAAGGACCAGGACGGGGGTGGAGACTTCCGCGATGTCGTCGAT
>CAZTFC010000104.1:1309-4741 GCA_964612075.1 uncultured bacterium
AGCATCGTCGCCGCCTCCTTGGTGGGCATCAGGTCCATGCTCTTTTCCAGCTCCGGGATCGCCCCCCGGTAATCCTTCTTCTGGTACCGGACCGCCCCCAGCAGGAGGCGCGGCTCGAAATATTCCCCGTCGAGCGAGACCGCCTTCCGGAGGTTCTCCTCCGCGGCGTCGGACTCCTTCCGGATCATGTGGACCTGCGCGGCGGAGGAGTAGAACGGCGCCTGCGCCGGCTGCATCCGGGCGGCCTCGCGGTATTTCGCCAGCGCCTCGTCGTACTTCTTCTCCTTGAGCAGCTTGTCCCCCTGGTCGGCCACGTCGTACGCCTTCTGCACTTCCCGCAGCCGCGCCGTCCCCTGCCGGAAGGGCGCTTCGTTGAGCGTGTACCGCGGATCCTTCAGCGCGGCCGGGTAGTCCTTCGCCACCTTCGCGCGGGTGTTCTCGAGCCGCTCCCTGGAGAACGGGTGGGTGCGGAAGATCCCCTCGATCCACGCGGGGTCCTTCCCCCCCTCCAGCTTCGTCCAGAAGAACTCCTGCAGGCGGATCATCCCTTCCGGGCTGTAGCCCGCCTTGACCATGTAGTCGATCCCCAGCGCGTCCGCCTCCCGCTCCTGCTCCCGCGAGAAGCCGCTCTGGAGGAGGTTCGCGGTGACGTTGCCGAGCGCCTGGGCCGCCATGCTGCCGCCGGTCACGATCGATACCCCGGAGATCAGGATATTGCCGGCGACCGCCCGCTGGTACGCCGCCAGGGAATGCTTCGCCGTCACGTGCCCCGTCTCGTGGGCCAGCACCGCCGCCATCTCCGCCTCGCTCTCGAGCGTCACGAGGAGCCCCCGGTTGATGACGATGAAGCCGCCGGGGACCGCGAAGGCGTTCGGGACGGAGGAGTTCAGGACCCGGAACTGGTATTTCAGGTTGGGCCGGTGCGAGGCGCGCGCGATCCGCATCCCGACGCCCTGCACGTACTCCTCCAGCTCCCGGTCCTTGTAGAAGCCGCCCTGCTCCTGGACCGCGGGCTGGAACGCCTGCGCCCCGAGGGCGACCTCCTCCTCTTCCGAGAACTTCACGATGGACAGTTCGGATTTCCCGGTGACGGGGTTGACCGCGCAGCCGTATCCCGCCAGCGCGGCGAGACAGAGGACGGCCAGGGCGCGGGGAAGGAATAAGGCGCGGGGGTTCTTCATCGCGGGGTCTCCTTGTACGAAGCGGGTCGTGCGGTTCCGGTGTCCATCGATACGGACATTATTCCACATTCTCCGCCCCCGGGCGCGGGAGGCGGCGGCCCGATTCCGGACGTTTTACCCGTCTCCACGGTCTGATATAAATAGAGTTGTATCGGCCGGGCAATGCGGATACCGGGAGGCGTCGGGTGGGGAAGAGGCGCAGGAAACGGTATCAACCCCCGGGGACGGTGCCGGGGACCCTGACGGCGCACGCGGAAGCGGGCAGCGCGCCTGTGCAGCTCCGGGCGTTCCTGTACGACTCCGAGCGGTTCGAGGAGCGCGCGGTCGCCGTATCCGAGATCCCTTCGCTTTCCCCCCCGAAAAAAGGGGTGCTCTGGCTCGACGTGGCGGGGCTGTCGGACCCCGGCGCGATCCGCGCCGTCGGCGACCGGTTCGGGATGCATCCGCTGGCCCAGGAGGACGTGCTGAACGTCCCGCAGCGCCCGAAGGTGGAGTGGTACGGGGAAAACCTCCTGATGGTCCTCTGGCAGGTCCGCTTCCCGAAACCTTCCGAACAGCTCTCTTTTTTCGTCAGGGAAGGCGTGGTGATCTCTTTCCAGGAAACCGCCGGGGATTCGTTCGAGCCCGTGCGGGAGCGGATCCGGCATGGCGGGGGCCGGATCCGGGGCCAGGGGGCGGATTACCTCCTCTACTCGCTGTGCGACGCCGTCCTGGACGCCTTCTTCCCGATGCTGGAGCGGCTGGGGGACGAGGTGGAGGAACTCGACGAACGGGTGATCTCCTCTCCCGTCCCGGAGACGTTCGCCGCCATACGGGCCGTGAAACGGCAGCTGCTGGCCGTGCGGCACGCCGTGTGGCCGTCGCGGGACGCGTTGAACCTCCTGCTGATCGAGGAGCACGCCCTGATCCGCCCCGGGACCAAGGTGTTCCTGCGCGACTGCTACGACCACACGGTCCAGCTGATGGACATGGTCAACGTCTACCGGGAGCTGGCCGCGGGTCTGGTGGAGGAATACCAGTCCGCCGTGTCGAACCGGATGAACGAGGTCATGAAGGTGCTCACGATCGTGGCGTCCTTCTTCATCCCCCTCACCTTCATCGTCGGCATCTACGGGATGAACTTCGACCCGGAAGCGTCGCCGTTCAACATGCCCGAGTTAAAATGGGTGTACGGGTACCCGGCGGTGCTGATCGCCATGGCGGCCGTCGCCGGCGGGATGTTTTGGTACTTCCGGAAGAAAAAGTGGCTCTGATAAGATGCCTTGCGATTGATCGAAGTCAAGGAAGCCCGGGGCGGAAGCCGGGAGACTGATGATGCAGATACATCGCGCGGCAGCCCGATCCGGGGGCCGTGCAAAGAATCCAGGGGGAGGTGCCTCATGAAATTCTTGATCCTGGGGGGAGGCCCCGCGGGGATCGCCGCCGCGAAGGCCGTGCGGAAGGCGAAGGAGGATGCCGAGATCCTGATCGCGACCGACGAGAAGGTGGCTCCCTACCTGAGGCCGCTGATGCCGGACTTCATCCTCGGGGACGCGACCGCGGAGAACACGCTCGACCCGGAGGCGAAGGACCTGCAGCAGAAGAAGATCCAGATCGCATACGGGCGCGCGGCCGCCCGGCTCGATACGGGGTCAAGGACGGTCACGTTCTCCGACGGCACGCAGGAGCGGTACGACCGCCTTCTCGTCGCCACGGGCGCCCGGTGCGCCGTTCCGGAGGTCCTGCAGAAGAAGAGCCCCATGATCCAGCCGTTCGACTCCTGGAAAGACGCCATCGCCATCAAGGAGCTCGCGGCCCGTCCCGGCCCCGCGGTGGTCTACGGCCCGGGCTACCTCGCCATCGAGGCGTGCCGGGGCCTGCGGAACGCGAAGAAGGAGGTCGTCTGGATCAAGCCGTTCAAGCCCCGCTTCGGGTACCCGATCGCCGGGGAGCTCGAGGCGAGCATCCTCGACGACGTCCGGAACCGGGGCGCCCGGATCAAGGACGGCGACGAGATCGTGGAGGTGAAGGAGAAAGGCGCCGACGCGCTGCAGGTCCTCTCCAAGCACGGCGAGGTGATCAACACCTCGCTGATCGTCGTCGCGACCGAGCGTCTTCCCCAGGTGGGTTTCCTCGAGGGCAGCGGCCTGGCGATCGAGACGGGGATCGTGGTCGACGACTACCTGCAGACGAGCGTTCCCGACGTCTACGCGGCCGGCGACTGCGCGGAGTTCAAGGACAAGAAGGGCGGCAAGAGCTTCATCAACTTCGG
>CAZTFC010000105.1:0-4713 GCA_964612075.1 uncultured bacterium
CGTGTTCGGGGAGCTTGCGGGGAAAGCGGAGGAGACAGGGGGGATCATGTCCATTTGTTCGCTCCGTTTCGATGAGGGATTATCTGATTCCAGAGTACCCTATCTTGTGGTCGAATTTTCAACGCATACAAGATATGGTGCCCTAAAAGGGCTGTCAAGGAAAAGAACCGGCATCTCTCCTGTTTTCTCCAACTCCGTGCGCCACAAGGGGTTCCGGCCGGGCCGAACGGCGGTCCTCCAACATCGGCCGTGACCGTGGGAATCAATTCCAGTACAATGCGGTTAATCAGAACATCCGAGGGAGCGGCCATGAGACCGATGATCCGGATCGTGTTGTTCCTGGCCGGCGCGCTGTGGTTGGCGCCGCCCGGGACGGCCGGGGCGGGCGGGGCGGAGTCCGACTGCATGGGGTGCCACGGGTCGGGCGACCGCCCGATCGATCCCGCGCGATACGCGCAGTCCGTGCACCGGGAGCTGCCGTGCACGGAATGCCACATGGAAGGGTACGACCGGTTCCCCCACGCGAAGGGCGCCGGCGCGCCGGCCTGCACGGACTGCCACGGCGGGACCGCGGCCTTCGACGACGCCGCGCGGGACGTGAAGGCGAGCGTGCACGTCGAGATGGGCGACCCGGACTTCGGCTGCGCGAATTGCCACTCGCCGCACTACTTCCTCCCCGTGAGCCGCCTGCCGGGTCCCGAGAGGAGCTTCGCCCTCGTCAACAGGGCCTGCAACGAGTGTCACGCCGCGGGGGACACCCCGGAAGCCAGGAAGGCCTCGCTGGAGGAGCTCGCCCTGAAGCACGAGCGGTTCCCCCACGAGATGGTCCACCTGCAGCGGGTCGGCTGCGTCGCGTGCCATACGCCCACCGACAAGGACACCGTGCACCTCGTGCTGCCGAAATCGAAGGCGCTCGGGGAATGCGTCATGTGCCACTCCGGGCAGTCGCTGCTGGCCGCCAAGTTCGACGAGTACCTCGCCAAGAAGGAGCGCGCCGAAAAGGGGTGGCTCAACGCCGCGCTCTACAACAACGCCTACCTGACCGGGGCGACCCGCCACAGATGGCTCGATTGGGGGACCTTCCTGCTCACCGCGCTGACCCTGGCCGGAATCGGGATCCACGCGCTGGGCCGGTGGTTCTTCGGCTATATCAGGAGGACTTGAGAAGATGAGCGGGACCCGTGCGTATCCACTCTGGCTCCGTGTCTGGCATTGGGCCAACGCGACGCTGTTCCTGACGCTGCTGGTCACGGGGCTGCGGATGCATTACTCCGCGCCCGCTTTCCCGCCGATCGATTTCCGGGTCAGCCACCTGGTCCACAACGTGGCGGGAATCCTTCTGACCCTCCTCTACCTCCTGTACATCCTGGGGAACCTGTTCCTGGGGAACGGGCGGTACTACCGGATCGTGTCCGGCGACATCTCGCCCGGATTGATGGTCCAGGCCGGCTACTACATCAACGGGATCTTCCTTGGGAGGCCCCATCCGTTCCCGCACGGGCCGGACCGGAAGTTCAACCCGCTCCAGAAGCTGATCTACCTGGCGGTGATCTTCCTGTTCTTCCCTGCGTCGATCCTGACGGGATGGGGCCTCTTCGTCCCGGACAAGCTTCCGCAAGGCGTCCTGGGCATGCCCAGCTTCGCCTTCTGGGCCATCGCCCACACCTACATCAACTTCTTCTTTTCCCTCTTCATGATCGTTCACGTTTATCTGGGCACGACGGGGGAGACGCTGGGCGAGCTGTACCGGCTGATGTGGTTCGGGGACGCCCATGCGCACGGGGAGGAAGGAAGCTCGAAGGGCGAGGGGACCGCGCGGGCGTAACCCGCCGGCTTTCCGTTCTCGGGCCGGGAGGCGCGCCGCCCCCCGGCCCTTGTTTTCATTGACGGGGCGCTTCTGTAACGGGAAACGATACGCGGTACCGGTTGCCGAAGGGGCTTCATTTGAAAAATTGTGGTCTGTGAGACCACGATTTTTCAAAAGGTACTCCTCGCGAATCAGTAAACATGATTCCTTGTTGGGCTGAGCGGGGGACACTCTTTCCGGCAGGGCCGCACGGAGCGTGAGCGCCTCCCGGGATACCGGAGGCGGATCATGGCGCTCCGCGATCCGATCGCCTTGGTCCGTCTGCGAGGCGTCCCCGAAGGGGAGGCGCTCATGCGAGGGAGGCGGCCCTCCCGGGTCACTCCTCGACGAACGTCTCGTAGTCGTCGAAGCTCATGAGATGGTCGAGCTCTTCGGGGTCGTCGAGTTCCACTTCGACGAGCCATCCCTTGCCGTACGGGTCGACGTTGATCAGCGTGGGGTCTTCGACCATCGCGTCGTTGACGGCCCGGATCGTCCCCGTGATGGGGCTGGACAGCTCGACGACGGTCTTCTGCGACTCCACTTCCCCGAACGTCTCTCCCCGCTCCAGGAACCTGCCGACTTCGCCCATCGTCGCGGAGATGATCTCCCCGAGCTGCTCCTGCGCGTAGTCGGAAAGTCCCACCCGGATGGTCTCACCCATCTCGAGGACCCAGAGGTGGTCTTCCGAAAATCTGAGGGCGGTTTCGTCCATATCGGGTAGTTTACAGGCACTCGCCATGGAATTGTCAATCTTGACTTCCGAGCACCGCCAGCGCGGTTTCGACGCGGCCCAGGGGGGCGCTCACCTGGAAGCCGCTCACGCGGTCCCGGATCTTCGCGACGATCCCCCGGGCGATATCGATGCCGGCCTTCTCCGCGTCCTCCCGGGTGGCGCATTTCGCCATCCGCTCCAGGACCGCTTTCGGGACGACCACGCCGGGGACCTCGTTGTTCATGAACTCGGCGTTCTTGTAGCTGATCAGCGGAAACACGCCGGCGAGCACCGGGATCGTGCGGCGGTACCCTTCCACGCGGTCGAGGAACCGCAGGAGCGCGTCGACGTCGAAGACCGGCTGCGTGATGGCGAACTCGGCCCCCGCGTCGATCTTCCGGAAGTACCGCTCGATCTCCCGCTCCATGTCCACGGCGCACGGGTTCGCCCCGACGCCGATGAAGATCCCGGTCGGCGGGTCGATGGGGTTCCCGCCGATGTCCACGCCGTTGTTCAGGTTCGACGCGATCTGGACCAGCCCGATGGAATCCACGTCGAAGACCCCGGTCGCGTCGGGGTACTCCCCCAGCTTCGGCGGGTCGCCGGTGATGATGAGGAAGTTCGCCAGGCACGCGGCGTACCCCCCGAGGAGGTCCGACTGCATCCCGATCAGGTTCCGGTCGCGGCAGCAGTAGTGCAGGATCGGCTCGATCCCGACCTCGCGGTGGACGGTGAGGGCCGCGATCATCGGGGAGACGCGCGCGCTGGCCCGGGGGCCGTCGGGGATGTTGATCGCGTCGATCCCGGCGTCCGCGCACCGCTTCGCCTTCGCGAGGAACGCGTTCATGTTGCTGGACTTGGGCGGGAGCAGCTCCACCGAGGTCACCTTCTTCCCGGCCAGGAGCTTCGCCGCGAAGCGCGACTTCCGCTCGGGGGGGATGACCTCCACGGCCTTCTCCGTCCGGACCCGCGGCTTCACCTCGACGTGGTGCTTGACCCCCGACAGCGACCGGACCGCGCGCGACATCATCCGGATGTGGGCCGGCGTGGTGCCGCAGCACCCCCCCACGCCCCGGACGCCGCTCTCGATGAACTTCTTGGCGTACTCGGTGAAGTACTCCGGGCTCGTCATGTAGAGCACGCGCCCGCTGATCTCCCGGGGGTACCCCGCGTTCGGCATGACCACCACCGGCTTCCGCGTGAACGGGAGGACCGACTGGAGCGCGTCGAAGACCCCGGAGGGGCCGGTGCCGCAGTTGATCCCCACGACGTCGACGTTCGGGTCCTCGTCGAGCGCCGAGGTCATCGACTCCGCCCGCGTGCCCAGCGCCGTCTCCCCCCGCTGGGTGAGGGCGAAGGAGGCCAGCACCGGGACGCCGAACTCCTTCCCCACGCGCGCCGCGAGGAGCAGCTCGTTCAGGTCGGAGAAGGTCTCGAGGAGGAACAGCTCCACCCCCTCCGACGCGAGCGCCGCCATCTGGGTCCGGAACGCGGCCTCCACCTCGGGGGCGAATGCGACCGGCATCCGCTGGTTGGACTCCGTGCACGGCCCCACCGCCCCGGCCACGAACGCCTCCGCGCCGGATGCCATCACCGCCTCGCGGGCGAGCTTCACGCCGGCCCGGTTGATCTCCGCCGTCCGCTCGGCGAGGCCGAAGGTCTGGAGCTTTATCGGGTTGGCGCCGAAGGTGTTGGTCTCGATCACCTGGGCTCCCGCCTCGAGGTAGTCCAGGTGGATCTGCCGGATGAGCCGGGGGTTGGAGACGCACAGCTCGTCGTAGCAGGCCTGGATGAACACGCCGCGGTCGTAGATCTCCGTCCCCATGGCTCCGTCGAACACGAGGGGCGACTGCTTCAGTCTCGCAAGGAAGTCCATGTCTACTCCATCTCGTCGAAGGCGGGTTTCGCGGCGTGGCACAGGGGGCAGTACCATCCCTGCGGCAGCTCCTCGAAGGGGATCCCCTGCGGCACGCCGCCCATGGGGTCGCCTTCCGCGGGGTCGTACACGAATCCGCAGCTCGAGCAGATGTACCTTTTCATCGGTGCGGTTCCTCCCGGTTTTCCGCTACACGGCGAAATACTTCGCCTGCGGATGGCGGACGACGATGGCGGAGGTCGTCTGCTCCGGCACCATCTCCATCGTTTCCGTCAG
>CAZTFC010000106.1:0-4703 GCA_964612075.1 uncultured bacterium
GCCGAGCGTCACCTCGAAGATCTACGACCGGAACAACCGGGTCGTGGGGGAGATCTTCATCGAGAAGCGAACGCTCGTCCCCTACAAGGCCATCCCGGCCCGCGTGGTCAACGCGTTCGTCGCCGCCGAGGACGCGAACTTCTTCAAGCACAAGGGAGTGGATTACGTCGCGATCTTCCGCGCGCTGCTTCGGGACGTCGTATCCGGCGGGTACGCGCAGGGGGCGAGCACGATCACCCAGCAGACGGTCAAGTCGCTCTTCCTCACGCCCGAGAAAAGCATCTCGCGGAAGCTGAAGGAGATCATCCTCGCCTACCGGATCGAGGGGAAGCTCACGAAGGAGGAGATCCTCTACCTGTACCTGAACCAGATCTACCTGGGGGACGGCGCGTACGGAGTGGAGGCCGCCGCGCAGTCCTACTTCGGCAAGGACGTGTCGTCCCTCACCCTGGGAGAGGGCGCCCTGCTGGCGGGGCTGACGCAGGCGCCGTCCCGGTACTCGCCGCGCAATCACTTCGACAAGGCGAAGGCGCGTCAGAGGTACGTGCTCCGCCGGATGGTCGAGGAAGCGTTCGTGAAGCAGGAGGAGGCCGACGCGGCGTACAACACCCGCCTGATCCTCGCCCCCCCGTCGAGTTTCCGGTCGAAGGCGTCCTATTTCCTCGAATACGTGCGGCTCTATCTCCAGGAAAAGTACGGCGCGGAGACGGTCAACCGCACCGAGCTGCGGATCTACACGACCATCGACGACCGGCTCCAGGAAGCCGCCACCGACGCCCTGAAGGAGGGCGTCCGCCAGATGGAGGAGCGGAACAAGTACGCCGGGCTCCAGGGGGCGCTCGTGTGTCTCGACCCCGACACGGGCGGGGTGCTCGCGATGGTGGGCGGCGTGGACTTCGCCGCGTCGCAGTTCAACCGGGCGCTGCAGGCGAGGCGCCAGCCGGGCTCGGCGTTCAAGCCGATCATCTACGGGGCCGCCCTGGACAAGGGAAAGACGGTGGTGTCCACCACCTACGATTCCCCGATCGAGTTCGAGCGGAGCGAGACGGAGATGTGGAAGCCGAAGAACTACGACGGCACGTTCCTCGGCCCCATCCCCCTCCTGGAGGCGCTGGCGAAGTCCCGGAACCTGGCCACCGTCCGGCTGCTGAACGAGATCGGCGTGGACACGGCGATCCGGATGGCGCAGAACCTGGGGATCACCTCCCCCATCGAGAGGAACCTCTCCGTCGCGCTGGGATCGTCCGGGGTCACACCCCTGGAGCTGGTCACGGCCTACGCGACCCTGGCCAACGGCGGGCAGCGGCCCACGCCGTTCTTCATCCGGGAAGTGCAGGACGCGGCGGGAAACGTCCTGGAGCGGGCGGAGCAGAGGAACGTCCCCGCGGTCTCGCCGGAGACGGCCTACCTGACGATCCGCCTGATGCAGGAGGTCCTGCGCACGGGCACCGCGGCGTCCTTCAAGGGGCTCTCCCCGAACCTCGCGGGGAAGACCGGCACCACCAACGAGAACACCGACGCCTGGTTCGTCGGCGGGTCGCCGGACCTCATGGCGGCCGTATGGGTCGGGTTCGACACGCCGGCCTCGCTCGGGGACCGGCAGTCGGCCGCGACGGTCGCGCTGCCGATCTGGGGGGCCTTCATGCGGCACGCGCTGGTCCACTTCCCCGCCCGGGAGTTCCCGGTCCCGGCAGGGGTCACGTTCGCCCGCGTCGACCCGTCGACCGGGAAAGCGCTCCCGCCGGACAGCCCCTACGGGATGGTGCTCCCCTTCAAGCTGGGCACGATACCGGAATTCGGCGCCCCTGCGGTGCCGGCGTTCCCGAGGAGGGACGCGGGGGACGACCTGCTGTGAGCCGGGCGGGAAGGGGCTATCCCTTCCTCGCGATCACCACCATCCGCTCGGCGCCCCGGGTGAAGGGCGCGCCGTCGAGGGAGCCGTGGACGGCGTGGATGCGCATCCCGGCCCGCTCGATCATCTCCGAAAGCTCGTCCTCGGAATAGATCCGGACGTCGAAGCGCGACAGGATCCGGATCCCGTCCGGTCGCGTCAGCTCGTGCTCCGCGTAGGCGCGGCCGGCGTCGCGATCGAAGCGCACGCTCAGGCGCAGCTGACCCGTCGGGACCGTGTACGTCGTTTCGTGGTCCTCCTCGCCGGAGAGCCCCTTCTGCGCGTTGCGCAGGTCGAGCAGCAGCGTTCCGCTTTTCTTGAGGTTCTTCGTCACGTTCCGGAGCACCTTCTCGTTCTCCTCGTCCGCGAAGTACCCGAAGGAGGTGAACAGCGACAGGCAAGCGTCGAAGGTCTCGGGACGCAGGAACTCCCTCATGTCCTCCCGGACCCACTCCACGGAAACGTTCTCGCGCGAGGCCCGCTCCCGGGCCATCCGCAGCATCTTCTCCGAGATGTCCACGCCGGTCACGCGGTATCCCCGTCGTGAAAGGGGGATGGCGTGCCTCCCCCGTCCGCAGCCCAGGTCCACGATGGAGGCCCCCGCCGGTATCGACAGCAGGGCAACGATCCGGGCCACCTCGTCTTCCGGGTCGTGCTCGAGGGGCCCGAACAGATCCGGGTACCGCTCGTCGAAGATCGTCTCGTACCAGGGCATCGGGCGCTATCCCTTCACCACGGCCGCGGGCCGCAGCCGGGCCACCTTCCGGGCGATCCCCGCCCGGTCCACCACGTCCACCACGGCCCCCACGTCCTTGTACGCCTCCGGGATCTCCTCCGCCAGCGCCTTCCGCGAGGTGCACGCCACCAGGACGTCCCGCTTCGCCATCTCCGCGAACACGGAGCGCCCTTTCAGGCTTTGACGCGCGGCCGTCCGGCTCAACCTCCGGCCGGCGCCGTGGCAGGTGGACCCGAACGACAGCCGCATCGCTCCCGGCGCGCCGACGAGGACGTAGGAGCATCTCCCCATGTCCCCAGGGATGAACACCGGCTGGCCGACGCCCCGGTACGCCGGCGGAAGCTCCGGGTGCCCGGGGGGGAAGGCGCGCGTCGCGCCCTTCCGGTGCACCAGGACGTTCCTCGGGCGCCCGTCCACTTCGTGCGTCTCGAACTTCGCGTTGTTGTGCCCCACGTCGTAGACGGTGCGGATCCCCGCGTCGCGCGGAGCCATCGGGAGGGCCCGCTCGACGGTTTCGCGAAGCTGGTGCGCGAGGAGCTGGCGGTTGACGAAGGCGTAGTTGGCCGCGGCGGCCAGTCCGGAGAGGTACCGCCGCCCATCATCGGACGCGATGTGGGCGCAGGCGAGCTGGCGGTCGGGGACATCGAGGCGCTCCCTCCGCATGTACGCGGCCATCACGTCGAGGTAGTCGTCGCACACCTGGTATCCCAGCCCCCGGGAACCGGAATGCACGAAGAAGACCGCCTGCCCCCGGAAAAGCCCGAAAGATGAAGCGGCTTCAGGACAGTATACCTCCTCCACCTCGTCGATTTCGAGGAAATGGTTGCCCGCCCCGAGAGTGCCGAGCTGGTCGAGGCCGCGTTTCTTCGCTATGTCGGAGACGGCGTCCGGGTCGGCGCCCGGCAGCCGGCCGCCGCTCTCGGTGAACTCCGCGTCCCCCTCGGAGGCGTAGCCCCTGGAAACCGCCCATCGGCTCCCGTCGGAGAGCACCTTCTCCAGCTCCTTCCGGTCGAGCCGCACGTAGCCCGTGGACCCGACGCCGGAAGGGACCTCCCGGTGCAGCGCAGCGACCAGTTCCGGAAGGCGGGGACGCAGCGCGGCCATCGTAAGGTTCGAGCGCAATAGCCGGACGCCGCAGTTGATGTCGTAGCCGACCCCTCCCGGGGAGATCACCCCCTCGTCGACGTCCATGGCCGCGACGCCGCCGATCGGGAAACCGTACCCCCAATGGATGTCCGGCATCCCGATGCTCCGGTGGAGGATGCCGGGAAGGTGCGCCACGTTGATGACCTGGCGCAGCGCCTGGTCTCGGACGATGTCCTCCATCATCTCCGCGGAGGCGAACACGAGGCCCGGGACGAGCATCCCGCCGACGCGCGGGATTTCCCAGGCCGTTTCCGAAATCTTCTTGAGGGATACGTCCTCGAACCGCATGGCCCCCCCCTGCGGGCTACACGTCGAGAACGAACCGGGCGACGAACCCCGACGGCCCGCCTTTCACGGACAGGGCGTGCGCCGTCACCGCCTTGATCTCCCGGCAGACGGAATGCCGGCCGGGCTCCATCGGTTCCCCGGCGACGGCCAGCGCCAGCCCGCTTTCCTCCATGGTAGCATCCGCCTCCCGCACAAGAAACCGGTCGAGGGAAAACAGGAGCAGCGAGCCGCGCAGTACGGAAAGGAGCAGCTCCTCCGGGGGGGCGGCCGCGAAATCGAGCGACCGCCTTTCGGAGCGCCGGACCCTCCTGCGGTCGGTCAGCAGGGAGAAGACCGCCTCCACGGAGCGGGCGCACAGGGAAGGGAAATCGGGGGCCCGGACCTCGACGAGCAGGTCCGCGGTGTGGGGAAGCAGGCGGTGCGTGCCCCGGCTCACGTCCCGTCCCGCAGCCGGTCGGCGAAGAAAGAGGGCAGCCCGGCGTCGAGCACTTTCCGGCGGGCCGACTCGATGTCGTAGGGTACGCGGACCCACTCGACCTCGCGCAGGGACGGGTCGTACACGAGATACGAGGCGTCGGGATCCCGGTCCCGGGGCTGCCCCACGCTGCCGGGGTTCAGGAGCGCCCTCTCCCCCGGCCCCAG
>CAZTFC010000107.1:0-4632 GCA_964612075.1 uncultured bacterium
TGAACATCGGCCTGCCGAAGGGGAGCCTGCAGGATTCCACCCTGCACCTGTTCCGCAAGGCCGGTTTCACCATCACCGTCGGTTCGCGCAGCTACGTGCCGATGATCGACGACCCGGAGCTCTCCGGGCTCCTGATCCGCGCACAGGAGATGGCGCGCTACGTCCAGGACGGCATCCTCGACGTGGGGCTTACGGGGCGCGACTGGGTCCTCGAGCAGAACGCGAAGGTCAAGGAAGTCTGCACGCTGCTCTACGCCCGGGGGGGCTTGCGGCCGGTGCGCTGGGTCGTCGCCGTCCCGGAGGAATCCCCCATCCGGTCCGTGAAGGACCTGAACGGGAAACGCGTGGCGACCGAGCTGGTCCAGTACACGAAGCGCTACCTCAAGGAATCGGGGGTCGAGGCGCAGGTCGAGTTCTCCTGGGGCGCCACCGAGGTGAAGGCGCCCCGCCTCGCGGACGCGATCGTCGAGCTGACGGAGACCGGAAGCAGCCTCCGCGCGAACAAGCTGCGCGTCGTCGAGACCATCCTCGAATCCACCACCGTGCTCATCGCGAACAGGGAGTCCTGGAAGGACCCGTGGAAGCGCAAGAAGATCGAGAACATCGCCCTGCTTCTCCAGGGGGCGCTCCGGGCCGAGGAGAAGGTGGGCTTGAAGATGAACGTGGGGCGCGACGATCTCGACCGGATCCTCAAGGTGCTGCCGGCCCTCCAGAACCCGACGATCTCCACCCTGAGCGAGGCGGGGTGGTTCTCCCTCGAGGTGATCGTCGACGAGAAGACCGTTCGGGAGCTGATCCCGCTGCTGAAGACCGAGGGCGCCTCCGGCATCGTGGAATATCCCCTGAACAAGGTCATCCCGTAGGGCCTGAATCCGGGTTGGTTCCGGCAGGAGGTCCCGCATCGCGAAGGGGCGCGCTGGCCGCCGGCCTGGAGGCGCTGCTGGCCGAAGGCAGGGGCGCCGCACTTTCGCCCGACCCGGTGCTTTTCCCGCACCGGTATCCCGACCCGGGGGAGGCCGAGGTCGCGGCGTTCATCGCCGCCACCTTCGCCTTCGGCGGTGTGCTGCAGATCCGCGGATTCCTGGAACGGCTGTTCGGGGTCCTCTCCCCGTCCCCCCTCGCCGCGCTGACCGCCCCCGCGCCCCTGCCCCGCTCCGCGGTCGACGGCCTTTCCCACCGGTTCGTCTCCGCGGACGGCGTCCACCGGTTCCTGCGGGTCGTGCGGGAGGGCTGCCTCGAGCACGGGACGCTGGAACGCCTCTACCTGGACGGCAGGGGAGCGGACCCGCCCGACCTGCGCAGGGATCTCGGGCGCTTCCTCGCCTGGTTCCGAGAGCGCTGGGGAAGCGCTCTCCCCCGGCAGCGGGACTTCCTTTTCCCGCGGCCGGATCGGGGCTCGGCGTGCAAGCGGCACAACCTGTTCCTGCGCTGGGTGGTCCGGGAGGCGGACGGGGTGGACCTGGGGCTATGGAGGGCCGTGTCGCCCCGGGACCTCGTCGTCCCTCTCGACACCCACATGGCGCGGATGGGGGAGTGGCTCGGGCTGACCCGCCGGAAGACGAGGAATTGGCGGATGGCCGAGGAGATCACCGACGTGTTCCGGGCGGTGTGCCCGGAGGACCCGGTTCGGTTCGATTTCCCCCTGACGCGGATCGGCATCCTGCGGATCTGCACGCGCCCCCGAAGGGGGGTCTGCTCCCGCTGCCCCGTGGCGCCGCTGTGCGCCCGCAGGGGGAAACGGGAAAAATGATATTGCCTGGGTTTCCGGCTCGTGAGATATATTGAATCGCCGATCGTTGCGTCGCCCATCTAGTTGACAGGAGATGACAGATGGCTGAAAAGAAAATGAAAATCGGCGAAATCCTGGTCGCCGCGGGGGCCATCAGGAGGGAGCAGCTGAACGACGCTCTCCACAGCCAGAACCAGCTGGGCGGGACGCTTGGCGAAAACCTGGTCCGCCTCGGGTTCATCACGGAAGGCGAGCTGCTGAAGTTCCTCTCCGAGCAGATGGGGCTCCAGCACATCAACCTGTCGAAGGTGGAGATCCCCCCGTCCGTGCAGCGCCTGGTCAACGCGGAGACGGTGCGCCTGCGCCGCCTCCTTCCGATCGGCTTCGAGGGGAAGAATCTGATCGTCGGGATGGTCGATCCCACCGACATCGCCGCGCTTTCGGAAGTGGAGTTCCAGACCGGGCACAGGAACAAGGCGGTCATCCTGTCGGCGACGCAGTTCGAGCAGGCCCTGGCATTCTTCCAGGCGCACGGCTACGGCTCCGCCGCCCTCAAGCTGGAGAAGGATGCCGCGGGCGGCAAGCGCCCCGCGGAGGGGAACCTCGCCGGCATGCTCTCGCTGCTCCTCGCGTGGAACGGGCAGGATCTTCATCTCTCCGCCGGCGCCATCCCTTCGATCCGGGTGGACAACGAGATCCGCCGGCTCAACCTGCCGGCGCTCAAGCCCGCGGAGATCGAGCAGATGATCATGGCGATCCTCTCGCCGGAGCAGCGCAGGATCTTCCAGTCGCAGATGGAGCTCGACTTCGCCTTCTCGCTGCACGGCGTGGGACGGTTCCGGTGCAACCTGTACCGGCAGCGCAATTCCGTCGCCTTCACCGCGCGGCACGTTTCGGAAACCATCCCCTCGGCGGCGGACCTCGGCATCCCCGATTTCCTGAAGGAATACGCCCTGAAGAACCAGGGGCTCGTCCTCGTCGCCGGGCCCAACGGGCACGGGAAGTCCACCACGCTCGCGTGGATGGTGGAGACGATCAACCGCGAGCGGAAGTCGAACATCATCACCATAGAGGACCCCGTCGAGTTCACCTTCAAGCACAAAAGCTCCAACGTCAACCAGCGGGAAGTCGGGACCGACACCCACACTTTCGCCGAGGGGCTGCGCCACATCTTCCGGCAGAACCCGGACGTCATCGTGATCGGGGAGCTGCGGGACCACGACAGCATCTCCATCGCGCTCACCGCCGCGGAGACGGGCCATCTGGTGCTCGGCACGCTCCATTCCATGAACTCCACGGCTGCGGTGGACCGGATCATCGACAGCTTCCCGGCGAACCAGCAGTCCCAGGTCCGGGCCCAGCTGGCGGAATGCCTGCAGCTGGTCTTCTGCCAGCGGCTCCTGAAGCGGGCCGGCGGCATCGGGCGGGTGCTGGCGTGGGAAAAGATGTCCACCTCGCTGCGCGTCCGCAACGCCATCCGGGAAGGGAAGGTGCACCAGCTCCGCGCCATGATGCAGTCCAACGTCGACGAGCTGGTGTCCATCGACTGGACCCTCGCGGAGCTGACCGCGGCGGGGAAGGTCAAGTACGAGGAGGCGGTGAAGTTCGCCGACAACCTGGTCTACCTGAACGAGCTGCTGAAGGTCCGGGGCGCGTTCAAGTGAGGCGGCGGCCCGGGAATGCCCCGGGAAGGAGGCAGGCGAGTCGATGATCGGGAAAAAAATCAGGCTGGAGCGGATCCTCGACCGGAACACCCGGCGGACGGTGATCGTCCCGCTGGACCACGGCGTCACGGTCGGCCCGATACCGGGGTTGATCCAGATTCCCCCGGCGGCGAACCTGATCGCGGAGGGCGGGGCCAACGCGGCGGTCGTGCACCGCGGCGCCGCCATGTTCGGGCATCGCGGCTACGGCAAGGACCTGGGCCTCATCCTGCACCTCTCCGCCAGCACCACCCTGTCTCCGGACTCCAACCGGAAGGTGCTGGTCGCCACCGTGGAGGACGCCCTCCAGATGGGGGCCGACGCCGTTTCGATCCACGTGAACCTGGGGGCGGAGGACGAGGCGCAGATGCTTCGGGACTTCGGCAGCGTCTCGAGCGCGTGCCAGCGATGGGGGATGCCGCTCCTGGCGATGATGTACACGAGGGGGCCCAAGATCAGGAACGAATACGACGTGCGGTACGTCCGGCACGCCGCCCGCGTGGGGGCGGAGATGGGGGCGGACATCGTGAAGGTCTCCTACACGGGTTCGCCGGAGACGTTCCGGGAAGTCACCGAGGGATGCGCGTCCCCCGTGGTCATCGCGGGGGGGGAAAAGATGGAAAGCGACGAGGACGTCCTGCGGATGGTCCACGGCGCGGTGTCCGCGGGAGGCGCGGGGGCGTCGATCGGCCGCAACGTCTTCCAGCACCGTTCACCGGCCGCCATGGTGAAGGCCATCGCGGCCATCGTCCACGGGACGGCCACCGTCAAGGAGGCTCTCGGCCTCATCAAGGCGAGGTCCCATTGAGCGTCCCGCGGATCTGGGCTCGAATCATCCCCTGGGACAAGGAAGCCGCGGTCACCGCCATCGAGTCGGGGGTGGAGGCGCTCTGGCTGCCGGACGGGTGCGTCGAGCTCGCCCGGGCGCTGGGGCGCGTGACGACGGTCTGCGGGGACGGCGATATCCGGGAGGGGACCGATTTCCGGGCGACCCGGATGGAGCGGAAAGAGGACGAGGAGCGGATCGCGGGGTCCCCGCCGGACGCCGTCTGGGTGGTCTTCCCGGGAGAAAGGGAGATCATCCCCCTGGAGAACCTGGTCGCGCTGGGGCGCAGGATCCTCGTCGTGGCGAAAACCCCGCAGGAGGTCGCGCTCTACCGGGGCGTGCTGGAGCGGGGCGTTTACGGCCTGGTCCTCGAT
>CAZTFC010000108.1:0-4616 GCA_964612075.1 uncultured bacterium
CCGGTTCGACGGCTCGACCCTGAAGGTGATCGACACGCACGACGTGATGACGGACCGCCACCTGCTGTTCCTGAAGGAGGGGAAGACGCCGTCCTGGTATTCGACGACGATGGCGCAGGAACGGAAGGGGATCCTCCGGTCGGACGTCGTCATCGCGATCCAGGACAGGGAGAAAGCCCACTTCGAAAGGCTGGCCCCGGGGAAAAAGGTGGTGAGCGTGGGGCACATCGTCCCCCTGAAGGAGCCGCTGAACGCCGTCCCGAGGAAGAAGCTGCTCTTCTTCGGCTCGAACAACCCCAGCAATCTCTACGGCATCGTCGATTTCCTCGAGAACGTCTTCCCGGCGTTGAAGGACGGGTTCCCGGGGATCGAACTGATCGTCGCCGGCAACGTCTGCGACAAGATCCCCGACGGCCGCGAGGGCGTCGTGAAAATGGGGGAAATGAAGGACCTGGAGAAGGTGTACGAGCTCGCGGACATCGTGCTGAACCCGCTGACGGTGGGGACCGGGCTGAAGATCAAGATGATCGAGGCGATGGGGTTCTCCAAGGCGGTGATCTCCACGGAAGTCGGCGCCGAAGGGATCGAGGGGGAAGAAACCGCGTATCTCAAGGTCCGGACGAAGGAGGACTACCTGAATCGCCTCGGCCGGCTTCTCGGGGACGGCGGCTTCTACCGGAGCGTGTGCGCCGGCGCAAGGGGCAGGGCGGAGGCGTACAACCGGCGGAATTCGGACCGCCTCGCGGAAATATTCAACGGTTGACACCCGTGAAGAATCCGCGTGCCGACAAAATGCACGTCGTGCTTTTCTGGTTCATGAACGACTGGGGGAAATTCGGGCGCGCCTACGAGAAGATCGCGGAGAACCTGTCCCGCCTGGAAGCGGTGGGGCGGGTGCTCGTCGTGATGCCGCCGGCGCGGATCCACGACGCGCTCGGCGTGCTGCCGTTCAGGATCCGCAAGGAGTCGGAAAAGCTCTCCGTGCTCACCCCGAACGTCCGGCTCATCCCCCACAAGTACGAATTCACCCGGGCGGCGAAGGCCCTGAACGAGAAAGGCATCCGTTTCGCGATGGGGCGGTTCCTGAAACTCCTCTCCTTCGGGGAAGAGGATACGATCCTTTGGGTGTATCCGCCGCACCCGTACATCGACGAGCTGGTGAGGTTCGTTCCGCACAGGGTTCTCGTTTCCCAGATCGTCGACAACAGCGTCTTCAAGGAAGGCCATACGAAGGACCAGGTCGAGTTCGCCCGGAGGCAGTACGAGGAACTGGCGAAGCGCTCCGATGTCGTGATCACGTCGTCGGCGCTGAACCACGAGTACTTCTCGCGCCTCAACCGGACCTGCTTCCTGTACGAAAACGGGGTCGACCCGGTTTTCATCGGCGCCCCTTCGGGGTTCCCCCACGCGGGCGGGAACGGCCGCCCCCGGATCGGCTACGCGGGGTACATCTCCGAAAGGACGGACACGGAGCTTCTTCGGTACGTGGCCGGGTTGCGGCCGGAATACGACATCGTCCTGGCGGGGCCGGTGGAAATCCCGAAAGAGCGGTTCGAGAAGGTCCTGCTGCCCAACGTCCGGTACGAAGGGGTGATCCCCTACGAAAAGATGCCCGGTTACCTCCGGGGCCTGGATATCTGCCTGATCCCGCACCACGACACCGATTTCAGCCGTTCGATGAGCCCGTTGAAGCTGTTCCAGTACCTGGCGTCGGGCCGTCCCGTCGTCTCAACGAAGGTGGCGGGCGTGGGCCGCTGGGAGGGGATGATCTCGATCGCCGACGGATACGAGGATTTCCTTCGCAGGATCGACGAGACGCTCCGGGACGACACCGTAGAAAAGAGCGGGAAGAGGATCGAGGCCGCGAGGCGTGAAACCTGGGACAGGCGGGTCAGGGAAATGTACGACGCGATCGCCGGCGCCGTCGGCGTCGGCCCGGAACCGGGGTCGCGATGACGGTCCGGCTGGCGGGGCCCGGGGACATTCCCGGGATCGACCGATTCGTCAAGGAGAGCGAATCGTCGAACCTCTACCATGATTACCGCTGGGGAGAGATCGCCGAGAGATGTTTCGGGCACAGGTACCGTGTGTTGCTTTCGGAAAACGCCGAGGGCGTCATCGACGGGCTGTTTCCCTTCGTGCACTTCGACAGCCTCGCGTTCGGCAACTTCATCGTTTCCATGCCGTACTTCAACTACGGCGGAGTGGCGGCGAACGACGACGCGGCGCGGCGCACCCTGATCGAGGAAGCGATCCGCATGGCCAGGGACCTCAAGGCGCGGCACATCGAATTCCGTCAGGAACGCTCCCTGGGCGACGGGCTCCATGAAAAGACCCACAAGGTGTCGATGCGCCTGCGCCTGCCCGCTTCCCCCGATGATTTGTGGAAATCATTTCCGTCGAAACTGAGGAGCCAGGTGAAGGTGCCCCGGAAGGCGGGGCTGATATGCCGCATGGGTCGCCTGGAGGAACTCGACGCCTTCTACGCCGTGTTTTCGCGCAACATGAGAGACCTGGGGACGCCGGTATACCCGAAGTCGTTTTTCCGGATGATCCTGGAGTCGTTCCCGTCGAACTCCTGCATCGCGACCGTATACAAGGAGGAGCAGCCCGTCGCGTCCGGTTTCCTCGCGGGGTTCAAGGACCGCCTGGAGATCCCGTGGGCGTCTTCCGTCCGGGACCATAACCGATTGAGCCCGAACATGCTCCTTTACTGGTCCTGTCTGGAATACGGGTGCGAGAAGGGGTACGACGTCTTCGATTTCGGACGGTCCACCCGTGGGGAGAGCACGTACAGGTTCAAGGAACAATGGGGCGCGGCCCCGTCCCCCATGATCTGGAGCTACTGGGTGCGGGAGGGGTGCGAGGTCCCGGAGCTGTCGCCGCGGAACCCGAAATACCGGTTGGCGATCGAAATCTGGAAGCGTCTGCCGCTGCCGGTGACCAGGATGGTCGGTCCGCGGATCATCGGGAACATCCCGTGAGCGTCGCCAGGGCCATACCACCCGCGGCGGCGCCGGTAGCGCTGAGGGATCTTGCGCACGGCATCCTGGGAATCCTGGGGAAGGACGCGCAAAGCGACCTGGAGGAGGAATTGCGGGAGTACTTCGGGGCGCGGCACGTCCTGCTCGCCTCATCCGGCAAGGCGGCACTTTATCTCATACTGAAGGGGCTCAACGACATGACCGGGAGGAGGAAGGTGATCATCCCGGCCTATACCTGCTTTTCCGTCCCTTCGGCCGTCCGTTTCGCCGGGCTGGAGATCGTGCTTTGCGACGTCGTCCCGGAGACGCTCGATTTCGATTATTCCGGCCTCGAGAAGCTGGTCGACGACGACACCCTTTGCGTTGTATCGACGCACCTGTTCGGCATCCCGGCGGACACGGATAAAGCGCGGGAGATGTGCAGGGGGGCGGGGGCGTTCGTGGTCGAGGACGCGGCCCAGGCGATGGGGGGTGCCCGGGACGGGAAGAAGCTGGGGACCCTGGGCGACGTGGGGTTCTTCAGCCTGGGGAGAGGGAAGAACATCACCTGCGGTTCCGGGGGAATCGTCATCACGTCGTCGGACGCGATCGCGGACGCCGTCCGGTCCCGGAGCGCCGAGGCGCAAAACGTGCCGCCGTCAGCGTACCTGAAGAACGTCCTGGAGATCGTCTTCATGATGGTCTTTCTCCGGCCCCACCTGTTCTGGCTGCCGAAGCGGCTTCCGTTCCTGAAGCTGGGGGAGACGCACTTCCACGGGTCATATCCCGTGCGCAGGTTCACCGGGTTCCAGGCGGGGCTCCTGGTCGGCTGGCCCTCCAGGCTGGAGAGACTGAACCGGGTCCGGGCCATGCGCGGCGCCCGCTACCGGAGACGCCTCGGGCTGGCCGGCAAGCTGCCGATCTACACCGGGGAGTGCCCCTACAACCGGTTCCCAGTATTCGCGGCGAGCCGGCGTTCGAAGGACGAGCTGTGCAGCGCGGGCGACGCTCTCGGGATCACCCCGATGTACCCGTCGGCCGTCCACCGGATACCGGAGCTGCGGGGATGCTTCGACGGGCTGGAGTTTCCCGGGGCCGACTCCGTTTCCGACACCCTCGTAACGTTGCCCACCCATGTACTGCTGGACGACCGCGACTCCGAGACGATCGGCGAGCGGGTCGCGAGGCACGGGTCGAACCTCCGGGAGGCGCCATGTACCTGACGGTAACGATCGACACGGAAGAAGACAACTGGTCCAACTACGCATCGGAGCCGGTCCTCTCGAACATCGGGAAGATCCCGCAGCTGCAGAAGCTGTTCGACCGGTACGGCGTGAGGCCGAACTACCTGATCTCCTATCCCGTCGCGGCGAACGCGAAGGCGGCGGCCCTCCTGCGGGGGATCATGGAAGACGGGCGCTGCGAGATCGGCACCCACCTCCACACGTGGAACACACCTCCTTTCGAGGAGGAGAAAACGCCCCCGAACACTATGCTGTGCAACCTGGACGAGGGTCTACAGTCCCGGAAGCTGGAGGCGCTCCACTCGAAGATCGTCGATGGCTTCGGGTTCGAGCCGGTGACTTTCCGAAGCGGCAGATGGGGGTTCGACGGGACGGTGGCGAGGACGATCTACCGGATGGGGTACAAGGT
>CAZTFC010000109.1:0-4611 GCA_964612075.1 uncultured bacterium
GAGATCTCCCCGTGCCGCAGGAAAAACGATTCGACGCGCCGGAATTTCTCCTCCGGTATCAGGAGATATTTCCCGTACTTGAGGATCAGGGGACGCCCCACGAGCCGCGAGAAATAGTAATTGGCGTAGGCGCCCGCGAGGCTGCCGGTGGTCCCCGCGAGGATCGCGATCCACGGGTTCATGCGCCCTTCGTGGGCGAGGTACCCCGCCGGCGGCATCACCAGCTCGCTGGGCACCGGCAGCACCGAGCTTTCCATCGCCATCAGGAGGAATATGCCCGGGTATCCCATGGCGCCGATCCAATCCACCAGCGCCCGCATCATGTCGTGGATCATCTCCCCGGAAGCCCCCCGTTAAAAAGTCAGGACCCTGTCGCTGTCGACGACCCACGCTGCGAGGGCCGGCATGGTCGACTTTTCGGCGCCGTCGAAATAGGGATGGTTCTTGTAGATCCCGCAGCGGACCATGCAGCTCCCGCACACCTTGACGGGAACCCCCCTGGCGATGAGGTCCTTGAGCATCTTCGAAAGGTCCTGGTCGTAGCCTTCCGGCTTCTTGCACGCATCCCGGGCCATGTCGACGGAGTCGTTCATCAGGAATAGCCTCACTTCCTGTCCCGCCTCCAGCAGCTTGTCGGCCAGGCGCAACGCGTTGTAGGTGACGTCCGTGCCGTCGTAGGGATCGCGGTTGAAAACGATGAGGATCTTCATGGCCCCCCCCAGGAATCGTCGCCGGATCGTTCGATCGGGCCTGAACAGGATACCAGATGGCGACCCCGTTTCTTCTTCCCATAACCGGCTGGAACGGAAACCGCGGATCGGATACAGTTATCGAACGGAGCGTTTTCCATGGGCAACATCGTGATCGGCCCGACGAAGCCGAACTTCCTGACCTTGACCCCGGCGTGCGTGCTGCTGGGGGTCGCGACGGCCTATTGGTCGGGAGGGTCCATGGACCCGTTTTACATCGCCCTGATATTGGCCGGAGCCCTCCTGACGCACATCAGCGTGAACGCGCTGAACGAATACGAGGACTTCAAGAGCGGGCTCGACCTGATCACCGAGCCGACGCCGTTTTCCGGCGGGACCAAGACGCTGCCGGAAAACCCCACGAAAGCCCATGTCGCCCTGATCGTCGGGCTGGGCAGCCTTTTCTCCGTGGTCGGAATCGGCGTCTACTTCCTGATGGAGCGCGGCCCGTGGCTGCTGCCGATCGGCGTCCTCGGGATCGCGATCGCCTACACGTATACATCCTTCATCACGCGCCATCCCATCCTCTGCCTGATCTCCCCGGGGCTCGGGTTCGGGCCGCTGATGGTGATGGGCACCGATTTCGTCCTGACCGGCCGCTACTCCTGGACCGCCTTCACGGCCTCCCTGGTTCCCTTCTTCCTGGTCAACAACCTGCTGCTGCTCAACCAGTTCCCGGACGTCGACGCGGACAGGCAGGTCGGCCGGGACCACCTGCCCATCCGGATCGGGCGCAGGTCGAGCGCGGTCGTCTACAACGTTTTCCTGTGCCTGGCGTACGCGGTGATCGTCTTCGGGTATCTCGCGGGGGTCCTCCCCACCGGCTCCCTGATCGGCCTGCTCACCTTCGCCCTGGCCGTGCCCGTCATGCGCGGGGTCGTGCGCCACGCCGACGATATCCCGGCCCTGCTGCCGTACATGACGAAAAACGTGATCATCAACATCGCCACGCCGGTTCTCATGGCCCTGGGCTTGTTCTTTTAGCGCAGCCCGTACTGGTACTTGACCTGCAGGCTCATCGGGATCGGCCCGGGGCCGATGATCGCGGGCCGCCGCACCTTTCCGCTCGCCGCGCGCACCGCGCGCAAGGCGGAGGCGTCGAGACGGGGCCGTCCCGAGGCCGAAGCCAGGCGGACGTCCCGGAACGTGCCGTCGGCCAGGATCGTGAAGCCGACCACCGCGACGCCGATCAGATCGGAATCGCCGACGTTCAGCCGCCGGGCGTGCACGGCGTCGTCGACGTCCTGGAGGAAGCGGAGGAACGCCTTCCGCCTCAGGTCCGCGATGCGCGCCTCCTCCTGCGCCTGCGGGGAGGGCGAGCTCAGCCCGATGCCTTTCTTGAGCGAGGGCCGGGGGGCCGCGACCGATTCCATTTCCAGCCGCACCGCGACGGCGGGCGACGGGTCGAGCGGCCGCTCCTGCCGCCAGCCGCCCGTCAGCAGGGCGAAGTGGACCAGCAGCGACAGCGCGATCCCGGCGCCGAGGCGCTCGGATTCGGTCATCGCCCGCCCCGGTCCCTCGCCGAATCGGGCGGCGCGGTGGCGATCAGCAGCTTCTCGCCGCCCTGGAGGCGCACTTCATCCACCAGGAAGACCAGCGCCTCGACCGGGGCGTCCGGGGCGGCCTTCAGCACGAGCTGCCCCGGGCGGTCACTGAAGCCGCGCACGATGTCCTGCAGCCGGCCGCGGACATCCTTCCGGCTCACCGGCACCCCGTCGAACCAGAAGGTGCCGTCGGCGAACAGGCGCAGCTCCAATACCCGCCCGGACATGGCCTGGCTGCTTTGCGCCTGGGGCAGCTCGACGTCCAGCCCGCGCACGGCGAACGCCGCCGCGATGATGAAAAAAAGCAGCAGGATGAACACCACGTCGATCAGCGGGGTCATGTCCGCCTCGTCGTCCTCGTCCCGGCGGCGGGCGAAATCAAGCATGGTGCGCCCCCTTGCCCGCGGCCAGCGCCGCGTTCCCGGCGTCGGCCAGCGCGCGGGCGATGCGCCGCACCCTCCCCCGCAGCAGGTGCAGGCAAAGCTGGGCCGGAATGGCGATGCACAGCCCGGCCGCCGTGGTCAGCAGCGCCTGCCAGATGCCCCCGGAGAGCATGTTCATGTCGACGCCCGCCTGCGCCGAGGCGATGCGGGCGAAGGTGGCGATCATCCCGAGGATCGTGCCCAGCAGCCCCAGCAGCGGCGCGATGCGCGCCAGCAGCCCCAGCAGCGGCAGGCGACGTTCCAGCCTCGCGACGACGGCGGCGCCGGCCAGCTGCAGCGCGGCCTCGCGGCGCGGGTGGCCGGCATCCGCAAGCACCGCCGCGTACTCCTGAAGCAGCCGCGCGCGCTCCATGGACGCCGCCAGCGGCCGCGCGTCGCCGGTTTTCAGGGTCTCCTGCACGAGCCGGGAGAACCCCCTGCCGGGGAACGGGCAGGAGGACATCAGAAGAAAACGCTCGATCACGACGGCCAGCGCCACGACGGAAACGGCGAGCAGCGGCCACATGACGAAGCCGCCTTGATGGAAAAGGTGCACGACAACCTCCGTTCGGTTTTTCATTGGTTCCTGAATCGGGAGAAACGCAGGGACCGGATACCATGATTATACAACGCCGGGCCGAGGCGCCGCCTGGCCCGGCGTTTCCCATCCATTAACGAGGACTTACACTAAAACATCTCCGGATCCACTCGAATCGTCCGCATCGGGTGTGGCGGTTTTCCCCGCCGCCCGCTCAGTCGACCAGCACGAGGCCGAGTTCCAGCCCGTGAGGGATGTCCTGCGGGCAGCTCGCCTTGCCGATGGGATAGATCTCCCAGCCGGCCCGTGCAGCCATCGAGAAGACGTCCATCCCGACGCCGTGCATGGTCAGGTTGGATTTCAGGTGGAACCGGCACCCCTTCCCGGAGATCCCCGAGCATTCCACCTTGCCGCAGAAAACCCGCTTGCAGGACGGGCCGCCGCCGAACCCGACGGCGAACGGGTATCCGTCGTAGTACGCCGCCGACTGGATCTTCGCCACGATCTCGAACATCTTCCGCGCCCCGGGGATCTTGTGCTTGTCGGGGTTGTCGTAATCGGGGTCCGCCACCTCCTCCGCGGGAACGTCCATCCGGAGGAAAAGCCCCGTCCCGTAACGGTCCACGATCCGCCGCGCCTCCTCGATGCCGGGGCCGTGGGGCGGGCAGTTCAGGTTCGTCCCGTAATAGCAGCACCGTGGGGAATAGCAGCGCGCGATCACCCGCTCGTCGATGATCACGTCATCCTTCCCGATGACCTTGACGTCGGCGGCCCCCAGCTCCATGGCCAGCGCCTTGTACCGCTCGATGTCCGCCCGGAAAAGCTCCGGGTCGCGCTTCCCTGTGAACCTTCTCGGCTGCGTCGCCATACCATCCCTCCCTGTATATCAATGATCTCCGGTCCGTTCCCGGGTCAAAGGATCTTCGTGGATTCCGCGGGCTTCGGTACCTTGACGACCAGCACCCGGAACGGCCCGCCGCCTTCATTGGCGAGCCGGTGCGGGACGCGCGCCGGGCTTTCGATGATCCTGTCCCGGGAGACCGTTTCCCTCTCCTCCCCGATCTCGACGACGCCTTCCCCCTCGAGGACGTAGAAGAAGACGTCGACCGGCGTCACGTGTCTTTTGAGCGACTGCCCCGGCTCGAGGGTGATGTGCACGACCGCGGCGTTCGGGCTGTCGTAGATCGGCCTGGCGCTCACCCCGTGGGGATTGGGGGCGACGGGCGCGGTCAGGGCGTTCGTAATCTTCATGATTTCCGTCCTCCTTTGCCGATCGGCGGTATCGATTTCTTCCGCACTTCCAAGGAAACCATGCCTCATTTCCCGTGAGGAAGAATTGACCCGCGTCAAAACCGGGG
>CAZTFC010000110.1:0-4582 GCA_964612075.1 uncultured bacterium
TACCGAGTCTTGCATGCGGTAACGCATACCAACTTCCGGGGGGACCCGTGGCCACGATTCTTCTTGTAAATCCCGCACTGGCGTACAGCGGCTGGAACGCCGACCTCAGCAAGCCGTCTCCGGACAGCAGCTTCATCCGGTTGGGGATCGCTTACCTTGCAGGCGCCCTGAAGGCGCGCGGGCACGTCGTGAAGCTGGCCGACCTGCGGATGCTGCTGGGGTGGGAGGAATACGAAAAGCTTCTGGAACGCATCCGGCCGGATTTCGTGGGGGTCTCCATCCACTCCGTGGAATGGTCGTTCGCCGTGGAGGCGGCGCGGCGGGCGAAAAAGGCGGTTCCCCGCGTGAAGACGATCGCGGGGGGCGTCCATCCGACGATGTTCCCCGACGAATGCGCCGCGCAGGACGCGTTCGATTACGTCCTCAAAGGGGAAGGGGAGGTCTCGCTGCCGCTGCTCGTGGAGAACCCGTCCCGCTTCGAGCGGGTCTTCTGGGGCGAGACACCGGACCTGGACGCCGTTCCGTTCCCCGACCGGGACGTCTGGCCCGATATCCACGTGCGGATGAACAACGAGCCGTTCGGGATCCGGGGATACAGCTTCCCGCTTCCGATGGCCGAGATGATCAGCACGCGGGGTTGCCCATACCAGTGCACGTTCTGCTGCGGTCCGGGGGAGCACCAGGTGTACACGCGCCCGGCGCCCGACGGCTCGAGGAAGCCGTTCATCCGGGGCCGCAGCGTCAAGAGCGTCGTGGCGGAGATCGAGATTCTGATGGAGCGGTACGGCGTCCGCTCCGTCATGTTCCACGACGACCAGTTCATCCTGAACCCGAAATGGATCGAGGAGTTCACCGACACCCTGCATTCCCGGGGGATCGTGAAGGCGGGGCTGAAATGGGTGACGTCGAGCCGTGCGGACATCATCTGCCGGAACGATCGCCTGATCGGGAAGATGGCCGCCGCCGGCCTCGAGCTCCTGATCGTCGGGTTCGAGTCGTTCAGCCCGCGGATCCTGAAGTGGTTCCGGAAGGGCGTCACGGCGGAGGAGAATTTCCGTGCGGCGGATATTCTCCGGAAGCACGGGGTGAAGGTATGGGCGAACTACATCCTCGGCATCCCCACCGACACGGGATGGCACATGGAGGACGACCTGGCGACGGTCGAGGGTGTCTTGAGGATCAAGCCGGTCCATTATTCCCCCGCACTGTACACGCCCGTTCCCGGGAGCCTGCTCTACCCGTTCTACCGGGACAACGGCCTCATCCTCGAGGATTACAGCGGCGACCCGAACGACCGGGGGGCGATGATCCCGAAGGTCAAGGGCGTCGATTACGAATTCCTGAATGCGGTCATGATGGACGACACCGCGCTGGCGTGAACCGCGGTCACCGGGAGGAACGATGAAGGGTCTCGAGAGGTCGAAGTGCGGTCAGGACGGGCTGCGGGCGGAGGTCGCCCCGGAACCCGCCGAAGGGAACGGGGATCGCGTGCGGGAGCTGGAATGGGCCCTCGAATGCGCGGGGCGCATATTGAAGGCGAAGAAGGCCGTCTCGGACCGGCATCTCGGCGCCCGGATGGCCCACGAACGGAAGCTGGAGCAGGTCGAGCGGCGGCTGCGGGAGAAGGAGGAGGCGCTGAAAGCGATCCTCGAATCCCAGGTGTCCTTCGAGCCGATGCCCTGCGGCTCGCGCCCCGCGACGATCCCCGACGGGATCACCGTGATCATCCCGGTGAAGAACGGCGGGGAGACCTTCGCGGAATCGCTGCGCAGGATCCGGTCCCAGAAGAAGGTCGGCGAGGTCGAGATCCTGGTCCTCGACTCGGAGTCCACGGACGGCTCGGTCGCGGTGGCGGAATCGTTCGGCTGCCGGGTGATCCGCATTCCCCAGAAGGAATTCAACCACGGCGGCACGCGGCATCTCGGGGCCGGGGAGGCCCGGGGGGAATACCTGGTGTTCACCGTCCAGGACGCCGTGCCGGTGGGCAATTACTGGCTCTACGGGATGGTGAGCCCGTTCTACTCGGTGCCGGACTTGGGCGTCGTCACCGCGAGGCAGTTCGTCCGCCCGGAGGCCGACCTGTTCAGCCTGTACGCGAACGAGGCGACGAACGCGATGATCGGGTTCGAGGGAGACGCCGTCTACGGCCTTTCGCCGCGGTTCGACATGGCGCACTGGGAGCACCTGGAGCCGTTGTCGAAGCGCCGGGCGTCGTTCGTCGACAACGTCTCCTCCTGCATCCCGAAGCGCGTGTACGAAGAGGTGCCGTTCCGGCCGCTCATCAACGCCGAGGACATGGACCTCGGGATCCGCATGCTCGAAAAGGGCCGGCGCCTCGGATTCCTGGTGTCGACCGGGGTCTTCCACTGGCACGACCGGGGGCCGGACTACGTCCTGAAGCGCTACTACATCGGCACGAAGGCGAACCTTTACATCATGAAGAACGCCCTTCCACGCTTCTTCGAGGTGCAGGACTTCGACTGGCGCGCCTTCGTCGCCAACGTCTCCGACCTGCTCGACCTGGTGGCGCTCTCCCTGCCGGAGCCGGCGGCGGTCGACCCCGTGCCGGTGAAGGCGGCGGCGGCGTTCGTGACGTCGTTCCGCCGCTTCTTCGACGCCTCGCCGGAGGAGATCATGGCGGCCCTCGGGAAAGCCGGGTGCTCTCCCAAGGACCGGCTGGAATCGCTCTGCCCGGGGGTGTTCGGAGGCACGGAGCTGCGCCCCTCCGAGCGGCACCGGTTCCGCAGGAACTTTCTCGTGCCGCATTTCCTTAGATATTTCGATAATTTCACGGGGTTTCTCGCGGGGAGGCAGCTTTCCTACAAGGGGAGGGAAACGGAGTTCGGCGCCTGCGTCGGCAGAATCCTCGCGTCGGTGGTCGGCGAGGCGGCCGGTGCGTACTTCCTCGAGCTGGAAACACTCGGTCGCCTGACGGACGACCTGAAACGGATGGACCGCCTGCTGGCGAAGGGCGTCTGCACCTTCTGACGCGATGGACCTGGTCCGGACCCGAAAAGGGCACTTCACGCTTCGCGTCACCGGTTCCGACGGTGCCGAAAAGATCCTCCACAGCCTCTACGACCCCGTCGGTGAGGCCGAAGGGATGGCCGACGCCTTCGTCTTCGGCGGCGACGGGATGATCGTCGTGCTGGGGCTCGGGCTGGGATACCACGTCGACATGCTGCGGCGCCGGTACCCCCGCGCCGACATCCTGGTCGTCGAGGCGTCGCGGGAGATCTTCGATCTCTGCCGGGAGCACGGGAAGGGCGCGGAGCCGTCGGGCTCGGTCCGGTTCGTCGTCGGGAAGTCGCCCGCCGAGGCGGTCGCGGAGATCTCCCGCCTCCATCTCGAGGCGGGGCTGCCGCCGATGTCGGTCTTTCCCTTCCCGGCCGGGACGGCCGCCCTGTTCGGGTATTACGGGCCGATCCGCGATTCGCTCGAGCGGACGGTGTCGTTCCGGCTGTGGGAGCGGCTCCGGTACCCCAAGTTCCGGTCCGACCGGCTCACGGTCGCCCTGTTCGACTTCGGCTACTTCTTAACCGAGGAGATCGCGCGCGCACTCGAGGCGCTCGGGCACGCGGTGGTCCGGGTCCGCGGCCGGAAGGACGAGACGTGCGGCGACATCCTGGGGCGCACCGTGGAGACCATCGCGTCCGACCGTCCCGATTTCTTCCTGACCGTGAACCACTTCGGGTTCGACGAGGACGGCCGGCTTTCAGACCTGTTCCGGTCGATCGAGATGCCGGCCGCGGTCTGGTACGTGGACAGCCCGGACCTCGTCGTGAAGGCGTTCCCGAAGAACGCCTCCCCCTGGTGCTGCGTCTTCGCCTGGGACGAGCGCTACGTCAAGTCGCTGAAAGCCTCGGGCTTCGAGAACGTCGCGTACCTCCCGCTGGCGGCCGACGAGACGGTCTTCCGCCCCCGGACCCTGTCCTCCGCGGAAAGGCGGAAGATCGGCTCCCACGTCGGGTTCGTCGGGAACTCGATGGTCGCCCCGGCGCGGGAGCGCCTCCTCCAGGTGGACAGGACGCTTCGCCCCGCCGTCGAGCGGACCGCGCAGCGTCTCGGCTCCGCGCGCGACCTGTCGTTCACCGAAGCCGCGGAGACGGCGCTGCACGACGGGGAGCGGGAGGCGTTCGACGCGCTGACGCCGAAGGAAAAATCCGTTTTCGAGGCGGCGGTGCTCTGGCGCGCGACGCTTTTCTACCGCCTCTCCCGCCTGCGGGCGCTCGAGGAGTTCCGCCCCTTCATCCGCGGCGACGCGGGGTGGAAGGGGCTCCTGAACGGGAAGTTCCGCCTGGGGCCGCCGCTCGGCTACTACGGGGAACTGCCGTCCTTCTACAACGCGTGCAAGGTCAATTTCAACGCGACCAGCGTCCAGATGGGGACGGCCGTGAACCAGCGTGCGTTCGACGTCCCCGCCTGCGGCGCGTTCCTCCTCACCGACCACCAGGCGTCGCTCGACGCGCTCTTCGAGGTAGGGGAAGAGGTGATCGCCTACAACGACATCGACGAGATCGACGACCTGGCGAGGTTCTACCTGCGCAACGACTCCGCGAGGGAAGCCGTCGCGGCGAAGGGG
>CAZTFC010000111.1:0-4537 GCA_964612075.1 uncultured bacterium
GTGGTTCCCCGGCTCCTCCTTGAGGACGAAGGTGAACTCGTTGATCGCGGCGTCGAACTGGTCGCGCTCCAGGTACAGGAGCCCCAGCTTCGAGCGGACGTCCGTGCTGGAAGGCGCGAATCGCTTCAGTTCCTCGTATTGCCCGACCGCCTGGTCGATCTTCTTCTCGCGGACGAGCAGGCGCCCGAGGCGCTCGTGGATGAACATGTTGCCCGGGGAGAGCTGCAGCGCGCGCCGGTACCGCTCCTCCGCCTCCCCGCTCCGGCCGAGCATCTCCAGGACGGCGCCGGAATCGAGCAGCGCGGCGTCGAACGAGGGGGCGATCGAAACCGCCTTGTCGAAGTCGGCCAGCGCCGGCTCGAACTTCTTCTGCGCCGCCCGGATCCGCCCCCGGTAGTAGAACCCCAGGTGCGAATCGGGGTTCTTCTCGACCAGGGTGGTCAGGACCTCTTCCGCCCTGGCGGTCTGCTTCTGCTCGGCGTACAGCGTGGCCAGGTGGAGGTACGCCTCCTGGTTGCGCGGGTCGTCCTTCGCCACGCGCTCGTACTCCCGGACCGCCTTGACCCGGTCGCCCGAGGCGGCGAGCACCCCGGCCAGGAGGTAGCGCGACCGGGTATGCCCCGGATCCGCGGCCAGCGCCCTCCCCAGCGACTCCCGGGCATCGGCGAGCTGCCCCTTCTTCACCTGTATATTGGCGATTTCGTACAGGATATCCGGGTTGCTCTCCGAGGATTTCAGGGCCCGGCGGTACCAGTCCAGCGCCTTGTCGAGATTGCCCGCCCGGTACTCGAGGTGCCCGGCGAGGAAATCGGCGTAGGCCCCGCCACGGACGCGGACGACCTTCACCGGCGCCCGTCCTCCGACCGCGTCGCCGCCGGAGACAAAAAGAAGGAGGGCCAGCGCCCCCAAGGTCACGTAGGTTCTCATCGGCACCCTCGGAGAAATTGCGGAAAAAATTATTATACACTAGCGAAATAACCGCAGGAGGGACCCTTGGACTCGAACCGGACGCTTGCCGATCTGCCCGTGGGGAACATCCTCTCCTCCCTTCTTTCCCGGGGGGGAGAGTACGGCGAGCTGTTCCTGGAGGAGGTCCGCTCCCTGACGGTCCTGCTGGAGGACGGCCGGGTCGAGCGGGTGGTGTCGGGCACCGACGCCGGGATCGGCGTCCGGCTCCTGTTCCGCGGCAGGACGTACTACGCCTACACGAACGACTTCTCGGGAAGCGCCCTCCTCGCCCTGGCGGGCGATCTTTCCCGGTACGCGGAGGGGGGCGGCGTCGCCGTCGAGCTGCCCGCGGGGCCGCGCGCCGTCGCGGGGCCGACGGTCGTCCGCGTCCCTCCCGCATCGCGCGGGGTCGGGGAGAAGGCCTCGATGGTGCGGGAGATCGACCGCGTGGCGCGGGGGATCTCCGGGGAGATCCGGCAGGTCCGCGCGACCTACGGCGAGTCGGCCCGGCGCATCGAGATCGCCGCCCACCCGGGGGTCTTCGCGTCCGAGGAGCAGACGTACGGCGTCCTCGCGGTGCAGTGCGTGGCGGGGAACGAGACGGGACTCACGATGGGGTACGAGTCGGCCGGGGGAACGCAGGGGCTGGAATTCCTCGACGGCGGGCTCCCGGAACGGCTGGCAAGGGCCTCCGCGGGGCGGGCCGTCCGGGCGCTGCACGCCGCGAAGCTCCCCGGGGGGAGGATGCCGGTGGTGCTGTCGTCCGAGGCGGGCGGGACGATGGTCCACGAGGCGGTGGGGCACGGACTCGAGGCGGACCTGGCGCTGCGCGGGATGTCGGTCTACAAGGACCGCATGGGGGAGCGGATCGCGAGCCCTCTCGTCTCCATCACGGACGACGCGACCCTTCCGGGCAAGCGTGGTTCCTTCGGCATCGACGACGAGGGGGCGCCGGGGGAACGGACCCTCCTGGTCGAAAACGGGGTCCTCAAAGGCTTCCTGCACGACCGGCTCTCGGCGATGCGGGAAGGTGTCGCCCCGACCGGGAACGGCCGCAGGGAATCGTACCGAAGCAAGCCGATCCCGCGGATGACGAACACCGTCATCCTCCCCGGCACGATGCCCCCGGAGGAGGTGCTCTCCGGCGCTTCGCAAGGGCTGCTCGTCGTGAAGATGGGAGGCGGGCAGGTCAACACGGTCAACGGCGACTTCATGTTCGAGGTGGCGGAAGGGTACCGGATCGAGAACGGGAAGCGCGGCGAGCCCGTCCGCGGCGCTACAATCACCGGCAACGGACCCGAGGTGCTCTCGATGATCGACCGGGTCGGGTCGGACCTGGGATTCGCGATCGGCACGTGCGGGAAGGACGGCCAGGGGGTCCCGGTCGCGGACGCCCAGCCGACCCTCTCGATCGGCCCCCCCTACATCACCGTCGGCTGAGCGGGGATGCGGCGCGGCCGGGGCGGTTCCGCCGGCCGGTCAGCCGGCGCACGCCTCCCCCGCGCCGGGGAGGTGGGAGAACTCCTCCGCGTAGGCCCGCTGCGCCTCCGTCCGCTCCCGGTCGATCGCGTCGAAGTCGTCGATCAGCGCCGGAACGATCCGCGGGTCGAGCGACCCGTTCGCCGCGAATTCCTTGAGCAGCGTCACCGTCTCCCCCTTGTCCATCCCTTCCCGGTACGGCCGGTTCTCCGTGAGCGCGGTGAAGACGTCCGCCGCCGCCATGATCCGCGACCCGAGCGGGAGCGCGTCCCCCTTGTGGTGGAACGGGTAGCCGGTCCCGTTCATCCGCTCGTGGTGGAAGGCCGCCCACTGGGTGATCTCCTCGAAGCCGCCGATGTTCGACAGGATCCGGTAGGTGTGGTAGGCGTGCCCCCGGACCACGTCGAACTCCGACGACGACAGCCGCGCCGCCTTCTCGAGGATGGCGTTGGGCACCGCCACCTTCCCCAGGTCGTGCAGGTGCCCGGCGATCCGCAGCAGGCGGCATTCGCGCTCCTCGAAGAGCAGCCGGCGCGCGAGCATCTCCGCGGTCGCCGCCACGCCGCTCGAGTGGCAGGCGGTGTACGGGCTGCGGTAATCCACGACGCGGGAGAGGACCCGGCCGATCTGCTCGAGCCCGTCCATCTTGATGGTGACGCGCGGCCACTCCACGAGCCCGGCGATGACCGACCCGACGCGCGGGGAGACGATGTCCAGCCAGAACGACTCGACGCGGGAGACATCCAGAAAGGCGTCCACCAGCTCCGGGGCGAACTGCTCGCCGGACATGCGCCGCACCGAGGAGACGATCCCGGAGACCTGGCCGAGGACGCCGACATCACGGCGGATCATCCGCTCCACCGTGTCGGCCAGATGGACGGCGTTCGCGGAGACGCGAACGGAATCGGGGACGCCTTCCCACCTGTCCGCCGCCGCCCACGGCGTGTGGTGGAGCCGCACGATCCCGGAGGCGTTCCGGAACGGGTCGAAGCGGGAAAGCAGGTCCGCCCCGAGGACGGTGTGCCGGTCGAGGTCCTCGACGTTCCCGCTCATCAGGTCGAGCCGGTCCTCCACCGACAGGACGCCGATGTCGTGCAGTGCGGCGGCGTAGAGGAGGTCGGTCTGGTCGCTCAAGCGCCGTTTCGCCGGCAGGGCGATTCGCAGGGCGATGTACGTCGTGCGGAGCTGGTGCTCCGCGGCGATGAGGTGCACCAGGTCGAGGGCGTCGGACAGCGACAGCACCAGGTCCTGAAGCAGGACCACGGGATCCCGGATCATCGGCGGCGCCTCCTTGTACGGAAGGGATCGCCTCGCAATATCAGTGTACCGCGATCCGCCGGCCCGCCGCCCGGGGATGTGGGCCGCCCGGTCGCGGGCCCCGGGCTCACTCGTCGTCGCCGGGCTCGTCCTTCAAGAGCCGCATGATCCGGAACGACTCGGTGTACTTCGGCCTGCGCGAGCGCCCCTTGCCCTTGCCCGATTGCGGCGGCGCGGTCCGCCCCTCCCCCCTCGCCCAGGAGTAGATCATGGGGGAGATGTCGCGGCTGCCGAGCTGGCTCTTGTGCGCGCGCAGCGACGCGATCTTCCGCCCGATCGTCTTCCCGATGTCGATCCAGGTGTCGGGCCGCAGCGTCGAGCTGATGTAGACCGCGTGGACCTTGTGGGCCTTCCCCAGCCGCGGCCAGAGCAGCTCCATCTCGGCGCCGGGGAACACCGCCTCGAGCGCCGTCTTCCCCGCGATGATGTGGTCCGGGTGGTTGATGTACCGGTTCCCGAAGAAAAGCGACTGCGGGTCGCCGCACAGGACGACCTCCGGCCGGTATTTGCGGATCTGCCGGACCAGCTCCTTCCGCAGCGCCATGGTCGGCTCGAGCTCGCAGTCGCCCTTCCCCAAAAACACGACCCGTTCGGCGCCCAGGATCCGGGCCGCCTCCCGCTCCTCGCGCTCCCGGACCCGGGCCAGGCTTTTCCTGGTGTATTTCGTGTCGTGCGTGCCGACATCGCCGCTGGTGATCAGGACGAAGGTGACTTCGCACCCCGCGTCGGCCCACTTCGCTACGGTGCCCGCGATCGTGAACTCGATGTCGTCGGGGTGGGCGTAGATGGCCAT
>CAZTFC010000112.1:0-4433 GCA_964612075.1 uncultured bacterium
CCCGGGGCTGCCCCACGCTGCCGGGGTTCAGGAGCGCCCTCTCCCCCGGCCCCAGCCGGAACTTCCCCGGCGGAACCGGCTCGACGACGCCGTCCGTGCGGCGGACGAACCCCCCCGCCACATGGGTGTGGCCGAAGAAGACCGGACCTTCCGCGACCGCGGAGCCGGAAGACTCCATCTCTTCCATGGCCTGGTCGATCGAGTAGACGTACCGGTCGGGGTCGGAGGGGGATCCGTGGACGAGGAGGGCTCCTCCCTCCGCCTGGAGAGAGGAAGGAAGCCCCGCCAGGTATTCCCGGCTCTCAGGGGAAAGACGCTCCCTCGACCAAAGGGCCGCCCTCCGGGCCGCCTCGTGGAAATCCTTCCCCTGCTTCCGTCCGCAGGCCACCGCGTCGTGGTTGCCGTACACTCCGCCCGCGGCGTTCTCCATCGCCCACCGGACGCACCGCTCCGGCTCGGCGTTGTACCCCGTCAGGTCCCCCAGATGGTAAGCGCGCCCGGCACGGCGCCGCGCGAGGTCCCGGAGGACCGCGTCGAGCGCGTCCCCGTTCGCGTGGATGTCCGACAGGACGGCGATCATCATGCCGTCGCCGCCTTCCCCATCCCCGGCGCGAGAACGCGGACCGTCTTCTTCCTCGCGGAATACTCCCGGACCAGGTCCATGAAGATGTCGAGCTCGTACCGGCGGTCGGCGTGCGTCCCGTCGTAATAGATCACCCGCACCGGAAGCCCGTCGCAATCGCGGGAGAGACGCGGGTACACCGCCTCGGAGACGATCCCGTTCATGCAGGAAAAGGGGTTGATATCGAGCACGCCGTCGGCCCCCTTCCGGTGGAGGTACACCGCCTTCCCCACCGACAGCAGCATCTCGCCGAGCGCGCCGTCGGGGAGGAGGTAGGGCTTCGCCAGCTCCAGGACCTCGTTGATGTTGTCGGCCTCCTCGTACCCGCGGAAGTCCTCCCCGAAGACCGAAAGCATCTCCGTCTCGTCCCTGTGCTGCAGGTGCCACTTGAGCCGGGCGCCGAACATCTCGAGGGTCAGCTGCTTCCGGAACCGCTTGAGCGTCCGGATGCGGGCCGCGTTGGTGTACCAGAGCCACTCGCTGACGCCGGAGATCCAGCACTCCCCCCCGGCCTCCTCGACCTTGCGGACCACGTCGTCGTTGCTGAAGCGGTTGAGGCGGCAGAAGATCTCCCCGACGACGCCGATCAGCGGCCTCGGCGCGGAGTAATCGGCCGGCACGGCGCGGAAGAGCTCCCGCCCGCAGGCCAGCGCCCGTTTCAGGCGTTCCATCCGCTCCGCCGTCCCCTTCCCGCGCCTCTCGACGGCCCCGCAGAAGCCGGACAGGGCCTGTTCGAACGCCGCGTCCGCCGCCCCCTTCTCCTTCTCGTAAGGCCGGACCCGCAGGAGGAGCTTTTCCAGCAGCTCGGCGCCCATCATGGCTCGCCAAGAAGCCCGAACCAGGTCGGCCGCGTGCTCCCCGATGCCGTCGTAGCCGTCGCTGCAGGTCGGGGAGATGACCAGGACGTCGCCGTACCCCAGGTCCTTGAGGACCCCCTTGATGTACGGCCCGTACTGGCCGAAGCGGCACGGGCCGTCCGAGCTCGGCATGAAGACCGCCGTCCGCTCCGGGAGGGCCTCGCCGTGCTCCAGCAGCTTGAGGATGTCGCCGAGGGTCACCTTCAGGGGCAGGCATTCCTCGCCGGAGGAGTACCGCCCCCCGAGCGCCAGCGTCTCGTCGTCGGACGCGGGGAGAGGCCTCGCGTCGATCCCCGCGGACCGGAAAGCCGCCGCGACGGCCCGGACCCCCGACTCCGTCATGGACGGGAAGTAGACCGTCCGGCCGGCCAGCGGCGGGCCGCTCACTGCTGCGCCCATGGACGGAGCACCCCCTTGCTGTCCAGGTAGGCCTCGCACCGGGTCATGTAGCCGGCGTCGTTGCCGTGGCCGTCGAACTGGAGCGTGAGGTACGGGGACCCCGAGGCCCTCGTGATGAAGTGTCGCACGAAGGAGTCCGGCCCGCACTTGAAATTGGTGATGTAGATCATGTGGAACTTCGGGTGGCTGCGGCACCATTTCGCGGCCGCGAGGATCTTGCGCCCGTAGTTCCAGAACATGTTCTCGTTCACGTCGCGGATGTCGATCTCCTCGACGTGGAGGAAGTCGATCGGGATCACGTTCGCGCCGTACCGGTCGCGCAGCTTCGAGGGGATGTTCAGGTTGATGTCCCGGTCATAGAGGTTGTACGGCCGCCCCAGCAGGACGATGGCGTCCGCGCCGGCCTTCTCGACCCGTTCCACCGCGTCCCTGCCCGCGGCGCGCAGGAAGGCCGAAAGCCTCGCCTGCTCCCGGTACCCGTCCCGGATCCCCTCCCGGATCTCCCTCCGTGAGACCCCCAGCGGGCCGAAGCACTCGAAGAGGTCCTCGACCATGTATTTCTCCCCGTCCCGGAACCTGACCGTGGGCGACAGCAGCTTCTGCCGCAGCTCCTTCTCCCACTTGGGCACGCCCGCGACCACGAACGGGAGCGTCTGCCCCCACGGGCAGAAGTGCGATTCCGTGTTCGTGTGGATCGTCTCCGAGTTGATCAGGTTCGGGAGGAAGAGGAAGTCGATCCCGCCCTCGAGGAGCGCCGCCACGTGGCCGTGGGCCACCTGGATGGGATAGCACGGCTCGGCCACGGTGCGCTCGATCCCCTCCCGGGCGATCGCCTTGTCGGTCCGGGGAGAGACCTTGACGCCGAACCTCATCCGGGAAAGCAGCGCCCTCCAGAACGGAAACCGCTCGAAGAAGTACATCGCCCGCGGGAAACCGACGGTGCCGCGGGGCCCCGTTTCGGAGGTCTCCGCGATCAGGGCGTCGAACCACTCGCCCCGCCGCGCCACGAGATCCGGGATGACGGGCTTCGTGTCGGTCCGGGCCGGCTTGCGGAACTTCTCGGAGCACTTGTCGCCCCAATAGGTGCGGCTTTCCCCGATCCGGATCTCCTGCATGTCGCAGAGGTTGCTGCAACCCTTGCAGACGAACTCGCGCCGCTTGTAGTCGACCTTCGACAGGTCGAAGCCGCGGAAGGCCGTGGCCTCCCCCGTGGCCCGTATCTTGTTGCGCGCCAGGAGCGCCATCCCGATCGCGCCGATGACGCCGTTGTGCGGCGGGACGATGATCTTGCGGCCGAGGACCTGCGAGAAGGCGGCGGCCACCGCGTCGTTGTAGGCCGTCCCCCCCTGGAAGTAGATCGTCTCTCCGATCTTCCGCCCGCGGACGACCCGGTTCAGGTAGTTCATCACCACGGAATACGCCAGCCCCGCGACGAGGTCGTTCTTCCGCGCCCCTCGGTAAAGGTAGTTGTTCAGATCCTGCTCCATGAAGACGGTGCACCGCTCGCCCATGCGGACCGGCGCCGTCGAAGAGAGCGCCAGCTCCGCGAACTCCCCCTTTATGTCGATCCCCAGGCGCTCCGCCTGCTCCTCCAGGAACGATCCCGTACCCGCCGCGCACGCGTCGTTCATCGCGAAGTCGGTGACGACGCCGTTTTCCAGCCCGATGTACTTCGAGTCCTGCCCGCCGATCTCGAAGATGGTGTCCACGGGCACGCCGAAGAACCGGTTGCTGATGAAGGTGGAGCCGGTCTTGTGGGCGGTGATCTCGTCCTGGACCGTGTCGGCGCCGACCAGCTCCCCGATCAGCTCCCGGCCGGACCCGGTGGTCCCCACGCCGCGCACCCGGACGGAGTCGCCGAATTCCTCCCGCAGGTCCCTCAATCCCTCCGTCACCACCTGCACGGGGCGACCCTGGGTGCGGACGTAGATCTCCTTCAGAAGGCGCCCCTCCCGGTCGAGCAGCACGAAGTTCGTGGAGACCGACCCGATGTCGATCCCGAGGAAGACCTCCGGCCTGCCGGATAACTCCGGGGAAGGCTGTTCGCGGTCGCGCAGGAACACGACGTTCCCGGTGGAAAGCGGCGGCCAGACAGGGAAAGCCTGCTCGCCCGCATCCTCCCCGGCGGCCGGAACCGGCAGCGCCCCGCGGCTCTCCCGCTCCCTTCCCGCCTCCGCCGCCGCCATCGCGGCCCCGAACGCGCTCATGTGCGCGAAACCGCGAGGCCGGACCGCCGTGTCCTCCTCGAAACCGAAGACGTCCCGGACGGCGCGGACCACGCCGGAGTTGGCGAAGAGCCCGCCCACCAGGGCGACCAACGGAATGGGATCCTTCCCCTTGTTGATGTTGCTCTTGAAGTTCCGGGCCACCGCGTCGCACAGCCCTTTGAGGATCTCTTCCGGGGAATACCCCTTCTGCTGGGCGTGGATCATGTCGGTCTTGGCGAAGACCGAGCAGCGCCCCGCGATCCGCGCCGCGCTGGCCGCCTGGCCCACCATTTCCCCGATGGCCTCGACCTCGATCTTCATGCGGTGGGCCTGCTGGTCGATGAACGA
>CAZTFC010000113.1:0-1395 GCA_964612075.1 uncultured bacterium
ATCCAGAAATACGCCAGCGGGTAATCCTGCGGGGCGCCGTCCCCGTTGAAATGCGCGACGGCGAGGTTGTACCGGGCCCCCGGATGACCCCTCTCCGCCGCCATGCGGAACCATTTCATCGCCTCGGCGTGGTCCTCGGGGACGTGCTGGCCGACGAGGTGCATCACTCCCAGGTTGTATTGGGCGGGGGCGTTCCCCTGCCCCCCGGCTTCCCGGTAAAGCCTCGCGGCTTCCGCGAAGTCCATCGGGTTCCCGTGCCCCAAGTGGAAGGAGACCCCGAGGTTGTATTTCGCCGAGACGTTCCCCTGCTCCGCGGCCATCCGATACCACTTCACGGCTTCCCCGTAATCCCGGGGCACCCCCTGCCCGTTATAGTAAAAAGCGCCGAGGTTGTTGCGGGCGGCGGCATGCCCCCGCTCCGCGGCCATCCGGTACCACCTCGCCGCCTCCCCGTAATCCTGCCGGACGCCCTGCCCCAGTTCGTACGCGGCGCCAAGATGGTACTGCGCGGACACATCGCCCTCCCCGGCCATCCGGGCGAGCTCGCGGACGTCCGCGTGGTACGCGAAACCGGCCCCTGCGGCCGCCAATACGATTGTCGGGAGAACGATCCGAAGGAATCCCGCGGAAGCGCCGTTCATGGGACCCTCCCGCGACCTGTACCTGCCCATATTCTACCACCGGCCGTCCCGAAGGGCCCCTCCCCGGCCGGGCCGCCCGGCGGACGGACCGCCGCGTCCCGTCGCGCAAAATGCTATTCTGATTCAATAAACGGATTATGCCCGGCAGGCGCGCACCCGGGGCACGAAGGCCCGGGGAACGGAGCATGCCGCCGGAGGAGGAGAGACGATGGAGGAGGCGACTGCGGCCGCGATGCGGGAGTTGAAGGAGGAAAACCGGCGGCTGAAGGAAGCGCTCGAATGGGCCGCCGAGGAGATGCAGACCGGGACGAGCCGGTGGTTCGAAAGCAGCGAGCCCGGGGAGAAATACTACGACTGGTTCGTCCGCGAGCTTCGCCGCCGCGCGGCGCAAGGGGCCTGAACCCCTCAGGGGACGGGAGGGAGCCATGACGACGGTACGTGCGATCCGCAAGGTGTGGCGGCCGACGCCGACGGTCGAAGGAGCGGGCGTTCACCTCAAGCGCGTCTTCGGCAACCGTGAAGTGCCGCAGCTCGATCCCTTCCTGCTGCTCGACGACTTCCGCTCGGACGACCCGTCGAAGTTCCTCCCCGGCTTCCCCTGGCACCCGCACCGGGGGATCGAGACGATCACGTACGTTCTCGAGGGGAACGTGGAGCACGGCGACAGCATGGGCAACAAGGGGGACATCTCCGCCGGCGACGTCCAGTGGATGACCGCCGGCAGCGGCATCGTCCACCAGGAGATGCCGAAGGG
>CAZTFC010000113.1:1495-4375 GCA_964612075.1 uncultured bacterium
CTCAGGTACCCGATGGGATAGCGCAGATTCGTGATGATCGAGTCGGCGATGGAGATCAGGCGCGGAACCGGTGGGCGCCCCAGGGAGATCCGGGCGAACCGGAACTCCTCCCGGATATAGCTGCGGTCCCAGCGGAGGAACATCCGGCAGAGCTTCGAATAGCTTTCCGGGACCACGGTCCGCACGACGGCGGTGTTCTGGTAAACGGAATCGTATCCTTTCTCGAGGATGAAATTCGTCAGCGCGCGGTCCTCGCCGTAGGTGCACTCCACGCCCATGAACCTCTGGTCCACCCAGGCGGGAAGTACATCCCGCACCACGGAGACCCGGTAGGCGGAAAGGGCCCCCGGGCAGCAATACACCGTCCCGTAGGTGGATTGGACCGACCGGAGGAAATCGAACGACAGGACGAACCGGACGTGGAGCATGCGCGGGATCAGCCCCGACCGGCGGTTGTAGACCGCCACCTTTCCCGCCACGGCTCCCACCCCGGGATTCCGGAAAGGACCCGCGATCGAGAACAAGGTCCCCTTTTCGATGACGCTGTCGGAATCGATCGTGACGACGATCTCCCCCCGGGCCCGGCGGAACCCCTCCGCCAGGGCCGCGCGCTTCCCCCGGTTCTTCGGGAACCGGATCGGGGTCGCGGCCTCCGGGTACCGGGCGGCCACACGCTCGATATGTTCCCAGGTGTCGTCGGTGCTCCCGTCGTCGATGACGATGACCTCCAGCCGGTCCCGCGGGTATTCCGCGGACATGACCGAGACGACGGATTTCCCGACCATGGCCCCCTCGTTATAGGCGGGGATGATCACCGTGAGGAACGGCGCTTCGTCCGGATCGACAGGCTTGTAGGAACGGTAGCGGAACCACAGGAGCGTGCGGAACCCCAGCATCACCGTCCCCATCAACGCCCAGAGCATGCTCGGCCGGATGAAGAATTTCGCCCAGTTGTGTTTCTGGGCGGCGTGGATCATCGGCTGGAAGACTCCGTAAACCACGCTGTAATAGGCAAGCCCGCACAGGAATGCCACGATCAGGCAGAGAATCATCCATTCCGTCGAAAAGAATTCGAGGGCGATCCCCTCCGTGAACCAGAGCTCTTTCGAGGACAACCTTGTCTGGGCCATCGTTTTCCCCGCCCGTGGAATGGATGCTGCCGCCCGAACGCCGGGCGCAAATCTCCCCGCTCGATTGACACGGCATCGGCGGGAAAGGTTCCCTTCCTCGTATCGCCGGCGCCGTCCTGGCCATCGTCTGCATTCGGCCACTTGTCGATAATGAAACAGGCCGGACGGCAGCATCCGTCTGGCCTGTCGATGTTGTGGCGGGCCGAAGAAATCGAACCGCCGATCACCCGATCAAGATGCCTTGCGGCTCATTCGACGGGCTCTTGCGACAATTTCCTCTATGGGGATCGGCTTCCCCTTGCCGGTTGTTGTGTCCGACGCCTCTCTCGCGCGGGTTCGGAGCAGGTCCATACGTACCCTCGGTCATCCGATCCGATATCCCGGCGTATCCATAGGATGCCGGTTGACCCAAACCCGGATTCCTGGACGTTCCTTCCAAGGCGGAGGGGGCCATGCCGCAGGACCCCGCCGAAGCGGCGAAACCCGCGCCGGATCCCCCTTCCGCGGAACGGCTCGATCTGGCAGACTCGTACCATGATGGCCGACAAACCCACACGCGAAGAAGCATGGACGATCCTTACGGATCACGTAAAAAGCCCCGGCCTCCTTTCGCACGCGCTGGCGGTCGAGGCCGTCATGCGTCATCTCGCCCGGAAAAAGGGGGCGGATGAGGACATGTGGGGCGTCGTCGGGCTTGTGCATGACCTGGACTACGAGGAACATCCGGAGGAACATCTCCGGCATGCGCAGGGGATTCTCAGGGGCGAAGGCTGGCCCGAGGAGTACATACGGGCCGTAGCATCCCACGGGTGGGGATTGTGCACGGACGTCGCGCCGGTCACCGATCTCGAGAAAGCCCTTTACGCGATCGATGAACTGACCGGGCTGGTCGCCGCGGCGGCGCTCGTCCGGCCGTCGAGAAGCGTGCTGGACCTCCCCGTCAAGAGCGTCCTGAAGAAGTGGAAGGACAAGGCGTTCGCCGCGGGCGTGGACCGCAAGGTGATCGAGAAAGGCGCCGCCCTCCTGGAGGTGCCGCTCGAGGAATTGATCGCCGACACCATCGAGGGGATGAAGCCCGTCGCGGAAACAATCGGCCTCAAGGGGCATCCGGGCGGGTCATGAACCGCCGAAGACGACGAACGGGTGTCGGCTCCACCCATTCACTGCCGACGGGACGCTTCACCCGCCACGATCAGCGCCGCTCCCTCCAGAAGGACCAAAATATTCAGGACCATCGAGATCCCGTGCAGCCGCCTGAATTCCCGCCTTGCGGAGTCTTCCGGAGGCGTGGCCTCGAACGATGCTACCGATCGCTTGACCTGCTCCATCCGCGGGGTCAGCCCAAACGCCTGATATGCCGTCAGGAAAAGCGCAACGAAGATCACTCCGGTCCCGATCCATCGGCGCACACCATGGAAAGCCAATCCGGACAATATGCGGGACAGAAGAGCGATGCCGATCAACACAAGGACGTACCGGAAGTACGTCGGGAATATCGTGCCCACGATCTTTCCCGCCGCGTCCCTCCCCTGCGTCCGGAACAGGATCGGGGTGACGACAAAGGTGAATATCGCGATCCCGCCGACCCAGAGGGACAGGGCCAGCCGATAGACGGCGGAAGCGAATCGGATCATCGGTTTCCCTCCTATACGGAAAATCTCCGTGGGATACCCGCAGGATCCTCAACTTAACAATAGCATCACGACCCGACTCGAACCCTTCATGGCGTGTCGATAATGAAAAAGGCCAG
>CAZTFC010000114.1:0-4261 GCA_964612075.1 uncultured bacterium
AATATCTATTACCAGACGTTGAATTCACGCCCGTCCGGTGGTCGAATCCTCCCGCCCATCCCCAAAGCCATCCCGCTTGAATCCCATACCGCTTTGCTTATATGCTTTTGATGAAGCGATAAAAAGCCCGCGCTTCCGGATATTGGAGTCCCCATGACGGACGATTTGATGAAAATCCTTTTTTTCGGTTTGATCTTTTCCGTGGCGATCATGGCGATCCATTACCTGCTCAGATCGTTTCGGGGAAAAAAGGCCAACCGCGCTTCGAAAATCTCCGGGGAACCGCTTTCACGGCACGAATCGGAACTGATCGATTTGCTTTCCCTGAAATACGACCTGGAAGAACCCACGATCCGAAAAGTCATACAAGTATACAAAAACGATCCGGAGGACAAAAAGGCCGCCATCCTCGAAATTTGCCAAACATTGAATTTGAAAAAGGAAGTTGCAGTTGACATTATCCTGAAATACAAGGAATGGATCCGTTCGTCGGAATCCGTTTCGGAGACGCCCGAAATGCCGGACGACGATTGGGACAAGTGGATCCGATGGGACCGGTGAAAAAGACTTTTCCGGCGTTTTTGGCCGTTTCCCTTTTCCTTGCGGGATGCACGACCCCGACCGCGATGCGGAAATTCATCGTCGAGCCCGAAACGAAGCTTTCGAGCACCCCGAAATCGGTGATCCTGAAAAGCAACGTCGGCGAGGTGATGATCGCGCGATACAACCTGCGGACGGTGCCAGGGTTCGTAGCGACGAACGATTACATGTTCAGAAACAAAGATATAGCCACCGATTTCAGGACTGAAGATGATTCATCCGGCCCGTACAGGAAGCTGATCAACGACGCTTTCAGGGTAAGGACCAGGTACGAGCTTCCCCTTTCCGGCATCGAGATACGGAAAGGCAGCCTGTGGGCATGCGGGCACACGACCGCGGACAACGTGTGCATCTGCAGCTCGGAGGACGCGGCGAAATCGCAGGAAATGGATTATTTCAGGCAGAACTTCAACATGCACATCGATTCCGGCGGAAAAGCGCGGATGATCTCCGACAAGGAGTACACGAAAACCTACGACATCCATTACGGTCCCGCCGGCCTGTTCGCGCCGACGGACGTGATATTGAAGGGATCCCTTAAACAGGAGCTTGTATATAACGGAAAATCAAAGGATACGATCCGGATGTCCTACCTCGAGTACGTCGACGACATGGCACGCCCGTCGTTTTTCCAGGAACTTACCTACGACCTGTCCGAGTCCCGCCTGATCGCATTCCGCGACATCCGGATGGAAGTCCTGGAGGCGACCAACATCGGCATCCGGTTCGTCGTGAAATAAGCCGGGAAATCAGACCGCCCAGTTCCTCTCCTCGAAATCGACGCCGGGAAGTTCCGCGGAAAACGTGCCGTACAGCGGCCATCGCTCGCCGAGCGTGCCTTTCGGCTGGATCGTGATGAAGAAATCGAGGCGTTCCTCTTTTCGGCAATCCAGCAGGTCCATCGGCAGCCCGATCTCGATGACCTTGCTGTACGCCGCCGTCATCGGCTCGCCCTGGCCCGCTGAGACCTCGGCGGATGTCTCGTGGGTCTTCCCGATCTCGTCGAACCGCCACTTCGACGTACCGTCCGCGAAAGAGATATCTCCGTAGATCTTCCTGTCTTTCCTGGGGAAAAGCAGTTCGAGGTGCATTTCCTTGATGCACTCGATGGCTACGGGGTCCAGGTCGATGCGGAAATACAATATGTCCGTGCTGAACCCGTAATGGAAGCTGGACAGGATCAGGCGCCCCGCCCGGTGCATCGAGCCGAACTCGGGATTGGGGACGTATACGGATGCGGCGCTCCATTCGAGGTAGGAAGTCACCAGGCCGTCCACGCTCGGCCGGATATAGCTCCTCGGGGCCGGGATGAAATCCTTGGCGTCGGATACCCGCTCCCTCTTCACGATCGGGATTTCGAGGAGGTCCGGGGCGTCCATTCCCATCGCAAGGTAGGCCGCCTTGACGTTATGCCGGAACAGGCGGTCGAATTCGGGCCCGTGCGGCGTGAAGTGATCGTCGCCGTACCACCAGCACCAGTCGGACCCTTCCGCGACGAACAGGTACTCCTCCGCTTTCCTGAGCGATTCGGGCATCTGCTCCCCCGCCTTCTCCAGCGGGACGGCCTTGGACTCCCAGAGCGACCTCGCCCTCGACAGCATGTCCCACGCCGTGTGGTCCTCGTGGTGGCCGATCCATATGTTGAAGGTACCGTCGATCCAGGAGCCGGTCGGCACCGAAGGGAGGGTTTCGGAACGGTTCACCTTCGCGAGGGCCTCGCTTAACGGGACACATTCGATACCTGGACGCAAATCATTCAATTTGCTCAATAAAATATTAAGGAAATGCGTCCCGGAATCATGGAAATATTCCCAGGCGTTCTCCCCGTCGAGGATCACGGGAACGATGAAATCGTCCGGGGACGCTTCAGAACGCGCGTCTTTCAGCTTCCTGCCGAGCCGCTGCAGGATGTGGACGAAGTTGTTCGCCGCGTCGTTGGCGTCCCACCGGGAATATTCGAACCCGATCAGGTCGGAAAGATGGTGATCGCGGAAAACGATCCGGATCTCTCCGGAATCGGTCCGTGCCGTGTAGGGCCGGTAGAACCATTCCGGTTCCAGCGGAACGCCGTCGGCGTCGCGCACGATCGGCTTGTTCAACGCCTTCGAGAGGAGGATCTCGTCGGTGGCCACCCACTGGAACCCGGATTTCGCCGCCAGCTCCAGCGTCGCGGGGCTGATGGAGCCCTCGGAAGGCCACAAGCCTCGAGGGTACGCCCCGAACAGGTTGCGGAAGACTTCCCTCCCCTCCTCGATCTGCCGACGGGCGTCGCGCGGATACGCGAACGGCCGGTTGGGAAGAGTCGCTCCCGGGCGCGCGTCCAGCGCGGAGCGGTTGTCGATCAAAAGGGGGAGGATCGGGTGGTACATGGCGGACGACGACAGCTCGCCGCCGTCCTCGTGCTCCAGTTTCCTGTACTCGTCGAACATCTGCGCCATGACGAAGATCTGCCGGTCCAGGACGTACTGCTTCTCCTTCTCCGTGTACCGGCCGCCCTTGCTCCAGAGGCGGGCCAGCTCCGGGTCCTCGTCCCGGTGCAGCGGATGGAACCACGTGAGGTTGAACAGGGCGACCAGGTCGGTGTAGTCCGAGGAGCCGAACGTCCCACCGCCGCTGTTGTTTTCCAGAGTCCGGAGGGCCGCCTGGTGGCCGCGGAACAGCTCCGCATACCTCGGCTGCGGGAGGATCATGGTCGGCGCGAACGCCGAGAAGAAGTTCCTCAGGATGAATTCCCGCTCGTCCCGGGTCAGATCGAGGGCGTTTTTCCGCGAGACGTCGAGAAAGGCGTCGCTGGCGCCGTTGTCCACGTAATCCTTCACCTGGATCAGCAGGGACGGGACGAGGTTGAAGGTGTGGCGGATGTTCGGGAACCCGCGAAAGATCCTCGGAAGCGCGACGTAATCCTTGATCGCGTGAAGGCGGACCCATGGCAGCGTGTAGGACCCGGTTTCCGGGTCCTTGTAGTACGGCTGGTGCATGTGCCACAGGAAACAGACCTTCAACGGCACTACTCCATGTGGGCCGTCTTTATATCGATCAGGTCCCTCTGCAGGGTTTCCGGGGTCTCCTCCACGATCCGCCGGTACACGGCGGCCGCCTCCGGCTTCTTCCCCGCGAGCTCGAGTGCGCGCCCCTCGTCGAGCCGCGCCTGCGCCTTGAGCCCGGGGCCGACCGATTCGGCGGCGTCCCGGTACGACGCGGCGGCGCCCTGGAAATCGCCTTTCGCCTCCAGGGAGGACGCGAGGCCGTTCCGGAGCAGGAACCTCATGACCCCCTCGTCCTTTCCGATCTTAATGGCGTCCCGGAACCTGGCGGCGCTCGCCTCGTAGTCGCCCCGGCGGAACGCGATGCAGCCGAGGTAATACTGCGCGTAGAGGGCGGCCCGGGTCCCGGAGTGCTTATCCGCCAGCGCCGCGATCGACTTCTCCATATCGGCCATGCTCCCGGAAACCGCCCCGGCGGGGGCCGCAAGCATCTCGCGGGCCTGGTCGAGGAACGGCCAGATCTCGGCGTCGGCCTTGCTCTCCTGCCACCGGAAATACGCGCTCGTCGCCAGGGCCACGACCAGCGCCGCCAGCACGATGGAGGCCGCCGTCGCGACTTTCGTGCTGTTCTCCTTGCACCACGCCACGATGCGGCCGAACGTGGAAATGAACTCGTC
>CAZTFC010000115.1:0-4246 GCA_964612075.1 uncultured bacterium
GGCTCGTCCGGCTTTCCGGCCAGAAGCGCGTCCCCGAGCCGCCGGCCAGCACGACAGCGTGGTTCATCGGCCCATACCCCCGCGGGTCGTATTTGGGATAGAATACCCCGATGCTCGCCAAGCTGAAAAAAACTTTCATCGCGGGAATCTTTGCCCTGCTCCCCCTCTGGGTGACGGCGGCCCTCCTCCACTGGTTTTTCGGAGAGGTGGACATGCTCTTCTCGCCGATCCTCGACGGGTTCCTCCAATGGATCTTCCCGGGCATCGGGCACATCCCCGGGAGCGGCATCCTTTCGGGGCTGATCGTCCTGCTCCTGCTCGGCTTCCTGGCGCGGAACGTCATCGGGCAGCGCATCTTCGACGGGGTCGACCGGCTGATCCAGCGGATCCCGGTGTTCCGCTCCCTCTATTCCACCGTGAAGCAGCTCATCGACGCCTTCTCGCCGGAGAGCACGGCGTCGTTCAAGGAGGTGCTGCTGGTGGAGCACCCGAAGGAGGGGAACTACGCCATCGGCTTCCGCACGAACTCGGTCGAGGAGGGGGAGAGGCGGCTCGCGGTCGTCTTCATTCCCACGAACCACCTGTACCTCGGCGACGTCTTCCTGTTTCCGGAGGAAAAGGTGGTGCGGCTGAACATGTCCGTCGAGCAGGCGATCCGCCTGCTGATGTCGGCGGGCACCGCGTCCCCCAAGTTGTTCCGGCGGATTCCCCCGCCCGGGGCCTGACCCGGGCGGCCGCGCTCCTCAAGCCGTCACGGCCAGCTCCAGCGGGGGGCGCTTGATCCCGCGGAGCCGCAGCGCCTCGGTGCCCCGCAGGTAGACGTCCGTCTGGAACGCCTTCTCGAACCGCACGTCCATCACGTAGGCCTTGGCCGTAAGCCGCATCGCCAGCCTTCCCGACACGGCCGTCTCGCAGGCGACCACCTCGACCGGCTTCTTGAGGTAGATGTAGCGGCTGGTCACCAGGGCCTCGCGGATGATCTCCCGGGCCAGCGCCAGGTCGGCGTCCAGCGCGACGTGGAAGTCCATGGTCACCATCATGTCCAGCTCGCCGGCGTTGCCCGACGCGACGACGTCGGAGAGGAACCGGTGGTTCGGGATCGTGACGAGGTTGTCGTCCAGCGTGACGAGGCGCACCGCGCGCAGGCCGATGGTCCGGATCTCCCCGTAGGTTCCCCCGAAGGTGACGCGGTCCCCCACCTGGAAGGGGCGGTCGAACAGAAGGATCAGCCCGGCGACCAGGGAGCCCGCCAGGTCCTTGAACGCGAACCCCAGCGCGACGGCCGTGCTGCCCGCGGCCGCCAGGAGGATCTCCCGCGAGGGGTGGACCACGGCCAGGAACAGGAACCCGCTCCCGAAGATGTAGACGACGAAGCTCAGGACCGTGACGACCTGCGAGATCAGGAGCCGCCGGGTGGGGAACCTCCGGTGGACGCCGGCGGCGAACCGCCGCAGCAGGCGGACCGCGGCGGCCAGGAGGACGATCCCGAGGATGAGCGGGAGGAGGGTCCAGGCGTTCAGGTGACCCGACAGGTTCCCCAGTCGTTCCAGCAGCCCGTCACCCATGCAGGAAGTTCCTCCTTTCGAGCAGCTGGTTCAGCGCGAACTGCGCTTCCGGCGTGGGCCGGTACCTGCCGTCCGGGAAGCGCGCCACGGCCCCGCAGTCGACCCCGAACCGGAGCGCGTGCCGGACGACCCGCTCCGGCAGGTTCGCGACCTCCACGATTTCGCCGATGGCCAGGTTCTCGTGCCGGACGATCGCCGCGAAGACGAACAGCGTGTCGTCCCCGGCCCGCTCGAGCGGCTGGAACGCCTGGAAGCGGGGGATCCCGACCCGCAGGCTGCCGTCCGGAGCCGGCGACAGCGCCGAAAGCCACAGCACCATCGCCGCCCGCGGGTTGCCGCGCGACTGGTCCCACAGCAGCCGGAAGAACTGCTCTTCCAGCTGCGCCACGGCGGCGTCCTCCCCCGCGGACTGGACCGCCCGGATGATGGAATCGTACGAAACCCGCAGCCCCGAGAGCCCGTGGCGGGAAAGGATCAGCTCCCGGATGTCGCTGTCGGGCCAGGCGGGAGCCTCGAAGACCCTGCGGAAGCAGTGGTTCTTCCCGAAGACCCCGTCGAGGTACTCCCAGGAGCGGCGGTTGATCGCCACCACCCAGAAGAGGCTGTCCGTGGGGGCGGTCACCAGGTCTCCCAGGGCCGCGTACCCCTCGAACCCGCCGAGGGCGCTCAGGAAGAGGTTCTGCGCGTCGTCCACGAGCACCACCGTTTTGGCCGCGCCGGTGAAGGCGCGCGACAGCGCCGCGGGCCCTTCCGCGAGGTCCACGCCCAGCCGTTCCCCGAAGAACCGCAGCACGTCTTCCCGTTTCCGCAGCCGGGCGGGAAGCGGGGCGTAGACCGTCCTCTCGACGGGCAGGGTCTCGGGGAAGGAGCGCATGAGCGTGGTCTTTCCGCTTCCCTTGTCCCCGTAGAGCATCACGGAGTGCTCCTCCGTCCGCCCGTCCGCCCATTCCTCGATCATCGTCCGCAGCCGGGGGGCGACCCATTTCTCGGGACGGACCAGCGCCTGTTCCGGCGGCGGCCCGTGCAGCTCGAACCAGCGCAGGTATTCCGCGGGCAGCCCTTCGGGGGCCGCTTCGCCCCCGGCGGCGCCTTTCCCCTTCCTCTCCGCCGTCCCCTCGAGGCGGCGCCGGAAGAGCTCGGCGCCCGCGCGCTTGAACAGGTCGAACCGGAAGGCCCAGCCCGTGATCCAGCGGGCGAACCGGACGAGGAGCTCCAGGAGGAGGGCCGGGAAGCTGCAGAACCAGGAGGAAACGTTCCCCGAGCAGAGCCGGCGGATCCGCTCCCCCGCCGCTCCGGGGAACAGGGCCGCGGCCATCGCGCCGATCTCCAGCCGCCAGCGGCGGGCGACGCAGAACAGGACGAGAGTCCCGGCGTAAAGGAGCAGCCGGCGCACGACCCCGTACGCCAGCGCCTTCCCGGCGACCATCTCCGTGGCGTGGAGCGCCGAAACCAGGAACAGGAAGAACAGCCCGATCCCGCGGACGGACCTGCGGATCCGTTCCCGGTCGATCGCCGGGCCTTCCCTGCCTCCGGCGAGGGACAGCGAGACGAAGAGGGACGTTCCGAGGATCCGGAAGACCCGGTAACAGAGGTAGAAGGTGGCGTACGGGAGCAGCTGGCCGATCTCCGCCAGGGCGGTCCCGGCCACCAGCCCGTCGGCGACCTGCACGGCGAGGAGCAGGAAGACCCACGGGACGTACGGGGAGGCGCCGCGGAGGAACAGGGCGAGTTTCCCGGCGGCCGGGTGACGGAAGCGCGTCGACAGCAGGTTCCCGCGGAGCCGGTCGATCGCGAGGCGGAGGCGGTTCAGGAGCCGGTAGGCGACATAGGGGACCAGGAGGATGGCGAGGAGGTAGAGCAGGTGGCGGAGGATGTCGACGTAGCCGCCGATCCCTTCGCCCGCCTTTCCCCGGAAGTCGACGATCCTCGAGTAGGAGAGGGCGATGAGCCGGTACGGAACGATCCGGATCTCGCGGAACAGGTCCCCGAGCGCCTCCCTCGGGTTCCGGGTCCAGATCTTCCCTCCCTTGTCGAGGTATTCCTGCATCAGGCGGGAGCGCAGCTCCCCGGACCGGAGGAGCAGGAGGTAAAGGTTGTCCCGCTCTTCCCGGTACCGTTCCTCCCGCAGGCGCGCGAGCGACCGCTGGAGCTCCTCCACCTTCCGGCGGACCTCGCGGTGGGCTTGCTCCTCGAGCCGTTCCTCCGCGGTCCCGGTCGCCGCGCGAGGGGTTTCCTCCCCGGGGATTTCCGGCAAGGGCGCCGCGAACTCGGGGGAGGCGAGCTGGGAAAAGATCCGGTCGACGAGCCTGCGCCATATCGCGTCGATCCGCTTCAGGTTCTCCCGGCTCTGTTCCGCTTCCGCCTCCCCGGCCGTCCTCGCGGCGAGCGCGGAGATCTCGTAGGCGGTCTCCCGGTAGAAGCGGTTGCGCTCCTCGAGCGCGCCGGTCCACCGGACCTGGAGGGCCGCCAGCTCCTCCCGGGTCTTCTCGAGGACCCCCCTTCGGGCCGCCAGTTCCCGGACGGCCGCGCTCCGGGCCGTGCGCGCCTGCTCCTCGGCCGCTTCGGCGGATCGGGCCGCGTCGCCGCGCTCCTCCTCCGCCGAGCTGCGCTCCCGGGCCAACCGCTCCGCTTTTTCGCCGTGCGCCCGCGCGGAGCCGTGCGCGGCGAGGATCCCCGTCCTC
>CAZTFC010000116.1:0-4223 GCA_964612075.1 uncultured bacterium
AAGACATGTTTCCTGATTCGCGAGGAGTCTTCCCCGGGGAAACGTGGTCTCCGAGACCACACTTTCTCAGGAGGGTACCCCCGGAGAGTCTGGTATTGCGAATCGTTACCCGATCGACCGCCCAGCGCCGCCGTTCCTGCCGTCGGCAGTTCTTGAAAAGCCTCTCCGAATCCCGTACGATACACTTTTCCGCGCGGTACGATCCGCGGGATCGCCCCGACGCCCCTCCGAGGGTGCGCCGGCGGTCAGGCCCGCCGCAACGGAATGCGGCAAACCCCGTCAGGTCCGGAAGGAAGCAGCGGTAGCCGCACACCTCCGTGTGCCGGCGGTTCCCCTGGCCGCCGGCGGACCCCCGGCCGGGGCGGTAAGGTTTCCGCCGGCGGGGTCCTCCCTGCCGCCAAAAGGGGGAAGGCCGATGGCCTACGAGGCGTTGGCAAGGAAGTGGCGCCCCAGGACGTTCGAGGAGATCGTCGGGCAGGGTCACGTCTCCCGCGCGCTCTCCAACGCCATCTCCTCCGGCAAGATCCACCACGCCTACCTTTTTTCCGGCACCCGCGGCGTCGGGAAGACCACCTTCGCACGCATCCTCGCCCGCGCGCTCAATTGCGAGAAGGGCCCCACCCCGACCCCCTGCCTCGAGTGCCCGGCGTGCGAGGAGATCGGCTCGGGAAGCGGCGCGGACGTCCAGGAGATCGACGGGGCGTCGAACACCGGCATCGACGACATCCGCCGCCTGCGCGAGAACGCCGCCTACGCGCCGTCGCGGCTCCGCTACAAGATCTACATCATCGACGAGGTCCACATGCTGTCGAAGGCGGCCTTCAACGGGCTGCTGAAGACGCTGGAGGAGCCGCCGCCGCACGTGGTCTTCATCCTGGCCACGACCGAGCCGAACCGGATCCCGGACACGATCCTGTCGCGCTGCCAGCGCTTCGACTTCCGCATGCTCACCGACTCGGAGGTGCGGGGGCGCCTCGAGGAGATGGCGCGGGCCGAGGGCGTGGCGGTGGAGGAGGACGCACTGTCCCTCATGGCGCGGTACGCGTTCGGGTCGATGCGGGACGGGCAGTCGCTGTTCGAGCAGGCGGCGGTCTCCGGCGCGGGGAACGTCACGGCGGCGATGGTCGAGGGGATGCTCGGGCTGGTGGGGACGGAGGCCGCCATCGACCTGGCCTCGGCCGCCGTCCTCGAGGGCGCGGGCGCTGCGCTGACCCGCTTCGAGGCGCTCCGTTCGCGCGGGGCCGACCTCAAGTACCTCTACCTTTCCATCATCGACGTCCTTCGGGACGCGGCCGTCCTCGCCTTCACCGGCAAGGAGGAGCTCCTGTTCCGGTACTCGCCGTCTTCCCTCGTGCGGGTGCGGGAGCTGACCTCGCAAAGGGCGAAGGAGGAGTGGATGTTCCTCCTCGACGTCGCCTTCCGCTCCGAGCGGGACGTCCTCGGGACCGAATATCCGCACCTCGGGTTCGAGCTGCTGCTGCTGCGGCTGGCGAACGCCCAGGGGCTGCTCACCCTCTCGGCCCTCGAGGCGGGCGCGGGCGAAGCCCCCGCCCCGGCGCAGCGGCCTTCCGTTTCGCCGGCGCATGCTCCCGCCCGGGTGGGCGCCCCGTCGCCGCCGCCGTCGCCGCCGACGTTCTCCCGCGGGGGCGCGCCCGAGGCGAAACCCGCGCAGGGCGGGGATGCGGCGGGCCCGGGCTTGTGGGACGCCCTGAAGCGGGCCGTGGAGGCGAAGAAGGGGAAGGGCGTCATCCTGATGGGGCTCCTGAACCAGATGGAGGGCGAGGCGAGAGGGGGGGAATTCGTCATCTCCTGCCCCAACGCGATGTTCCTCGACCGGCTGAAGGAGCCGGACAAGTGGTCCCTCCTGCTCTCCGCGATGGAGGAGGCGGCCGGCCGCCCCGTTCCCGTCCGCCTGGAGGAGTCGGCGGAAAAAAAAAGCCCGGAGCCTGACGCCGTAGCCGGGCCGGAGGAAACGCTGGAGCGGAAAGCGCTGTCCGACCCGGCCGTCCTGGAGACGCTCCGGGTGTTCGAAGGCGCCATGCTGGTGAAGGTGAACCGGCCCTCCGCGGCGGGGGCGGCCCTTCCGGAAGAGAGGCCCGCGCAGGGCGGCGACGAGGGCGCGGCGAAGCCGGCGGACGCGGAGGGCGGCGAGGACGCTCCGGCAGAGGACGGGCCGGACGACTGAAGAAGGAGGAAGGATGACCGATCTCGGGGAGATGATGCGCCAGGCCCAGGAGATGCGCGCCCGCTTCCAGCGCCTCCAGGAAGAGCTCGGCGAGAAGACCGTGGAGGGCTCCTCCGGCGGCGGGATGGTGGTGGCGACGGCGAACGGGAGGCAGGAGCTGGTCTCGGTGCGCATCGAGAAGGAGGTCGTCTCGCCGGACGACGTCGGGATGCTCCAGGACCTGGTCCGCGCGGCGGTGAACGACGCCCTCGCCCGGTCGAAGGAGATGGCGGCCTCCGAGATGGCGAAGATCGCGGGCGGCATTCTTCCCCCGGGCCTCCTGTGAGCTCCGTCTACCCGAAGCCGCTGCGGCGGCTCGTCCAGCTGCTGTCCCGCCTTCCCGGCATCGGCGAGAAGACGGCGACGCGCCTGGCCCTGTTCCTCCTGCGGCAGCCGCCGGAGTTCCTCCGGGAGCTGGGAAGCGCGATTTCCGGCATGCCGGAATCCGTGATACGATGTTCTAAATGTCTGGGCATCGCCGACGAGGACCCTTGCCCCTTGTGTTCGGACCCCGCGCGGCGCGATGATCTGATCTGCGTCGTGGAGGGCCCTTCCGACATCGTCCCGATCGAGAAAAGCGGGGAATTCAAGGGGCGGTACCACGTACTCGGGGGGGCGATCTCGCCGATCGACGGCGTGATGCCCGACGACATCCATGTGAGGGAACTGGTCGAACGGGTGGGGCGGGGCGACATTTCGGAGGTCGTCCTCGCGACCAATCTCACCTCCGAGGGGGAAGCGACGGCCTCCTACCTCGGCGGGGTCCTGAAGCCCCTGGGGACGCGCGTGACGCGCATCGCGCACGGGTTGCCGATGGGGGCCGACCTGGAATATTCCGACGAGGTCACCGTCGGGAAGGCGATGAAGGGGCGGCGGGAGCTGTAGGCGCCCTTCCACAACCAACTTTTTCCCGGAAGGGGAGAGGGATATGAGCCAGAGCGGGAATGCGGTGAAGTTGCCGGTGAAGAACGATCTCGGCTTCTACGAGATCCGGATGGAGAGCATCGGGGGGCTGGGGGCGAACGTGGCGGGGAAGATCCTCGCCGAGGCGGCCATCATCGGGATGGGGATGAACGGCGCGTCGTTCGCCTCGTACGGCTCCGAGAAGAAGGGGACCCCGGTGAAGGGGTACATCCGGATCTGCGAGGCCGACACGGAGGTGCGCGTCAACAGCCCGATCGAGGAGCCGCACCTGCTGGCCATATTCCACGAGGCGCTGGCCAAGTCGGTCCCGGTGACGGCCGGGGCGGTCCCGGGGAAGACCACGGTGATCCTGAACACCCGCCGGACTCCGCCCGAGGCAAGGGACTACCTGAAGCTGGCGGGGGGCAAGGTCGGCGTGATCGACGCGATGGAGATCGCGATGGCCACCCGCTCCCGCGTCAACATGGTCATGATGGGGGCGATGATGAAGGCCTCCGGCTTCCTCACGTTCGAGGCGGTCGAATGGGCGGTCAACGAGCAGTTCGGCAAAAAATACGCCGCCATGATGAAGGGGAACCTCGAGGCGCTGAAGCGCGGCTACGACGAGGTGGTCTTCCAGGAGTTCCCCGAGGATGGGAAATACCCCGCCGCTCCGTACCGGCGGGAGGAGCCCAGGCTCGGGTACGAGACCTGCCCCATGGGCGGGACGATCTATTCGGTGGGGAACATGCGGTTCAAGGACCTCTCCACCAGCCGCACCGGGATGATCCCTCTCTTCGTCGCCGACAAGTGCGTGCGCTGCGGCGACTGCGACGCGACCTGCCCTGATTACTGCTTCGTGTGGGAGAGGGGCGCGGACCCGAAGACCGGCAAGGAAGGCATGGTCCTGCTGGGGATCGACTACCAGTTCTGCAAGGGGTGCCTGCGGTGCACCCACATCTGCAAGTTCGGCGCCCTGGTCCCGGCCAAGGAAGCGGAGCAGGACATGGAGAAGATCACCGTCAAGCACAAGTTCCTGAAGAAATAAGGAGACGGGTATGGCCCAGACGGCGAAGGCGGCGGGCGGTCGTCCCGC
>CAZTFC010000117.1:0-4208 GCA_964612075.1 uncultured bacterium
GCGGCGGGGCGATCCCGGTCTTCTCCGATATTCCGCGAAGCGTTTCCCACTGGGATTTTTCGTAGGGGATCCCGAATTTTTCGGAATCCGCCTTCCGGCGCGCCTCGCGCTCCCCGGGAAGCAGCATTTCGGGGCCTCCGTACGACCGGATGTCCCTGATGGCCTTTTCCACCCGCCGCCGCGCTTCCTCTTCCGGGAAGAGGAAGTCGATCCTCCATGCCTCGAAAACATGCGAAACCCGACACATCGGCGTTTCCCGCATGCTGGGGATCCTCTCGAGCGACCCGCCGCCCATCACGTTGTCCAGCTCGATGAGGATATTCAGCCCCGAGCCCTTATACCCGAATTGCTCCCCCCCGAGCGGCAGGACGGACCCTTCCACCAGCCGTTCGGGGGAAACCACCCCTTCCAGCATGTTTCCGTCCCTGTCCCGGAAATAATCCCTCGGGATCGGTTCCCCCGCCTTCGCCGCGCGGAACGCGGGACTGATCGAGCGTTGGGTCGTGGCCATGTCGATGACGACGACCCGGCCGCCGCAGGGGATTCCCCAGGCGACAGGGGTGGTGCCCAGCCGCACCCGGTTCCCCCCGTAGGGGATCATCCAGGCGCCGGAAGTGCTGGTGCAGCGGGCCGCGAGGCCGCGTTCCATCAGGGCTTCCACGTACACGCATGCGGCGCCGAAGTGGTTCGCGTCGTAGACGTGGACGCGCCCCACGCCGTATTGCCCGGCCAGGTCGCCCGCCAGGTGGGCGGCTTCCATGGCCGCGGACGGGCCCAAACCGCCTTTCGCGTTCATGGCGGCGACGGCCCAGCCCGGTTTCCTTTGTATTTCGGGAACGGCCTTGACATCGATCGCGCCGACCCGCGTTCTCTCGATCAGCTCGGCCAGCCCCGTTCCTCCCGCCACCCCGTGGCTGGAGATCCCGCGCATGTCCGCCGCCACGAGGACTTCCGCGGTGGTGCGGGCCCGGTTTTCCGATGCGCCGAGAGACCGGATGACTTCCCTCGTGAATCCGGTCAGGGCGATATGCGATACGCGCAGGATATCGGACATGTGCCGGAATTATAGCGGACCGGGTCGTGGCTGGGAAGGAACGCGCGGGGGGCGGGCGCAATCCCGACAACCGCGCGGAAGACGGATCACCCCTTTTCCCACAACGGGTCGGTCGTGAACCGCCTCCGGAGACGCTCTTCGGGATCCTGCACCAGGTATTCCTGCTCCGAGAAACCGTACCGGTAGGAGGAGACGTACTCCATGACCAGCTTGTTGGCCTCGATGATGCGATAAATGTCTCCGGCATCCTCCGCGCCGCCGCCGTCGGGATGGTGGCGTTTCACGAGCGTCCTGTATCGGTCCTTGATTTCGGCGAGCGTCGCGCGTTCCCCCAGCCCGAGGACCCGGACGGCGGAAAGCAGTTCCCGGTGCGTCATCCCGTTCCCCCCCCTTTCCTTAAAAACTTCTGCACGCGATCAGCGACCCGGACCATCCCGTAGTGGTCCTTCATCTTCGGGAGCGGGCACGGGGCCGTCCGGGAAATCACGAGTGCGAGCTTCACCCTCGGGGTCCTCCTCCGAGCCTTTTTTTCTCCCGATCGATCTGCTCCCGGGTCTTCCGGACGACGGGGTGATCCATGGAAAGAAGGGCAAGCACTCCCCCGACCAGTCCGGGACGGCTCAGGTAGTAGCACCGCGTCGCCCCTTCCTGGACGAAGTCCACCAGCCTGGCCTTCCGGAGGATCGACAAGTGCTGGGAGATGTTGACCTGCGTGAAGGGAAGGAACTCTTCCATATCCGTCACGCATCGTGTCCCCCTGGCAAGCTCGGCCAGGATCCGGAGTCGGGTCGGGTGCGCGAAGGCCTTGACGAGTTCCGCCCGTTCGCTGGCGGCGTCGGGGTCCATGGCGGCTCCAATTGGTATATTAGAATATTCTAATATATAGTTTCTGTTTCCGGCCGCACCCTGTTCGGCAGGCAGGCGAAGGAAGGAACGACGCGATGCCGGGGCCGCGGGATCACGCCGGGCGGTTCATCCTCCCTGTTTCTCCGGCCCCAGCGCCGTGACATCGGTGACGAAGAGTACCATGGCGTAGTTGGCGTAGTAGCGCTCCAGCAGATGCGCGGCTATGACATCGGAGGTCCCGGCATCACACAGGACCTCGAGGCGTATGTTGCTGCTTTCGTCCCATGCGGCGTTGCGCGTCCCCCGGATACCCTTGCCGCGGGCGTCGGTGATGGTGTAGCCGTGCGCCCCCAATTGCTGGAGCTCCTTGATCAATACGTTTTCAAGGGCAGCTTCGGTGATGATGGTGAGCAGTTTGCGCATGGTGCCGTTCATCGGGCTACCCTCCGATCAGTGCGAATGCTTTCGTTGTCAGTGCGTGATAGAGCGGGATGCCGACCAGAACGTTGAACGGGAAAGTGACCCCCAGGGAGGCGGCCAGCGAAAGCGTCGGGTTGGCCTCCGGCACGGAGATGCGCATGGCGGCCGGCACGGCGATGTAGGATGCGCTCGCCGCCATTGTGGCCAGAATGGCCGTTCCGCCCGGCGACAGGCCGAGTCCGCACCCGAACGCGATGCCGATCACGGAAGAGAACAACGGCATGCCGATGCCGAACAGCACGAGGAACAGGCCGTGCTGCCGCAGGCTGCCGAACTGGGCGGACGTGATCAGCCCCATCTCCAGCAGGAACAGCGCAAGGATCCCCTTGAACAGGTCGAAGAAAAGCGGCTTCATGGGAGCCAGCCCCTCCGGCCCGGAAATCCAGCCGATCAGCAGGCCTCCCACGAGCAGTACGACGCCCACGCCCAGAAAAACCTCGTGTGCGACCGCGCCGATTCGCGTTTCCCGGGAGAACCCGCGCGCCAGCAGGATGCCCACCAGGATGGCCGGGATTTCCAGCAGCGCAAGCAGAAACGGCATGTGCGCCTCGAAATCGATCTGCCGGCTGGTGAAAAAGGCGGTTGCGACGGCATAGGTGGCGACGCTCACCGACCCGTAGTGGGCGGCGATGGATGCCGCATCCGCCCGCCGGAAACGGCCGACGAAACGAAGCACCGGAAAGGCGACGAGCGGCAACAGGGCTCCCATCGCTATTACCGCGATCGCCTGCAGCGCGAGTTCGCCGAAGGGTTGTTTGGTCAGTTCGACGCCCCCCTTGAGGCCTATGGAGAGCAGCAGCAGCATGCTCACAAGCTTGTAGATGGATGCCGGCAGGCGCAGCTCCGAGCGCAGCAGGCCGGCCGTCAGCCCGAACAGGAAGAAGAGGAGAACGGGATCAGACAGGCCCATGGTGGCGTTCCTTTTTCGGTTTCGGTAGTTGCCGGAGGGCAGGATCCGTCTGCCCGGCATTCACGAAAAAACGACAAAACGATACTGGAATATTATCGGATCGGATGAATCGGGAGTGCAATGACCCAAACCCCGATTCTTGGACATTCCCAAAGTTGTAATTCCGGTGAATTTGCGGTCCTCATCAAGGAAGACGAGATGCGGAAGGCCCGTTTCAGCGAGGAGCAGATCACGTATGCCCTGAAGCTGGTGGAATCAGGGAGGCCAGTGGGGGAAGTCTGCCGCCAGTTATGGGTGTCCAAGCTATCATTTTACCGATGGAAGCGCAGGTTCGAGGGCATCGGAGTCGCGGAGCTCAGACAACTCCGCCAGTTGGAAGACGAGAACCGGAAGCCGAAGAAGATCGTGGCGGACCTTCCGTTGGACTAGCACATCCTGCAGGACGTGATCTCAAGAAAGCCATGAGGCCCGCGCGCAAGCGCCGGCCGGTCGAATATATCCGGTGAGTCTATCCGACCAGCATGCGTCGGGCCTGTGAGCTGGCCCAGAGCCATCGAGCGACGGCGTGCCACCGAAGCCGCAAGAGAGACCGCGGCGAGAACCGGGTTCGACTGCGGGACCTGGCGGCGGTCCGGGTCAGCTACGGATATCGGAGATTGCACGTGTTGCTGCCCCGGGGTGGATGGCGGATCAATCACAAGCCGGTCTACCGGATCTATCGGGAAGAAGGGCTGGAGGTTCGGACAAAGAAGCGGCGCAAGCGGGTCAGCGCTTTGCGGGTGGCCCTGCCGGCGGCCACTCGTCCCAATGAGAGACGGAGCATGGATTTTGTCTCCGACAGCCTGCACGATGGGCGCCGTTTTCGTGTTTCGACGACAGTCGATCACTTTACGCGTGAGAGTCCCGCGATCGAGGTGA
>CAZTFC010000118.1:0-4187 GCA_964612075.1 uncultured bacterium
GATAATGAGCGGTGACTGGAGTTCAGACGTGTGCTCTTCCGATCTGATGGCGATCGGCTCCTTCGGCACGTCGTCGAACCTTCCCAGCCGGATGGTTTCGACACGCTGGATCCTGTCAACGACCTCGATCCCCTCGACCACCTTCCCGAAGACGGCATAGCCGAACACGAACGGGTCGTCCCCCATGTGGTCCAAACCTTTGTTATTGACCGTGTTGATGAAAAACTGGGCCGTTGCGGAATCCAGGACGTCCGTCCGGGCCATGGCCACGGTTCCGCGCTCGTTTTTCAGCCCGTTGTCGGCCTCGCACTTGATCGGTGGATGGTTCGTGGGGCGCATCTGCATCTTTTCGTTGTATCCGCCTCCCTGGATGGCGAAGTCCCCTATCACCCGGTGGAAAATCAGCCCGTCGTAGTGCCCCTCCCGAACGTATGTTAGGAAATTATCGACGGTGACGGGAGCTTTCTCGGGATACAGCTCCAGCTTCATGACCCCCTTGCTCGTTTCCAGCAGGACCGACGGCATCGAACCCTCCCTTGCGGAAAAGTAATGATGAGCCATCATAAGGAATTTTCCTTGTTTCCTCCACAATTCCTTCACGGCATTCGGACTATAATGTGTCCGATGAAAACGACGGGAAACCGCCTGACATTCCTTGTTTTGGCCGGCCTGCTGGGCCTGGCCGCGGGTTCCGGCCCCGCCGAAGGGGCCGAGACGGTGGCGCTTTCCATCGGAGAGGCCGTCCGCATCGCGATCTCCCGCAACCTGGGCTTGAAGGTCGCCTCCTATTCCCCGGCCATCGCCGAAAAAGACATCCGGAAGGCCCGCTCGATCTACGACCCGTCGCTTGCGGCGGTCCTGGAGCACCGGGAGACGAACCTCACGTCCGGCCCGGGAATCGCCTTCGTGGACCGCCAGAGGTATTTCGAGTTCGACACATCGTTGTCGCAACTGCTGCCCTCCGGCGCTACGACGTCCCTCTCCTACACGAACCTGCTCTTCAAGGACAACCTGGGCCTTCCGACGTCCCGCTACGCCAGACCCGAGCTGGCGCTGTCCTTTTCCCAGCCGCTGTTGAAAGGGCTGGGCCGCGAAGTCACCGAGCGGGAGATCACGGCGGCCGACGATGCGCTGGAATCCGCCCTGACGGACTGGAACCAGGAAGCCCTGGACACGGCGGCCGACGCAAGGAACCGGTACCTCTCCCTCGTGAAGGCGCGCGAGAACCTGGCGACGCGCCGCGCGTCGCTCGCCCTCGCCCGCCAGATCCACGCGGAAAACGAGGCGAGGGTGAAGGCCGGCGTCCTGGCCTCCTTCCAGCTCCAGGATTCGCTGCTCGGCGTGCTCCAGCGGCAGACGGAGATGCTGGAGGCGGAACGGGCGGCGCGGGACGCGGCCGACCAGCTCCTGGTCGCCCTGAACCTGCCCGCCGGCACGGTCATCGAGGATTCGGGAATCCCGGACCCGGAGCCGTTCGGCGTCCCGGACTCCGACGCGCTGCGGACGGCGATGGCCCGCCGTCCCGACCTGGCCAAGGCCCGCGTCACCGTCCGCAACGCCGAGTTCAACGAGCGGGTGTCGCGCAACCTCGCGCTACCCTCCCTGGCCCTCGAAGGCAGCGCGGGGGTCTCCGGGTTCGACTCCGACTACGACGAGGCCATGGGGGACCTGACCGAGGGGAAATACCCCGCCTGGTCGGTGGGCTTGAGCTTCTCCTTCCCCATCGGGAACCACGCGGCCCGCGCGGACCTCGCGTCCGCGCGCTTGAAGGCGGGCCAGGCGCGCACGCAGCTCACGGCGATCGAGGAGACCGCGGGGCTGGAAGTCCGCGCCGCCCTGCGCGCCCTTTCGATCCGGCGCGAGCAGATCGACGTGACCACTCAGGGCGTCACGGCGGCGGAGACGCTGGTCGCCTCCTACCTCAAGCGCCAGCAGCTCGGGCTCGCGACCACCAAGGACCTGCTCGACGTGGAGGCGAACCTCACGAAAGCGAAGGAGAGCCACTCGGGCGCGCGGGCGGACTACCAAGCCGCCCTGACGGACCTCTGGAAGGCGACGGGCGAACTGCTGGACCGCGAGGGGCTGCGCCTGGAAGGGAAAGCGCCCGAATGGAGGAAACGGAAGGGGAGGAAATGAGAAAAGCCCTCATCGTCGGAGCCGTGCTCGCGGCCGTCGCCGCCGGCGCGGCGTACCTATACTTCAAGCGCGGCCCGAACCCTTCCGCTTACCGCACCGCGAAGGTCGAGCGCGGGGAAATCGCCGACGCGATCACCGCGACGGGGAACATCGCCGCGGTGACCACCGTGTCCGTCGGCAGCCAGATCTCCGGGACGATCAGCGAGATCTTCGTCGACTACAACTCCCGCGTCCGCAAGGGGCAGGTGATCGCCCGGATCGACCCGCGGCTCCTCGAAGCCTCCGTGCTCCAGAACGAGGGGAACGTCGAGAACGCCAGGGCGTCGATCGAGAAGGCGAAGATCAGCGTGACGGACACCGAAAGGACGTACCGGAGGAACCTGGAGCTCCTCCGGGACGGCTTCGTCGCGCAGTCCGACGTCGACTCCGCCCTGACCAGTTACGAACAGGCGCAGGCGCAGCTCAAGAGCGCCGAGGCCGGCCTGAAACAGGCCATCGGATACCTGAAGATCGCCCAGACCAACCTGGAATACGCCACGATCCGGTCGCCTGTCGACGGGATCGTCATCTCCCGGAGCGTCGACGTCGGCCAGACGGTGGCGGCGAGCTTCCAGACGCCGACCCTTTTCTCCATCGCCCAGGACCTGACGAAGATGCAGATCGATACCAACGTGGACGAGTCGGACATCGGGCGGGCGGCCCCCGGCCAGGGCGTCACCTTCACCGTCGACGCATGGCCCGACCGGGTGTTCCATGGAAAAGTGTCCCAGGTCCGAAACGCCCCGATGAAGACGGAGAACGTCGTCACGTACAACGTGGTGATCCTCGTGGACAACCACGAGCTCCTGCTGAAGCCCGGGATGACGGCGAACGTCACGATCCTCGTGAAGGAGTTCAAGGACATCCTCAAGATCCCCAACGCCGCCCTGCGATATCGCCCGTCGGCGGAGAGGGCCAAGGGCGCCGCGTCGGGTGAAACGGGCAAGGGAAGATCGCCCATGGGGCAGCGGGTGTACCGCCTGGGTAAGGACGGCAAGCCGGAGAGGGTTCCCGTGAAGACCGGCGTATCGAACGGCACGTCCACCGAGCTCCTCGAGGGGGAGCTGAAGGAGGGCGACCTCCTGATCCTCCAGGAAACGGCGAAAGGCTCGGCGCGCCCCTCCTCCGCGGGGATGGGTCCTCCGGGAGGGTTCCGGTAGCCGTGGGCACCGCGTCCATCGAGATCCGGGGGGTCACGAAGACCTACCGGCTCGGCGACGTGACCGTGGAAGCCCTGAAAGGCGTCGACCTCTCCATCGCCTCCGGGGAATTCGTCGCGGTGATGGGGCCGTCCGGGTCGGGAAAATCCACCCTGATGAACATCCTCGGATGCCTCGACCGCCCCACGTCGGGGAGCTATCGCCTCGACGGCGCCGAGGTCGGCGACCTTTCCCGCGACGGGCGGGCGGAGATCCGGCGCGACCGGCTCGGCTTCGTCTTCCAGGGCTTCAACCTCCTCCCGCGCCTCTCCGCCATGGAGAACGTGGAGCTGCCGCTGATCTACAACAACACCCCGGGGCCCGCCCGCAGGGAGAAGGCGCGCGCCGCGCTTTCCTCCGTGGGGCTGGCGGATCGCGGACACCACCTCCCGAGCCAACTCTCCGGGGGGCAGCAGCAGCGGGTGGCCATCGCCCGCGCGATCGTGAACACCCCCTCGCTCCTCCTCGCGGACGAGCCTACCGGGAACCTCGACACGGCCACCAGCGACGAGATCATGGGAATCTTCCAGCGGCTGAACGACGATCCCGGCATCACGCTCGTCGTCGTCACGCACGAGGACGACATCGCGCAATTCGCCCGCCGGATCATCCGCTTCCGGGACGGGCGCCTCGTGATGGACGCTCCCGTGGAAAACCGCAGGCTGGCGGATGCCGCCGGAATGGCCTGAACGATGAACCTCTACTCCGCCGCGAAGGTGTCCTTCCGTTCCCTGCGGGCAAACAAGATGCGCTCCGCGCTGACGATGCTCGGGATGATCATCGGCGTCTCCGCGGTCATCATCATGGTGGCGA
>CAZTFC010000119.1:0-4125 GCA_964612075.1 uncultured bacterium
CGCGGGCGGATAGCTCAGCTGGTAGAGCAATGCCCTTACAAGGCATGGGTCGCAGGTTCAAGTCCTGTTCCGCCTACCAGAGAACGCGAGGGGAACCGCGAGATCGCGGTTCCCCTTATTTTTGGGGAGGGGAACGCCGCTCCTACTTTCCCCTGCGGACGAGCGGCGGGGCGCCGGGCGAGGCCGAGAGGCCGGGCTGCCACTCCCGCGCCAGCTTCTGCGCCTGGGCGACCCGGTCGGCGGACATCCTGCCGGCGGCCTTGTCCCTGCTGCGGATGGCGTCCTCCCGGCTCTCCTGCCGGGATGCGGGGTAGCGGGAAGCGGCCAGGTTGAACCACATGTGCGCCAGGACGTGGTTCTGCGACATCCCCTGCCCCGACTCGAACATGACGCCGAGGTTGAACATGGCGTCGGGGTTTCCCTGTTCCGCCGCCTTCCGGTACCAATTCATCGCCTCGGCGTAGTCCTGCGGCACGCCCTCGCCGTTGCCGTGCATCACGCCGAGGTTGTTCTGGGCGGACCCGTTTCCCTGTTCCGCCGCCTTCCGGTACCATTTCATCGCTTCGGCGTAGTCCTGCGGCACGCCCTCGCCGTTGTTGTACATGACGCCGAGGTTGTTCTGGGCGAAGGCGTTTCCCTGCTCCGCCGCCATCCGGTACCACTTCGCCGCCTCGACGAAGTCCCGGGGGACGCCCTGGCCGTTGTAGTGCATCAGGCCGAGCTTGTACTGGCCGAGCTCCAGCCCCTGGTCCGCCAGCTTCCGGTACAGTTTCGCCGCCTCGGCGTGGTCGCGCGGCACGCCCTGGCCGCTGTCGTACATCAGCCCGAGGTGGGCCTGGGCCTTGGAATGCCCCTGTTCCGCCGCCATCCGGAACCACTTCGCCGCCTCGGCGAGGTCCCGCGGCACGCCCTGCCCGTGGCCGTGCATGACTCCGAGCGAGAACTGGGCGCCGGCGTGACCCCGTTCGGTCAGCGAACGGAAGATCCGGTAGGCGGTCTCGAAGTCGCCCTTCTTGTGGGCGGCGACGGCTTCCAGGAATTGGGCGGCGACGGGCTGGTCGGTCACGCGGGGATACCTTCCGGGATCGAATCGGACAGATGAGTTTATAACGAAGGGCGGGCGCTCTTCAATCGCGAATTATTGCCGGACAAAGGCAATCCGATTCCCGGTAGAATCGAAGGGGAGGGGGACGGCATGGGAAAGGGCGTCATCGACTGGGCGACGATCCCGCGGACCGCGGCGAAGGTCCTGTCCTCGCCCCGGGAGTTCTTCGAGGGAATGCCGAAAAGCGGTGGATTCCTGGACCCGTTCGCATTCATGATCGCGATGGGATTCGCGGCAGGCGTCGTCCAGCTTCTTCTGAAGGTCCTCGGCCTGGCGCCCGCCGTCGGGGCGGACATCGCCCTGTCCTCCGTCGTCGTCATGCCCGTCACGCTCGCCGCGTTCGGGTTCGTGGAAGCCGCGATCCTCCATCTCCTTTGGAGTCTCATGGGATCCACGGAAACGTACGAGACGTCATACCGGTGCGCGGCGTACGTCAGCGTCCTATTGCCCGTCGCGGTAATCCTCGAAACCATCCCGCTGCTGGGGGGAGCGACCGCGGTCGTGCTCGGCATCTTCTTCCTGGTGGCCGCCAGCGTTTCGGCGCACCGGGTCCCGTCCTGGAAGGCGTGGCTCGTGTTCGGAAGCGTCGGCGGGCTGCTCGTTTACTGGATCGCCCGGGGCGCGGGTTGGTAAGCGCGGGAGGGGATGTGCTTGACATTTCCGGATGAAGCGATACTATTGCGCAAGACCGAGTTTCCATCGTCGGTTTTTTTAAAGATTGAAGTGGTTGGACCATTAATCCAATTTGGTTGTGGAGTCGATGAGGAAGTGGGTTTTTCCCAAGGTATCGGTCCCCCCCCGGGGTGTCGGAGAATCGGGAATCCGGGCATGTCCGGCCGGAATCCAATGGGAATGCGGAATATCGAATCGTGGGGTGCGTCCTGGAAGACGGGGGTCGTCCTGGTGGCGCTGACCGCGATCATCGGCGCGTTTCCATTGGCTTCGGCGGGATGGGGCGAGGCCTGCCCGGATCCCGACTCCGACCCCTCGTTCCGCCATACGACCTACAAGCCGATGCTGCACGGGAAGAAGTGGATGGCGGTCACCGGCGAACCCCTTTCCGCGATGGCGGGCGCCAAAATCTTCGAAAAAGGCGGGAACGCGGTGGATGCCGCCGTCGCCATGCTGGCGGCGGTCTGCGTCCTGAACGACTCCATTTCCTTCGGGGGCGAGACCCCGGCGCTCATCTACGACCCGGTCAAGAAGAAGGTTTTCGCCGTCAACGGCCAGGGCATCGCCCCGACGGGAGCGACGCCGGAGTTCTTCCGGGACCGGGGAATGGACTTCCCGCCGGCGTACGGCCCCCTGGCGGCCACCACGCCGGGCATCCCCGGCGCCTTGATCCTGATGCTGGCGGAGTTCGGCACCATGCGCCTGGAAGACGTCCTGGCGCCGGCCATCGATCTCGCCGACGGCTACCCCATCGAGAAGCAGACGGCGTCGATGTACGCGGAGAACCGCGAGGATTTCGAAAAGTGGCCGTACTCGCGCGAGGTGTTCCTGCCGGGAGGGAAGCCCCCGGAGCCGGGCCGGATCTTCGTCCAGAAGGACCTCGGGACCATGTTCCGGAAGCTCGTCGAGGCGGAGCGCAAGGCGCGCAAGGCGGGGAAAGGGAGAAAACGGGCGTTGACGGCCGCCCGCGACCGCTTCTACCAGGGGGACATCGCCGCCGAATTCGTCCGGGCGGGCAGGGAGCACGGCGGCCTGATCACGATGGCGGACATGGCCGCGACCCGGGCCCGGATCGAGGAACCCGTCACCGTCAGGTACCGCGGGATCGACGTCTACAAGTGCGGCCCGTGGACCCAGGGGCCGGCCTTCCTCCAGATGCTGAACATCCTGGAGGGGTTCGATCTCAAGTCCCTGAAGCACAACAGCCCCGAGTACATCCATATCCTCTCCCAGGCGATGAACCTCTCCTTCGCCGACCGCGATTTCTACTACGGCGACCCGGATGCGACTCCCGCGACGCCGCTGAAAGGGCTGCTTTCGAAGGAATATGCCGCGGAGCGCCGCGGGCGGATCGACCCGGAGCGGAACGACAACGCGGCGCTTCCCGGCGATCCGTATCCGTACCAGGGGGAGACGAACCCGTTCCGGGAGCTGCTCGAGGAGAACCGGCAGTTCCGGGAAAGCTTCGCCGCCCTCGAAATCCCGAAAGGGGTGGGGGAGCACCAGACGCGCAAGGGAACGACGTCCATCGTCTCGGCCGACGCCAAGGGATGGCTCGTATCCGTCACGCCGAGCGGCGGCTGGCCCCCCGCGTTCATCGCCGGCAGGACGGGCGTCGGGATGAGCCAGCGGATGCAGCAGTTCGTCCTGGACCGCGCGATGAACCCGTTCAACGTCGTCGCGCCGGGCAAGAGGCCGCGGACCACCTTGACGCCGTCGATGGCCCTCAAGGACGGCGTTCCCTACCTGGCGTTTACCATGCCGGGCGGGGATGTCCAGGAGCAGATGCTGCTGCAGTTCTTCCTGAACGTGGTGGAGTTCGGCATGGACATCCAGCAGGCCAGCGAGACGCCGAAGTTCGAGGGGTTCCAGATGCAGGGCTCTTTCGGCAGCCATGCCGGCTACCGGGGTCTGATCTCCCTGGATTCCCGGATCCCGAAGGAATCGTTCGACGCCCTGGCGGAAAAGGGATACCGGCCGGTGTACTGGAAGGGAGGGGTGAAGGGGGAGCACGCCGGGGCCTTGAGCTCGATCCGGGTGGACCGCGCGCACGGGACGCTGGAAGGCGGGCAGGGGATTCCCGACTGCGAGTGGTCCGGCGTGCGCTACGGCATCGGCTGGTAGAGGCGCGAAAGCGCATCTCTCGACCGGTCCCGAAGGGAACAATGCGCGCGGCACAAGGTTGCCGCGACGCTTGCGTGTTCGGCGCAAGAAGCACCAAACAACCCATGGAGGAGGGCATCACATGAAACGGTCATGGAAGCCGATCGTATGCGCGGCGCTGTTGCTGCCCGTCTTCGGGCTGTTGTCGCCCGCGGACGCCGTAACCTACCGGCCCATCGTGCAGG
>CAZTFC010000120.1:0-4114 GCA_964612075.1 uncultured bacterium
TTCCGGGAACGGGTCCTCCCGTGGGTCCCGCTCGCGGAGGTCTCGCCGGCGCTCGTCGAGGCGGTCCTGCGCTCCGAGGACAAGCGCTTCTTCCGGCATCCCGGCGTCGACGGGATCGCCCTGCTGTCCGCCGCGGCCGGCGCCCTCGGCGGCGGGCGGGCGCGCGGGGCCTCCACGATCACGATGCAGCTGGCCAACCTCCTCGGCACGGGGGCGAAGGGCGGGGAGGCGCGCCGCGCGACGGGGAGCGGCGCGCGCGGCCGGGCCGTCGCGAAGGGCCGGCAGGCGCGCGCGGCGCTGCTGCTCGAGCGGTCCTGGACGAAAGAGCAGATCCTGGAGGCGTACCTGAACCGCGCCCCCTTCCGCGGCGAGCTGCGCGGCGTCGCCGCCGCCGCGCGCGGGATCTTCGGCAAGGAGCCGGGCGGCCTCGACCGGGCGGAATCCGCCGTGCTGGCGTGCCTGCTCCGCTCCCCCAACGCCTCGCCGGAGGTCGTCGCGCGGCGGGCGGAGCGGCTGTGCGCCGCCCTCGGGTGGGACGCGGCGCCCGCTGCCGCGGCTGCGGCGTCCTCCGGATGCCTGCGCGCCCCGTATCCCCTGCGCCCGCGGCAGGCGCTGGCCCCGCACGCGGCGCGCCTGCTGGCTCCCGGCCCGGGCGAGCGGGTCGTCTCCACGATCGACGCGGAGATCCAGGAGTTCGCGGCGGAGGCGCTCGCGCGGCACGTCGCCGCCCTCTCCGGTCAGAACGTCCGCGACGGAGCGGCGCTGGTGGTGGAGAACGGGACGGGCGGGATCCTCGCGTACGTCGGGAGCGCCGGGCCCGCGTCGGAAAGCCCGCAGGTGGACGGGGTCCGCGCGCGGCGGCAGGCGGGCTCCACCCTGAAACCCTTCCTCTACGGCGCCGCCTTCGAACGGCGGCTGATGACCCCCGCGTCGCTCCTTTCCGATTCGCCGCTCGACGTGCCGACGGAGCGCGGGCTCTACGCCCCGCAGAACTACGACCGGGAGTTCCGCGGGATGGTCCCGGCGCGGGTAGCGCTCGCCTCGTCGCTCAACGTCCCCGCGGTGCGGACGATCCTGCTGCTCGGGCCCGACGAGATGGCGCGGCGCCTGGCGGATTTCGGGTTCGATCTTCCCGGCGACGGGGAGGATTACGGCGCGTCGCTGGCGCTGGGGAGCGCCGACGTGACGCTGTTCGAGCTCGTCGGCGCGTACCGGGCGCTGGCCGACGGCGGGCGGTGGCGCCCGCTGACGCTGCGGCCGGCCGGCGCGGCGGCGCGGCCGGGGGAACCGCGGCGGGCGGGGGCGCGGCGCGCGTTGAGCCGCGAGGCGGCGTTCCTCGTCTCCGACATCCTGGCCGACCGGGGCGCGCGCGGGGAGACGTTCGGCCTCCACAACCCGCTCGCGACGCCGTTCTGGTCCGCGGTGAAGACGGGCACGAGCAAGGACATGCGCGACAACTGGTGCGTCGGGTACTCGGACCGGTACACGGTCGGCGTCTGGGCCGGGAACTTCTCCGGCGAGCCGATGTGGGACGTTTCGGGCGTCTCGGGGGCCGCGCCCGCGTGGGCGGAGATCATGCTCCGGCTGCACGCCGGCCGCCCCGGCCGCGCGCCCGCGCCGCCGCCGGGCGTCGCGAAGCGCCGCGTCGCCTTCCCCGGCGGCCCCGCCGAGGGGCGCGACGAGTGGTTCCTCGCAGGCACGGAGCCGCCCGCGGCGGTGATCGCCGCCGCGGTGCCGCCGTCCGGGGGGATCCGGTACCCCGTCGACGGGACGATCGTCGCCCTCGACCCGGACATCCCCGAAGGGCGGCAGCTCGTCTTCTTCGAGGCGGAAGGAAGGGAGGCGGGGCGCTCCTGGGAGCTCGACGGCGTCCCGCTCGGGCCGGCCGACGCCCCGTATCCCTGGAAGCCCGCCCCGGGAAGCCACCGCCTGGCGCTCGTCGACCGCGGCGGGGCGCGGGTCGACGCCGTGTCGTTTCAGGTCCGGGGGAACCCGCTCCCCTAGCCCGCATTTCTCACCACTTCAGGATCCCCATGACGATCTCGAAGGCGATCAGGAGGATGATGATCATCTCGAGCGTCTCGGTCCGCGACGCCTGGGCCCGGTCGTTCAGCACCGTGTAGATCCCCGTCAGGACGGCCAGCTTGTCGCGCACCGACCCCTCGTGCTTTTCCGCCCCCGCCTTCCTTCGCGCCTCCTCGTACACCCGCGCCAGGTAGGCGTCGCCGAACAGCGTCAGGGAGTTGTAGATCCGCTCGCGGACCAGCGACACGTCGGTGCTGATCTGGGACAGCTTGTGGAGAGGCTTTTCGTACGGGTCGTGGAGGATGTGGTAGATGCGCCGCCGGGGGCGCAGCTCTTCCGCCGTGACGTCGATCGCGTCGTGGAGCAGCCGGTCGTAGAAGCGCAGCTCGAGGACCTGCACGTTGAGGAACTCGAGCACCTCCACGGTGTCCTGGAACTTCGGGTCGTAGGCGAAGGAGGCGCACCAGTCCGCGAGGAACAGGTCGTTGTCGAAGTACCGGATGGGTTTTTTGAGGATCTCCGCGATCGCCGCCCCGCTGAACTCCCCCTCCTCCAGCGTCAGCAGCCGGGCGATGTCCTGGGGCAGCCGCGCGAGCGCCTGCGTGCCGGTCAGGGGCGGCGAAAACTCCGACACGTGCCACAGGGAATATTCCTCGACGAGGTCCTGAAGCCTCGGGCGGGAGACGGCGGGGAGGATCCGCTCGAACACCCTTTCCGCCGCGGCCCGGGCGGACCGTTCCAGCCCGGTCCCCGAGGAGAGGGCGAGCGCCGCCGCGCGGTATTCTTCCCAGGGGACGTTCCGGACGGGAAGGGACAGCGTCACGGAGAGCGCCCCGAAGTCGAAGATCTTGACGGCCGCGTCGAGCCGCCGCGCGCCCCCGGCGTCCGCCTCCACCGCGCCGGCGGGGACGACGAGCGGCTTGGGGCGGTACTGCAGGTGGGGCGGCGAGGGGCGCAGCCCCGCGATCCCGGGGGCGTCGGAGGCCTCGCACAGGGTGCGCGCCTTCCCGAGGTCGATCTCGAACCCCGCCTCGTATGCGAAGAAGAAGAATAGATGGCCGGAAACGGAAAGGCCCGGGCGCGCCCCGCCTTCGCTCATGCCGGTTCCCCCTTTACGCGGCCCCGCCGAGCAGGGACGGGAACAGGTTGAAGATGAAATGAACGATGAGGGGCACGTAGACGTTCCCCGAGTTCTTGCGCCCCCACCCCAGCAGCAGGCCGGGGAAGAAGGTCAGCAGGCGGTACGGTGTGGGGTGGAGCGCCACGTGCCCGGCGGCGAACAGCAGGGCGGTCGGGATGATCGGCTCCCATCCGTTTTCCTCGAAGGCGTCGTAGAGGTATCCCCGGAAGAAGACCTCTTCCGGGAGGGCGACCAGCAGCATCATGTGTCCCGCCAGCGCCGGGGATACCGGTAGCCCCTTTCCGCGCGGGGACAGCTCCGGCGGCAGCGGGAGCCACGCGAAAAGCGAGTAGGCCGCCGCGCCCGCGACGACGAGGAGAAGCGCCGTCCCGAGGGTCCTGCGCGGGTCCGCGACGCGCGCCCACGCGGGGAGTCCGCGCTTCCAGTAGAGCTGCACCGGCACGTACAGGAACAGCACGGCGGCGGCCAGCGGGGTGGAGAAGAAGCGCGCGGGCGACTCCAGGAAAAGGGAGAGGCGGATCAGCGCGATGACGGCGACGAAGACCAGGAGCGCTTTCGTCGGGAACGGCTTCCCGGCGGTCACGGGCCGGACCTCTTCTATCCCGCCGGCCGGATCCGGCCGAACAGGTCGGGAAACCGGTCGACGGTGAAATCGGGCGCGTGGTCGGCGAACGAATCCGCCCCCAGCCCGTACGTGACGCCGCAGGTGACCGCTCCTGCGGCCTTCCCGGCAAGGACGTCGTTCCTCGCGTCCCCCACCATCAGCGTTTCCCGGGGGGTCGCCCCGAGCTCCCGGATGAGGCTTTCGAGCCCCTGCGGGTCGGGCTTCTTCGTGGGGTAGCTGTCCGCGCCGCGGACGGCGGCGAAGTGATGGGACAGGGAGAGCCCGGCGAGGACCGCCTCCGTCATCGCCAGCGGCTTGTTCGTCAGGACGGCCATCTTGTACGT
>CAZTFC010000121.1:0-3997 GCA_964612075.1 uncultured bacterium
CCATGTTCGGCCACACCTTCCTGCGGATCGACTCGCGCCTCGGGACCCCGCTCCTGGCCTTCGCGGTCAACAACGCGGCGCTGACGGACCCGGAGGACGGCGGCGTCGCGTTCACGCTGAAGGGCATGCTCGGCGGGTACGACGGCTATTATTCCGTCCTGCCGTACTACGAGAAGGTGCGGGAATACGCCAGCATCGACCAGCGCGACATGTGGGAGTACGCGCTGAACCTCACCCCGGGGGAGGTGCGCCTCCTGCTCCTGCACCTGCTGGAGCTCAAGGACATCGCCGCCGACTACTTCTTCTTCGACGAGAACTGCTCGTACAACCTGCTCTTCCTGCTCGACGCGGCGCGCCCGGAGGCGCGGCTTACGGACCGGATGGACCGTCTCTGGGTCATCCCGATGGACTCGGCGCGCGCGGTCCTCGAGGCGGGGCTCGCGGACAACGTCGTGTACCGCCCCTCGCGGGCCCGGCGCATCCGGCACGCCCGCTCGCTGCTGCCGGACGGGGCGGCCCGGCTCGCCGTCGACATCTCGGAGGGGAAGGCGCCCGCGGCGTCCGCCCTCGAGGGGCCGGCGCCCGACGCGGAGAAGGCGCGCGCGCTCGACCTGGCCGCGCTGCTGGCGCAGTACCGGATCGCGAAGAAGGAGATGGAGCACAAGGAGTTCCAGGAGCGGTTCCACGCGATCCTGTCCGCCCGCACCCGGCTGCGGGGAGCGGAAGGGCTGCCGGAGCCGCCCCGCCCGCCGTCGCCGGAGGATGGCCACCCGAGCGCGCGGATGCACGCCGGGTTCGGGTGGCTGGGGAGCGAGGGGTTCGTCGAGGCGGGGATCCGCCCGGCGTACCACGACTACACCGACTCCCCGGACGGCTACACGGACGGCGCGCTGATCGAGATCTTCTCGGGGGCGCTGCGGTGGTACCCGGAGAGCGGGCGGCTGCGGCTCGACCGGCTCGACTTCGTCCGGATCCAGTCGGTCGACCCGATCGACAGGATCTTCGCCCCCAAGTCGTGGAAGGCGCGCTTCGCGGTCGAGACGCGCGACTTCACGAAGGAGGACGACGGGCTGGTCGCCCTCGCCGGCGGCGGGATCGGCGCGGCGGCCCGCGTCGTCGGGAAGGCCGCCGCCTACGCGCTGGCGGAAGCGGAAGCGGCCGTCTCCCGGGACTACGACGCCTCGTACCGGGCGGCGCTGGGCGGCTCGGCGGGCCTCACGGCGGAGGTCGCCCGCGGCTGGCAGCTCTGGCTGGAGGGGCGCGCCGTCTGGGGCGTCCTCGGGGAAACGGGGGAGGGGCCCGACCTCTCCCTCTCGCTGCGGCAGGGATGGCGGCTCGCGCGCGACTGGGCCCTGAAGGCGGACGTTTCCGCGCGGCGGGCGCGGGGGATCGACCGGACCGAGGGGGCCCTCACCCTGAACCGGTACTTCTGGTAAGATAACCCCATGCAAATCACACTCTTGAAGGCCACGGCGCTCTTCTACCTGGTCGGGACCGCTCTCTATCTCCATTACATCGTCAAGCTTTCCGATCGCAGCGCCCGGCTCGGGAGGATGTTCCTGCTGATCGGCGCCATCCTCCACGCCGTCGGCTTCGCGGCGCGGTACGCGGAGGCGGGCTACCTGCCGATCACCAGCCTCTTCGAGTCGCTCTCCTTCTTCGCCCTCGCGACCGTCTGCGTCTTCCTCGCGTTCGAGGTCCGGTACGGCCTGCGGGTGATGGGCGCGTTCGTCGCCCCGGTGGTGCTCTTCTTCGGCGTGCTGTCGGCGCTGCTGCCCGGCGAGGTCCGCCCGCTGCCGCCCGTGCTCGACTCCTGGTGGATGCCCGTCCACGTGCTGCTGCTGTTCGCCGGCTACGCCGTGTTCGCCGTGGCCTTCGGCGCGGCGATCATGTACCTGCTGATGGAGCGGGAGGTCAAGGGGAAGCGGCTCGGGGCGCTCTTCCGGCGGCTCCCGTCGCTCGACGTGCTCGACGCGGTCAACAGCCATTGCCTGAAGATCGGGTTCCCGCTGCTGACGCTGGGGATCATCACGGGGTCGATCTGGGCGAGCTACGCGTGGGGGTCGTACTGGAGCTGGGACCCGAAGGAGGTGTGGTCCCTCGGCACGTGGCTCCTGTACGCGGCGCTGCTCCACGGGCGCCTGACCGCCGGCTGGCGCGGGCGCAGGGCGGCGATCCTCGCCATCGTGGGCTTCGGCACGGTCCTGTTCACCTTCCTGGGCGTCAACCTCCTGCTGCCGGGCCTCCACAGCTACGCGAACATGGGCGGTTAGGGGCGCCGGGTCCAAAAAATGAGCCAGATCGTCATAGTGGGGCTGAACCACAAGACCGCGCCGGTCGAGGTGCGGGAGCGGCTGGCGTTCCCGGCGGACACGATCGGGCACGCCCTGAGGGAGGCCGTCGCCGCGGAGGGGGTCTCCGAGGGCGTCATCCTCTCCACCTGCAACCGCGTCGAGGTGTGCGCCCTGGCCGAGGACGGCCGCCGCGGCGCGGAGGCCGTCGAGCGCTTCCTCTCGTCCTTCCACGGGATGCCGCGGGAAGAGCTTTCGCCCCACCTCTACCGCCTGGCGGGCGAGGACGCGGTGCGCCATCTTTTCCGCGTCGCGAGCAGCCTCGACTCCATGGTCCTCGGCGAGCCGCAGATCCTGGGGCAGGTCAAGGACGCCTACGCCTGGGCGTGCGACCACAAGGCGGTCGGCCCGGTGCTCGACAAGTGCTTCACGAAGGCGTTCTCCGTGGCCAAGCGGGTGCGCACCGAGACCCGCGTGGCCAACAGCGCCGTGTCGGTGTCGTACGCCGCGGTGGAGCTGGCGAAGAAGATCCTGGGCGACCTGTCGGACAACACCGTGATGCTCATCGGCGCGGGGGAGATGTGCGAGCTGGCCGCGCGCCACCTGCTCTCCGCCGGCGCCCGCGGGCTCCTGGTGACCAACCGCACCTTCGAGCGGGCCGTGCGCCTGGCCTCCGACTTCGACGGCACGCCCGTGCGGTTCGAGGACCTCTCCGTCCACCTGAAGCGGGCCGACATCGTCATCTCCTCGACGGGCTCCCCCCGCTTCGTCCTCACCCGGGCGGACATCGAGGAGGTCATCCGCGTCCGGAAGAACCGGCCGATGTTCTTCATCGACATGGCCGTGCCGCGCGACATCGATCCCGACGCGAACGAGGTCGCCAACGTCTACGTCTACGACATCGACGACCTGAACAACGTGATCGAGACGAACCTCGAGGAGCGGCAGCGGGAGGCGGAGAAGGCCGACGGGATCGTGGCCGCCGAGGTGCGGGCGTTCCGCCGGTGGCTCGATTCGCAGCAGGTCACCCCCACGATCGTCTCCCTGCGGAAAAAGTTCGAGGAGATCCGGGAGGCCGAGGTCGGCAAGGCGCTGTCGGCCCTGGGCGACGCCGACCCGAGGACGCGGAAGGTGCTGGAATCGCTGGCCTCGGCGATCGTCAACAAGGCGCTGCATTCCCCGATCGCCTCGCTCAAGCGGGAGGGCGACGGCCGCAACCCGGCGGAGAGGATCGCGGTCGTGCGGGAGATCTTCGACCTGCCGGAGGAGGGCGCGGATGACAGGTGAGGGATTGCGCCTCGGCACCCGGGGGAGCGCGCTGGCGCTGTGGCAGGCCGGGCACGTCAAGGCGGAGATCGAGCGGGAGACCGGGCTGCCCGTCGAGATCGTCAGGATAAGGACGACGGGCGACAAGGTCCTCGACGTGCCGCTGGCGCGCGTCGGCGGGAAGGGGCTCTTCGTCAAGGAGATCGAGGAGGCGCTCCTCTCGGGCGCGATCGACCTGGCCGTCCACTCGATGAAGGACGTCCCCACGGAGCTGCCCGCGGGGCTTTCGATCGTCTGCGTCACGAAGCGGGAGGACCCGCGCGACGCCTTCCTCTCCGCGGGATACGCCCGGTTCGGGGATCTGCCGCGGGGGGCGAGGGTCGGCACCAGCTCGCTGCGCCGGCGGACGCAGCTCCTCGGCGCGCGCCCCGACCTCGACG
>CAZTFC010000122.1:0-3952 GCA_964612075.1 uncultured bacterium
GCAGAACCCGCGCGGAAAAGCCAGGACCACCTTCCTGTCGCCTGTTCCGTTCATTCACCGATTATACCCCAGCGCCCGGCGATGCGGGACCCCATTTGGCGAGTTGACGCGCGCCGCTGTTTTTTGGTAGTATGCCTGCCGGTTACGGCGCTATCGTCTAGGGGTTAGGACGGGTGGTTCTCAGCCATCAAACCGGGGTTCGATTCCCCGTAGCGCTACCAATCACCTCCCCCCTCGGGTGATCCTCAGCCATCCCATTCCCGAAGCGGGGAATTCACGGCCGGGGGCCTGGACCCCGAAATTCGAGAACCAACAGGGTGATGTCGTCGGCCTGCGAGACCCCCTCGGAGTAGTCCAGCACCGCCGCCTGGGTCAGCGCCAGCATTTCGGGGGCCGGGAGCCGCGCGTGGGAGCGCAGGACCGAAATAAGGCGGTCGAGCCCGAATTCCTTCCCTGAAGCGCCCAGGGCATCGACGGCGCCGTCGGTGAAAAGGACGAGACGGTCCCCCGGCCCGAACCGCGCGCAGGAGGACCGGTACTGCTCGCCCGCGAAGAGGCCGAGGACCATCCCCCCGGCGGTCAGCTGCTCCAGGGAACCGTCACGGCGGAGGAGAATGGGGGGGTTGTGCCCGGCGTTGACGTAACGGCAGCTGCCGTCGGGGCTCAGGACCCCGAAAAAGGAGGTCACGAAACGGCTGCCGTCCCCCCTGAGGGCAAGGGTGCGGTTGATGGAGGCGACGATGCTCTCCAGGGGGGCGTCGAAATGCCCCTGCGCCGAAAAGAGCCCCTGCACCAGGGAAGCGAGCAGGGCGGCCGAAACCCCCTTCCCGGCCACATCCCCGAGGGTAAAGCCCAACCGGTCCCCGTCCAGGTCGAAATAGTCGAAGTAATCCCCCCCGATTTCGTAGCAGGGGAGGCTCCAGCCGCAGGCCAGGACGAACCCCCGGTCCCGGACGGGGGGCGGCAGCAGGGTCTGCTGGATCTCCCGGGCGCGTGCCAGCTGCTCCTCCATCCGGCGCTTGTCCTCGAGGTCCTTGTAGAGTTTCGCGTTGTAGATCGCCATGGCCGCTTCCATCGCCAGCGTTTCGAGCGCGCCCACCCGGGTGCTCGTCAGCCGCGCGCCGACGCTCGCACTGTCCAGGTAGAGGACGCCGATGATTTCGGCGCACCGGGACTCGGAGGGGTTCGCCTCGTCGTGCAGGGGGACATAGCGGAGCGGGACGCACGAGATGCTGTGCAGCCCGATCTGGCGCGTGCTCTCGTGCCATTCGGCGCCCGTACCGTGATCCAGGTCCTTGACGAAGATGGGGCGGCCGGTTTGGTGGACCTCCTCGGGGATCCTCCGGCTGGTCTGAAAGCACGATCCGTCCAGCGAATGCTTGTGGCGGCTCCGGGCGCATCGGAACTGGAGCGAACCGTTAAGCTCCCGGAGCATGATGAAACCGCGCTCCGCCCCGGTGAGCTCGATCGCCGTGTCCACGACGAGCGCCAGGAGATCGTCCAGGACCGCAATGGAGCTCAGGGTCCGGAAAGCGGCGAAGAGTTTCCCGATGTCCCTGAAGCCGCTCATGGACATCCCCGCCACCCTTCCCGGGTCGCTCCCGCCCAGGAGCGACCCCAGGATATCGGTGGTGCGAAAGGTGAATCTGAGGCCCTGCGCCCCACCGAACTGGACCTCGTCCCCGTTGGCCAGAAGGGTCTCCTTTATGTGCACGCCGTTGACGCAGGTCCCCAGCTTGCTGTCGAGGTCGCGCAGGAGGTACCCGTCGCCCTGCGCCACCACCTCGGCGTGGGACCTGGAAATGCTTCCGTGGTCGAGTACCAGGTGGTTGCGGGAACTGCGCCCGATGGTGAACCGCGGGGGGGGGACGGAGACCCAGCGCTCCTCCCCGGTCTCGTCCAGGTAAAAGAAGCGCCCCTTGGGGAGAGAAAGGGGCGTACCGGCGCGGGGAGAAAGCCGCCGGGCGCATCGGCGGAGGCTGGCGTCGAGAGCCTCCGGGGTCAGGGGGGGGAAGAGGATATCGGCCGCCCCCGCGCGCCAGATATCCAGGATCGACCCTCCGTCGGCACGATCGCATACCAGCACGACGGGCGGGAAGGGGGCCGGGCCCGCGAGCCTGGTGATCATCGCCGCCCCGCTGCGGCCGTCCCGGGAACGCAGGTAGACCAGGTCGACGCCCCCGGGATTCAGCTTTTCGACGGCTTCGTCCACATTCAGGGCGGCGGCCACTCCGTGGCCCGAGCGGGAAAAGTGGTCGGAACAGAGGCTCAGTTCGGCGGGATCGAGCCCCACCAGCAGAAGAGAGCAGGGTTTTTCCATGGCCTGTTCCTCCACGGATGTCACCCCCGGCGCGGGTCGTACGGCAAATCAACGGGAACGGTCGAGGCTCTCCGGTTTCGGGAGAGGCGAGGATCCAATAGGGAAATTCTAACGGATCCCCGCCCCCGATGAAAGGCCCGTTTGAGGCCCCGGGAGGCGGGGAAGGTTTTCATTGAACCCCCAGGTCCTTCGCCATACAATGGGCCGGTTGTCGGATGTGCCCGAGGATTCCGGCAATTGTTTGCATAAACAAAGGATCCCGCCAGGCCCCAACGGGCTTTGCGGGGGACGGGAGGTCCGGTGAACGTTCACGAATATCAGGCCAAGGAAATACTGGCGCGGTTCGGGGTGCCGGTCCCGCGGGGGGAGGCTGCCTCGAATCCTTACCAGGCTTACGAGATCGCGGCGCGCCTGGGCGGCAGGGTGGCGGTCAAGGCGCAGATCCATGCGGGCGGCAGGGGCAAGGGGGGAGGGATCCGGCTGGCGGACACCCCGTCGGAGGCCGAGGAGATCGCCGGCGGGATGATCGGCACCGCCCTGGTGACCCGGCAGACCGGGAGCGGCGGGCGCATCGTGCGGCGGGTGCTCGTCGAGGAGGCGCTTCCGATCCGGAAGGAATTCTATATCGGAATCCTCGTCGACCGGGAGACACGGCGCCCCGTCATCGTGGCCTCCCCGGCGGGCGGGATGGATATCGAGAAGGTCGCCGCGGAAACGCCCGAGCGGATCTTCCGGGAGCCTGTCGATCCCCGTGTCGGGCTGCAGCCGTACGCTTTGAGAAAACTCGCCTTCCGCCTGGGGCTGGAGGACGGTCTGCTGCCGGCGGCCACCCGCGTCATCGCCGCGCTCTACCGCGTGTTCGAGCAGCTCGACGCCTCGCTGGTGGAAATCAACCCGCTGCTGGTGACCGGGTCGGACGAGGTGTACGCCCTGGACGCCAAGATCGTCTTCGACGACAACGCGCTTTACCGCCACCCGGAACTCCGGGCCCTGCGCGATTTCGGCGAGGAGGACCCCCTGGAGATCCGGGCCTCCCGCCTGGGAATCAACTATATCCGCCTCGACGGCAATATCGGGTGCATGGTCAACGGGGCCGGCCTGGCCATGGCGACGATGGACATCATCAAGATCGCCGGGGGGAGCCCCGCCAATTTTCTCGATGTCGGCGGCGGGGCGACGACGGCACAGATCCGCAGCGCCTTCCGGATCCTGCTTTCCGACGAAAAGGTCAAGGTTGTCCTGCTCAACATCTTCGGCGGGATCGTGCGTTGCGACATCGTGGCGCACGGGGTCATCGGGGCCGTCCGGGATGCCGGGGTGAAGGTCCCCATAGTCGTCCGGCTCGAGGGGACCAACGTGGACGAGGGGCGGCGCCTGCTCCTCGACTCCGAATTCGAGTTTACGGTTGCCGACGGGATGAGGGACGCGGCGGAAAAAGCGGTCGCGGTGGCGCGACGGGAGGGGGTCCAGTGACGATTCTGATCGACGGCGGCACGCGTTTGGCCATTCAGGGAATCACGGGCCGTGAAGGCTCCTTTCACGCGCGGCAGTGCGTCGGGTACGGCACGAACGTCGTTGCGGGGGTCACCCCCGGCAAGGGGGGCACCCTGCTCGACGGCATCCCCGTTTTCC
>CAZTFC010000123.1:0-3946 GCA_964612075.1 uncultured bacterium
CACGAGGGCCTCCGCCTCCGCCGTCGTCCCCTTGAAGAACGACACCTTCTCCCTCAGCTCCCCGGTGAGCCGGGCGAGGTCGTCGGCCGAGCCCTTGATGTCCTGCGCGGACTTCGCGGCGGCGTCGGTGATCCCGGAGATGTTCTCCATGCTCCGCGTCACCTCCTCGGCGGCCGTCGACTGCTCCTCGGTCGCCGCGGCGATCCGGTGCACGATGTCCCCCGCGCCGGTGGACGCCTCGACGATCCGGTCCATGGCCGAGCTCGCCTCCTTGGCGAGGTTCACGCCTTCGGCGACCTCGCTGCTGGCCCGCTTGATCGCCTCGGCCGATTCCTCCGACGCCCCCTGGATGGCGCTGATCCTCTGGGCGATGTCCTTCGTCGCCTGCCCCGTCCTCTCCGCCAGCTTCCGGATCTCGTCCGCGACGACCGCGAACCCCTTCCCCTGCTCCCCGGCCCGCGACGCCTCGATGGCGGCGTTCAGCGCCAGGAGGTTCGTCTGGTCGGCGATGCCGTTGATGACGGCGACGATCTCGCCGATCTGCTTGGAGCTGGCGCCCAGCTCCTCCACGGTCCCCGCCGCCTCCTCGGTCGTCTTCGCGATCTTGGCCATGTCGCCGGCCGTCGTGTCCACGAGGCCCCTGCCCTTCGCGGCCATCTCGGAGGCGTTGCGGCTCGCGTCGGCGGCGCCGGCGGCGTTCTTCGCCACGTCCGTGATGGTCTGGGAGACCTCGGTCATCGCGGTCACGATCTGGTCGATGTGGTGCGAAAGCTCGGTCGAGCCCCGGCTCAGGGAATCGGACGAATCGGAGAGCTGCCGGCTCCCGTCGGCCACGTTGTCGGAGACGATCTTCACGCTGGCGATGACGCCCCGCAGCCGCTCGACCATCGCCTGCATGGCCTCGAGCAGCTTGCCTATCTCGTCTTCGCTGCGGAAGCCCACCTCCTTGTTCAGGTTCCCGGCGGCGAGGGCGTCGGCGATGCCCAGCGCGTGGTTCAGCGGCCGGACGATGCCGCGCGTGAGGATCGTCGCGATCAGCGCCGCCAGCGCGATGACCAGCGCGGTCAGCGCGTACATCGTGGTCCTGGCGCCCTTGTACATGGCGACGGACTCGGCGTGAAGGGACTCCACCTCCTTCGACTGCGCGGAGGTCGCCTTCGCGATGCCGTCCAGGTTGCCCTGGATCCTTCCCATGTAGTGGATTGCGTAGAACGTGGTGGCCGTCGTGAGGAGAAGCACGATCCCGAAACCGATGAAGAGCCGCGACCCGATCCTCATGTTGTTCAGCATCTTCCCCCCTGTGCCTGCGCGGTTGGGATTGGCTGCCGTCCACGAATTTTTTTAAATATTATCCGGTAAATCCGTCATATACAATCGGCCTCCTTCCGGCCCGGAAAGGGCGGCTCATTCGAATTCCTCGAACTCGTCGGCGGAATAGAACAGGTGCGTCTTCCGGATCGTCTCCTCGTCCAGCCCGCCGCCCAGGATGGCCGCCTCGGTGTCCTCCCGGTGTTTCTCCGCCTGCCGCTCGAGCTCTTCGAGCTTCTCCTCGAGCCCGTGGTCCCTCAGGATGGTCTTGACGGTTTCGAACAGCTCCTCGCTCCCGTGGAGCAGCACCCCTTCCCGGAGGATCTTGATGGCGACCTTCCGCCGGAAATCGTCGAACAGGGCCTGCTTCTCGATCGTGGAGAGCCGCTTGATGATGTAATCGACCTCCTCGTTGACGGCGGGGTCGATCAGCATCCGGTATTTCTTCCCGTAGATGATCCGGTCCAGCCGTTCGATGGAGGAATCCGGGAAGGCGTCCCCCACGACGACGATCAGGTCGATGTCCGAGCCCTTCACCAGCTTCCCGGTGCTGTGCTCGGGCCTGGGCACGTCGTGCGCCATGTTGTAGACGATGTCCCCCGCGATGATGAAGCAGACCCGGTGGTCGCCGGGCACGTCCGCCCGGAACTCCTCCATGATCTCGAAGACCATCCGCCGGGCGAGCCCGAGCTTGTAATCGCTGATCTCCCGGATCCTCCCGGCGATCTCGCCGCATCGCCGGTCGATCGGCCCCGGGTCGCCGGCGAGCCCCACGACCGAGTAGGTGAGGAATTCCCTGAGGATGGAAGGGGAAAGGCGCGCGAACCCCTCGACGTTGCGCTCGAGCCGCATGTACCGGGTCCCGAGGGACCGGACCCGGAGCTCCGGGGAGGACCTGCACGCCATCCAGATCCGCAGGCTGCCCGCCTCGCCGATCTCCTTCGCGATCTCGGCGCCCGTCAGCGGCCCCCGGGCCCCGACGAGCTCGACGACGGCTCTCTCTACGGAGTCCCGCATGCGCCGGCCGCCCGTCCGGTCACGTGAGGTCCTCGAGGGCGATCCCCTTCGCGGCGAGCACCCTCCGGCTCGCCAGCAGCTCCCTGCCCGCCACCTTGTCGAGCACGTAGACCAGGTTCCCGCCGTCGCGGGCGTACTTCTGCCCGTAGGAGATCGGGACCTCGGGCGTCATGTCCTCCAGGAGCGACCGGGTGACCGAATCGACCTTCCTCTCGCCGTTGGCCAGGAGCATCACCGTCCTCGCCCGGTAGACGAGCTCCGCGCCCATGGATATCGCGTAATTGGGGCAATCCTTCGCCGATTCGAAATGCCCGTCGACGATGGAGTTCCGGATGGTGTTGTCGTCGAGCTTCACCAGCATGACGGAGCTCCCGCGAAACGGGATGCCCGACTCGTGGAACGCGACGTGCCCGCGCCCCCCCACGCCGATGACCTGGAGGTCGACGCCGCCGCACCGCCGGATCTTTTCCGCGTATCCCGAAAGGATCTCCTTCCGGATCCAGGAGAGGTATTTCGACCGGGCCGTCCTCCTGATGGCGATGGACTTCCCGGCGTCGGCGCCCCTGTACTCCCAGTCCCCGGGATGCCTCTTCAGCTCGCCGACCAGCGTCTTCTGGTCGACCAGCGACCCGAGGGGGACGTTCGTCTCGACGAACTTCCTCTTCAGGTGGCCGAAGAGCTCCTGGATCATGAAGAAGCAGTAGCTCTCGGGGTGCGTGACCCGCTGCTGGGCGTTTTCGCCCGGCAGGCCGACGTACTCGTCGAGGTTGAAGCTCCGGACGCGGCCGCTGTCGAACTCCCCGCGGTTCGCGACCCGGGCCAGGTGCTTGTACATCCCCGTCGGCGAGTTCCCCGTCGCGAGCCCGAGAACGACCTCCGTCTTCGCCCTCTGCGCCTCGGCGATCTTCCTCCCGGCGATATCCGCCGCGACCTCGCTCATGTGCTCGAAGCTGTTCGTCACCACCACGCGGATCGGCATCGCCCTTTTCCCCTTCAGCCCAGGACGCTCTTGACTTTGTCGGCGATCTCCCGGCAGTACTTCTCCGTCTCCGTCTCGGACGGCCCCTCGACCATGACCCGGCACATGTTCTGGGTGCCGGAATACCGGACGAGCACGCGCCCCTCCTCCCCCAGCTCCTTCTCGACCCGCTCGATGAGGTCCGCCAGCTCGGGCACCGTGGAGATGTCCGGCTTGCTCTTCACGTCCACGTTGATCAGCTTCTGCGGGTAGATGTCCATCATCGCGGCCAGCTCCGACAGCGGCTTGCCCTCCTTGACCATGGCGGCGATGAGCTGCAGGGCGGTGATGATGCCGTCCCCGGTGGTGTGGTGGTTGAGGAAGATCATGTGCCCCGAGTCCTCCCCGCCGATCACGCCGCCCAGCCGCAGCATGTCCTCCAGGACGTAGCGGTCCCCCACCTTGGACGCGTGGTGTCTGAACCCGTACTTTTTGCAGGCGACCCGAAGCCCCAGGTTGCTCATGACGGTGCTCACGAGCAGGTCGTTCTTCAGCTTCCCCCGTTTCTTGAGCTGGTTGGCGCAGATGAGAAGGATCTGGTCGCCGGAGATCTCGCGCCCCTTCTCGTCCACGGCGATCAGGCGGTCGCCGTCGCCGTCGAAG
>CAZTFC010000124.1:0-3892 GCA_964612075.1 uncultured bacterium
CCGACGATCTCGTGCCCGGGGACCATGGGGAAGACGGAGCCGCCCCACTCGTCGCGCGCCAGGTGGATATCGGTGTGGCAGACGCCGCAGTACAGGATGTCGATGAGGACCTCGTGCGGGCCGGGCTCCCGGCGCTCGATCGTGTGGGGCGCCAGCGGGGTTTTCGCGGAAAAGGCCGCGTACGCGGGTGTTTTCATGATGAAGCTCTCCCTCTCCATGTAATTCGGATGCTTATGTCGGTTAGACGGCCGGGGGCGCGGGGCGGATTCGGGTAGTAGAATGGTTCCATGCGCCCCGTGCTCCCGGCGGTCCTGCGGTCCACGCTCTTCGCGTTCCTGCTGCTTTCCTCGGCGGCGATCCTCTACACGATGCATTTGAACGCGCGGACCGTCCGATCCCTGGCGGAAAGCTCGCTCGAAAGCACGGCGCTTTCGCTCTCCGTCTCGGCGGAAAGCGCGCTCCGGCTGTCGGGCGGACGCCGGCGGGAGGACGTCCGGGAGATCCTGTCCGACCGGGTGGTGGCGTTCGCCCTGGTAGCGGACGCAGGGGGGAAGGTCCTCTTCCACACGAACCCGGCGCAGGTCGGACGCGTCCTCGAGGAGGACGGCCTGCGTCCGTGGCTTGAAAACGGCGGGCCGCGCGGACGAAGGGTCACGCTGGGGACCGGGCTTCCGGCCTACGAGTACGACTATCCCCTCCGCCGTCCCGGCGGCGGGGCGGAACTGCTCCGCCTGGTGATCCACACGGCCCGCGCGGATCTCCTTCTCTCCGGCGTCCGCCGGTTGTGGTGGGCGGTCGGCGCCGTTCTGGCCGTCCTCTGGGCGATCGGCATCGCCCTGGAGCGCGTCCTGGCGAGGCAGCTTCGCCTGCAGGAGGAAGCCGGCCGGCGGGAGCGCCTCGCGCTGATCGGGCAGATGACCGCCACGCTGTCCCACGAGATCCGGAACGCCCTGGGGAGCGTGAAAGGGTACACGCAGTGGGTGGACGAGAAGGTCGACCCGTCCGATCCCAGGAAGCAGGGGCTCGCGTTCGCCCTGAAGGGCCTGGGAAGGATCGAGTCGCTCGTGAACGAGCTATTGCTGTATGCGCGGCAGGACGCCTGCGTCCTGGAGCCGGTCGACCTCCGCGAGCTGGCCGGGGCGCTGGTCCGGGAGGAAACCGCCGGCTGGGGAGGAAAGACGGAGACCGATGTCGAAGCCGGCGCCCGGGTCCTGGCCGATCCCGAGAAGCTGCGGCGCGTGCTGTCCAACGGCATACGGAACGCGATCGAGGCGATGGGCGGGGAAGGGACGCTGCGGGTCGCCGCGCGCGCGGACGGGAAGAGGGTCCGGGTCCGGATCGAGGACACCGGTCCGGGGGTCCCGGAATCCGAGCGGGACCGCCTGTTCACCCCGTTCCACACGACCAAGGCCGACGGGACGGGGCTGGGTCTGGCATACTCGAGGAGGGTTGTCGAGGAAATGCGGGGGACCGTCGAACTGCGCAACCGGGAGGGCGGCGGCGCCGTCCTCGAGATAATCCTTCCGAAGGAAAGGTGAGGCCTGCGTGCCGAAACGGATCCTGGTCGTCGACGACGACGCGATGATGCGCTCGTTCCTCTCCACCGTGATGAGGGAGGAGGGGTACGCGGTCGAGGAGGCGGGGAACGGCAAACGCGCGCTCGAGACCCTTCACCGCTCGGAGTTCGACCTCGTCGTCACCGATCTTCGGATGCCCGACGTCTCCGGGATGGAACTGCTGCGGGAGGGGCGGACGCTGCGCCCCGAGGCCCGGTGGGTCATCGTAACGGCCTACGGCTCGATCGGCAGCGCCGTCCTTGCGATCAAGGCGGGGGCGGCGGACTACCTGACCAAGCCGTTCCGGGACCCCGACGAGCTTCGCCACGTCGTGCGGCGGGTCCTTCGGGAGGCGGACGCGGAGGCGAGGATCTCGCTGCTGTCGGAGGAGCTGGGGAGGCGCTTCCCGCCCGCGGAGACGATCTTCCTCGGGGAGAAGATGGGGGAGGTCCACCGGCTGGTCCGGGACGTCGCGCCGACGACGGCCACCGTCCTCGTCACGGGACCGAGCGGGACGGGGAAGGAGCTGGTTTCGCGGGTGATCCACGCCCTGAGCCCCCGGAAGGAGAAGCCGTTCGTGGCGGTGCAGTGCTCCGCCCTGGCGGAGACCGTGCTGGAAAGCGAGCTGTTCGGCCACGAGCGCGGGGCGTTCACCGGCGCGGTCGCCCTGCGCAAGGGGCGCTTCGAGCTGGCCGACGGGGGGACGGTGTTCCTCGACGAGATCGGCGACATCTCGCCCGCCCTGCAGGTGAAGCTCCTGCGCGTCCTTCAGGAGCGCTCCTTCGAGCGCGTCGGGGGGATGCGCCCGATCGAGGTCGACGTCCGCATCGTGGCGGCGACGCACCGGGACCTGAAAGCAGAGGTGGCGGCCGGACGGTTCCGGGAAGACCTGTATTACCGGCTTAACGTCTTCCCGATCGCGCTTCCCCCGCTGGCCGACCGGAAGGAGGCGATCGTCCCGCTGGCGGAGTATTTCGCGGGGAAGTTCGCCGCCGCGTTCGGGAAGAGGATCTCCGGATTCTCCGGGGACGCCATGGACGCCCTCCGGCGATACCCGTGGCCCGGCAACGTCAGGGAGCTCCAGAACGTGATCGAGCGGGCCGTGATCCTCGCCTCGGAAGAGATCGATGCGACGCACCTGCGGCTGGAGGCCTCCACGGGGCCGGAAACTTCCGCCGGGGCGGCGATCCCCGGCGAGGGGGCGCTGCGGGCCAACGAGCGGGAGACGATCCGGAAGGTCCTCGCGGACGCCGGCGGGAACCGGACGCAGGCCGCCCGGGTCCTGGGCATCTCCCTGCGGACCCTGCAGTACAGGATCAAGGAATACGGCCTGTAGGGGCGCAGGATCTGCGCGGCGGTGCGCAGCATGTGCGCGGCGGCGGGTCGGCCGGCGGCGGGCCGGGAATCGCAACGGGCCGTTTCGATTCCGGTTTTCCGGGATTCCCGCGGGTGGCATGCGGGATGCATTTGCTTCGGGTGCAGGCAGACACCCGAAGGAGGCAGGTACGATGAAAACAACGAAGTTCGGCGCGGTGATCATGGCGGGGATGTTCCTTTTCGGCACGGCTTCCGTGGCGATGGCCAAGGGGCCCGGCGGGTACGGACGCGGCGCGGCGGTGCGGTCCGGCGCGGGGACGGCGTCGCAGAACCAGATCCGGAAGCAGCAGCGGCTGCGGGACGGCTCCTGCGTCAACCAGGGCACCGGCACGCCCCTGAAGAAGGGGAGCGCTTACGGCCCCGGCGACGGAACCGGGACCGGAGTCCCCGCGCAGGACGGGACGGGGTATGGCGCTCCGGCGAACCGGTAGCGCGGGTAGGGCCGGCGGGAGCGGGGCGGCCGGACGCGCCCTGCTCCTGTTCCCGGCGCTTCTGGCGCTGCTCGCTTCCCTGCCGGCCGGCGCGCGCGCGGCGGAACCCGACGCGGTCCTCGCCGGCAGCGGGATCCGGTATCCCGGCGGCTTCGACGCCGACACGGTAGGCGAAGTCCGCGGGCGGGCTTCCGGCACCGTGGTTCCCGGGAGCGGCCCCGTCCGCTTCCGCGTGGACACGGACAGGGAGAGTTATCACATCCTCGCCTCCCCCCCCTGGTATTGGAAGGATCTTCGGGTGGATCTCCCCGACGGTTCCGAGGTGCGGGTGCGGGGCTCGAAGACCCTCGGGAAGGACATGGCCCTGTACGTCGTCGCCCAGGAGGTGCAGCTTCTCCCCTCCGGGAAGAGCTGGCGGTTCCGCGACGAGTCCGGCTATCCGCTGTGGAAGGGGCGGCAGGGCGGCGCGGCCGCGGGAAGCGGGATGGGCGGCGCCTCTCCCATGCGGCGCGGCGGCGGGGGCTTCGG
>CAZTFC010000125.1:0-3876 GCA_964612075.1 uncultured bacterium
TCTTCTCCACGTAGTGGATCCGCTGCTCCACGGCCTGGGCCGGGGTGGCCACCGGCGTCGCCGCCACCCGGGCCGGGTCGCGCAGGATGGTGTCCGCGAGTCCCCGGATCTCCGGCGGCATCGTCGCCGAGAAGAACAGGGTCTGCCGCTTCGCGGGCAGCTGGCCGATGACCCGGCGGATGTCGTGGATGAATCCCATGTCGAGCATCCGGTCCGCCTCGTCCAGGACGAAGGTCTCCACGGTCTCGAGCCGGACCAGTCCCTGCGACATGAGGTCGAGCAGCCGCCCGGGCGTCGCCACGAGGATGTCGATCCCCCGCCGGAGCGCCTGGGCCTGCGGACCCTGGTGGACGCCGCCGAAGACGACGGCGTGCGAGAGCCCCGTGTGCCTGCCGTATTCGCCGAAGCTCTCCGCGACCTGGGAGGCCAGCTCCCGCGTCGGCGTCAGCACGAGGACCCGGACGGGCCGCCGGCCGGTTCCTTTCCGGGGAGCCCCCTGGAGCCGGTGAAGGATCGGCAGCGCGAAGGCGGCCGTCTTCCCGGTGCCGGTCTGCGCGCACCCGAGGACGTCCTTCCCTTCGAGCACGAGGGGGATCGCCTTCGCCTGGATGGGGGTGGGGGTTGCGTACTTCTTCTCCGCGACGGCGCGGAGAAGCTCGGGACGGAGCCCGAATTTCTCGAACGACATGACTGCTTCCGACGGTCTTTCTTCCTGCATGATCTTTCTTCTCCTTCGAGTTTTCACCAAGCACAACCGTGGGCGGGCGCGTTGCCGTCCGATCTTCCGCGTGGTGAAGTCTAAGGAGAAGCTGGTTGGCCGGGCCGGTGCTTCGACCCGCTCCTTGGAGAAAACCCTTTGGGAGAGGATTGCGTCTCGGGATGTATTAACTAAACAGGATACAGAATCCTCTTTTGATTTGCAAGTTATTATTGCAGGGGTCGTTTCCGGGATGCGGGAGGCCCGGCGTCCCGGGGGGCGATGCGGACCGCCGGGAACAGCAGGCTGACCGCGAACCCCGCGAAGGCGATGGCCGCCACCGCGCGGAAGATCGTGTCCATCCCCCCCTGGAGCGCTCCGAAGAGGCTTCGCACCGTCGCTTCGGGGAGCAGGGAGCGCGCCGGCCCCAGCAGCATGTCGGCGGTCTCCGCGGGGACCCCGCTCCCGGCGAGGGCGGCGGCGAGGACGCTTCCCAGCGCGCCGATCGCCAGGGTGCCGCCGATCGTGCGGCTGAACAGGGTGCTGGCGGTGGCCACGCCGCGCCGGTCCCACGGCACGCTCGACTGCACGGCGATGATCAGCGGGGTGTTCGCCAGCCCCAGCCCCAGCCCGTACAGGAGCATGACCAGCCGGATCGCCCACAGGTCCGCCTCCGGGCGGAGCATCAGCGATAAACCCGCCGCGGCGCAGAGCGTGAGCGCCAGGCCCGTCCGGATGAGGACGCGGTACCCCCGGGTCGGCAGGAGGCGCCCCGCCAGGGTCGAGGCGATCGGCCACCCCACGGCGACCGGCGCGATGGCGCTTCCCGCTTCGTACGGCGTCCCCGACAGCACGGCCTGCACGTAGAGCGGGACGAAGGTGACCGCGGACATCATCGCCCCTCCCACGAGCGCCCCGCTGGCCGAGGCGACCGCGATGACGCGCTGCGAGAAGAGGTCGAGCGGCAGGAGCGGCTCGGCCGCCCGGCGTTCCGCCAGCAGGAAGGCGGCCAGGGAAACGGCCGCGCCGGCGAGGAGAGCAGGGTCTTCCCCGCGGGCGCGGGTCCCGAGGAGGGCGAGGACGATCGTGAGGGAGAGCAGCACCGCGCCGGCGGCGTCGAGCCGGCGCTCGCGCCGCTCCACCGTCTCGTGGTAGGCGAAATACAAAACCGCGGCGCAGCCCAGCCCCGCCGGGATGTTCACGTAGAACACCCATCGCCACGACAGCCAGTGCACGATCGCGCCGCCGAGGAGCGGGCCGGTCAGCCCCGCGACTCCCCATACCGCGCTCAGGGCCCCCTGGATCCTGCCCCGCTGGTGCACGTCGAAGAGGTCGCCGACGATGGTCATCGCGATGGGCTGGATCGCCCCGGCGCCCAGCCCCTGGACCGCCCGGAAGAGGATGAGCTCGGTCATGCCGCCGGCGCGGCCGCAGAGGAAGGAGCCGGAAAGGAACAGGGCGATCCCGGCGAACATCACCGGCTTGCGCCCGTAGAGGTCGGCGAGCTTCCCGTGGACGGGCATGGTCACGGTGGCCGTGAGCATGTAGGCCGCGAACACCCACGCATAGAGGTGGATCCCGCCCAGTTCCCCGACCGCGGTCGGCATGGCCGTGGAGACGACCGTCATTTCCATCGCCGCCAGGAAGAGCCCCAGGAGCAGGGCGACCACCGTCAGCGGCCGGTGCGTCCGTCGCTCCAAGAGGTTACGGCGCCTCCGGGGCGGAGAGCAGCGGGGAGAGGCCGACGATCCGCGCGGCGAGAGAGGAAAGCTCCAGGCGCAGGGCGGGGTCCAGGGCGGCGAGCCAGCGGGGAGGTATCGCGTCGAGGCCGTAGCGCGCGCCCGCGATCGCCCCGGCGATGGCCGCCGTGGTGTCGGCGTCGTCCCCCCGGTTCACCGTTTTCACGAGGCACTCCTCGAAGCCGCCGGTGGAGAAGAAGGCGTCGAAGACCGTGCGGATCGTGTCGGCCACGTACGCGGTGGCCCCGCCTTCGTATCCGTCGAACCGGAACTGCGGGTGCCGCGCGACCAGCTCGTCCGCCGCGGCGCGGAGCCTGCGCATGGGATGCCCGAGGATCCCCCACTGGACCAGCAGCCCCACCGCGACGCACGCGGCGTCCGAGAGCGGGTGGTTGTGGGTCAGCCGCGCCTGCTCCACGGCGAGCCGGGCCATCCGCTCCTCGTCGCCCAGCGCGTACAGCGCCACCGGCGCCATCCGCATCGCCGCGCCGTTTCCCGCGTCCCGGTCGTTCGGGGGCATCTGGAGCCGCCTCTTCGCCCGGTACTCCTCGATCCCCCGGCGGCACGTGGCGCCGACGTCGACGGGATTCCCCTCGAGCCAGCGCGCGAAGCGGTCCGCGATCCCCACGAGGTCCCAGCCGCCGCGCGCGGCGATCGCGCGCGCCACGCACAGCGTCATCTGCGTGTCGTCCGTGACCTGCCCGGGGGACAGCGCCAGCCACCCGCCGCCGACGATCTCCCGGTGGACCCCGAACCGCTCCCGGATCTGGCCGGGCGTCATGAACTCCGTCGTGGCGCCGAGGGCGTCCCCGACGGCCGACCCGAGCAGGGCGGCCTGCGCGCGCCGCTCGATGTCCGCGCGGGGCGGGAGCCCGCCGTTCCGGGGATTCAATACGACCTCACGATCACGTCGAAATCCCCCCCGATCACCAGCGATTCCTCCTCGCCCCTCGGTAAGACGCCGGGGAGGACGTCGGACCGGAAGAAGATCTTGCAGGCGGGGACGTCGGCCTCGAAGACGTGGCTTCCGAACTCCCAGGCGTACTCGAGACGGGAGGAGAAGGAGTTGAGGCTGTTCAGGCGGACCACCGCCCGGGCGTCGATGCTCTCCTCGAGGAACAGGTAGTCCGCGATGTTGCGGATCCCGCGGTACAGGCGGAAGGAGGGGACGCCGGGATGGCGGCGTCCCAGCTCGTATTGCACGAACTCGTAGAGGAGGTCGAACTGCATGTCGACGGCGTTCGTCAAAGTGCTCCCCCGCATCCGCTCGCCGAGGTAGATGAGATACTCCCCGGTGTCGGTCCTGTCGATCGGGCCGGCGTGGAAGACGGGGGGCAGCCCGAACCGGCTTTCCACCCACCCTTTCAGCACCGCCCCCTCCTCGGAGCTCGCGTCCAGCATCCAGCCGCGCAGGAACCGCAGGTAGCCGTTCCGCAGGGA
>CAZTFC010000126.1:0-3864 GCA_964612075.1 uncultured bacterium
CACGACGGGAAGCTCCTCGTGGGAGTCCGCGGAGGTGTCGCCGTGCCCGGGGAAATGCTTCCCCACCGGGAGGACCCCCCGCGAGGAAAGCCCCCGGGCGAACGCGATCGCCAGGCTCCCCGCCTCGGCCGGGTCGTTCGAGAAGGCCCGGTCGCCGATCACCGGGTTCGACGGGTTCGTGTCCGCGTCGAGCACGGGCGCGAAGTCGACGTCGACGCCGACCGCGCGCAGCTCCGCCCCGATCGCCTCCCCGAGGGATTCCGCGACCCCCTCGCTGCGGGTGCCGAACAGGGAGCAGGCGCGGGCGGGCGGGAATTCCGAGTAGGGGGGATTGCGGAACCGCGCGACGCGCCCGCCTTCCTGGTCGACCGCGACCAGCGGGAGCGGGTTTCCGCGCCCGGTCGCCGATCGGATCTCGCGGCACAGCGCGCGCACCTGCGCGGGGGAGTCGATGTTGCGGGCGAACAGGACGACGCCGCCCACCGACCCCTTCGCGAGCCACACGGCCAGGTCGGGCGGCAGCGACTTCCCCTCGAAGCCGACCCACAGAGGGGATGCGACGGTGTCCTTCCCGAGGATCATAGGGAAACTGTACCACGCATCGAACCGCGCCCGCGGCTGGATGCGGCCGGAAACGGTTGGAATCGCGTGGCAAGCCGGGGGATAATGTTCCGATGGCCGCCGCGAATCCGCTGATCACCCTTTCCCCGAGGGACTACGACGCCTTCCTGTTCGACCTCGACGGGGTCCTGACGAAGACCGCGGACGTCCACGCCGCCGCCTGGAAGCGGATGTTCGACTCCTTCCTGGAGGCCCGCGCCGGGGAGACCGGCGAGCCGCTCGTCCCCTTCGACATCGAGGCCGACTACCGGCGGTACGTGGACGGCCGGCCGCGCCACGAGGGCGTGGCGGCCTTCCTCGAGGCCCGCGGGATCCCGCTGCCCGGGGGCTCCCCCGGCGACGGCCCCGAGGCGCTCACCGTGCACGGGCTGGGCGGCCGCAAGGACGGCTTCTTCATGGAGGAGATGAAGCGGAAACCGCCCGAGCGGTACGAGGAGTCGATCGCGCTGGTGCGGACGCTCCGGGCGCAGGAGGTCCGGACCGCGGTGGTTTCCTCCAGCAGGAACTGCGCGGAGGTGCTGGAGGCGGCGGGCATCGCGGGGCTGTTCGAAGTCCGGGTGGACGGCAACGACATCCTCCGGCTCGGGATGAGGGGCAAGCCGGCCCCCGACGCCTTCCTGGAGGCGGCGCGGCGCCTCGGGGTCGACCCTTCCCGCGCGGTCGTCGTGGAGGACGCGATCGCGGGGGTCGAGGCGGGGCGCGCCGGGCATTTCGGCCTCGTGGTCGGCGTCGATCGCTCCGGGCGCTCGCAGGAGCTGCGCGACGCCGGCGCAGACGTCGTGGTGACCTCCCTCGCGCAGGTGCAGGCGGCCGTGGAGCCGCCGTCCGCCTGGTCGCTGGTATACGAGGATTTCGACCCGGTCGACGAGGGGGTCCGCGAATCGCTGTGCACCCTGGGGAACGGCTATTTCTCGACGCGCGGGGCGGCGCTCTGGGCGGCGGCGGACGACGTCCACTACCCGGGGACCTACGTCGCCGGCGGCTACAACCGGCTGCGCACCGATATCCTGGGGAGGACGGTCGAGAACGAGGACCTCGTCAACTTCCCGAACTGGCTCGCGCTGAATTTCCGCGTCGCCGGCCAGGGCTGGTTCGACGCGAGGGAGGTTTCGATCCTGTCCTGGCGGCAGGAGCTCGACCTGTCCCGCGGCCTTCTCGTGCGGGACTTCCGCTTCGAGGACGGCGAGGGGCGGCGCAGCAGGGTCACAGAGAGGCGCCTGGTGTCGATGGGCGACAAGCACCTGGCCGCCCTCGAGCTGTCGCTGACGGCGGAGAACTGGTCGGGGAACGTGACCGTCCGCTCGGCGATCGACGGGCGCGTCATCAACGCCGGCGCCCGGCTCTACCGCGAGTTCAACAACCGGCACCTCGTGCCTCTCGGGACCGAGACGGTGGGAGGGGACGGCGTGTTCCTGTCGACGCGCGCCTCCCAGTCCAACCTGCACGTCGGGCAGGCGGCGCGGACCCGGGCGTACCTCGACGGGAAGTTCGTCGACGTCCGCCGCCGGGTGATCGAGGAGCCGGGGTACGTCGCGCTGGAGATGAAGACACCCGTCGTCGAGGGGCAGACGCTGGTGGTGGAGAAGGTGGCCTCCCTGTACACCTCCCGCGACCAGGCCGTCTCGGAGTGCGGGCTGGCGGCTCGCAGGGCGATCGTCCGGGCGGGCGGCTTCGAGGAGCTGATGGCGGAGCACGCGCTGGCCTGGAAGCACCTGTGGCGGCGCTTCGACGTGCACCTCCGGCCGACGGGCGCCGGGTTCAAGCTGAACGTCCCGATGCTGCTGCGGCTGAACATGTTCCACCTGCTGCAGGCGGTTTCGCCCAACTCCATCGGCCTCGACGTCGGCGTGCCCGCGCGGGGGTGGACGGGGGAGGCCTACCAGGGTCACGTCTTCTGGGACGAGCTGTTCATCTTCCCGTTCTTCAACCACCGGATGCCCGAGATCTCCCGGACGCTCCTGATGTACCGCTACCGGCGCCTTCCCGAGGCGCGGGCGGCGGCCCGGGCCGCGGGGCGCGAGGGGGCGATGTTCCCGTGGCAGAGCGGCAGCGACGGGCAGGAGGAGACCCAGGAATACAACCTGAACCCGCACTCCCGGAGGTGGGTGAGGGACAACTCCTGGCTTCAGCGGCACGTGGGGAGCGCCGTCGCGTTCAACGTCTGGCAGTATTACCAGGCCACCCGGGACGTCCAGTTCCTGCTCTACTACGGGGCCGAGATGATCCTCGACATCGCGCGCTTCTGGTCGAGCATGTCGGTCTTCGACGAAAAGCGGGAAAGATACGAGATCCGCGGCGTGATGGGCCCCGACGAGTTCCACGAGGGGTATCCGGACGCGCCGTCCCCCGGGCTCGACAACAACGCCTATACCAACATCATGGCCGTGTGGGTGCTGTGCCGCGCGCTCGAGGTGCTGAGGCTGCTCCCCGACATGAACCGCACGGAGCTCTCGCTGCGGCTGGGGCTGACGGCGGAGGAGACCGACCGCTGGGAGGACATCAGCCGCCGGATGTACGTCCCGGTAGGCGACGACGGGCTGATCCTGCAGTTCGAGGGGTACGACCGGCTGCTGGAGTTCGACTGGGAGGGATACCGGGCCCGCTACGGCAATATCCAGCGCCTCGACCTCATCCTCGAGGCGGAGGGCGACACCGCCGACCGGTACAAGCTCTCGAAGCAGGCCGACGTGCTGATGCTGTTCTACCTGTTCTCCTCCGAGGAGCTGGGGGAGCTGTTCGGCCGCCTGGGCTACCCCTTCGAGTACGAGACCATCCCGCGCAACGTCGCCTACTACTCGGAGCGCTCCTCCCACGGCTCCACGCTGTCCCGCGTGGTGGAATCCTGGGTGCTGGCGCGCTCGGACCGGGAGAGGTCGATGCGCTTCTTCGCGGAGGCGCTGCAGAGCGACGTGGCCGACATCCAGCAGGGCACCGCCGCGGAGGGGGTCCACCTGGGCGCGATGGCCGGGACGGTCGACCTGGTGGAGCGCGTGTCGACGGGGATCGAGATGCGGGAGGACTTCCTGCGGATCAACCCGGGGCTGCCCGAAGAGCTGGAGCGGCTGGACATGCGCATCCGCTACCGGGGCCATTCGATCGACCTGCGGGTCACGCACGAGACGCTCACGGTCCGCGGGCGCGACGGCCGGGCGGCGCCGATCACCCTGTGCGTCCGGGACGAGCGCCACGAGTTCGCGGCCGGCACGACCCGCGTGTTTCCCCTCAAGAAGCCCGGATAGCGCC
>CAZTFC010000127.1:0-3841 GCA_964612075.1 uncultured bacterium
GTCGCCCCCCCGGCCACCGGCTGCATCATCGGGGTCTCCACCTCGAGGAAATCCCTCCGGGAGAGGTAATCGCGCAGGAAGGAGATGATCCGGTTGCGCCGGACGAAGATCCCCCGGACCTCCTCGTTGACGAGAAGGTCGACGTACCGCTGGCGGTAGCGCGTCTCCACGTCGGAGAGCCCGTGCCATTTCTCGGGCAGGGGGCGCAGCGCCTTGGTCAGCAGGCGGTACCTCCTGGCGTCGACGGTCAGCTCCCCCGTCTTGGTGACGAACAGCGCACCGTCGACCCACAGGATGTCCCCGACGTCCACGGTCCTCTGGAAACGCTCGTATTCGCCCTCCCCGAGGGCGTCTTTTTTCAGGTACGCCTGGAGCCGGCCGGATCGATCGGAAAGGACGGCGAATGCGGCCTTCCCGAACCGGCGCAGCGCCATGACGCGCCCCGCGACGTCCACCCGCACCGGGTTCGCCGCGAGCTCCTCGTTCGTCCGCCCCGCCGCCGCCTCCCGCGCCGCCGCCGCGGTCCACCCCACCCGCTGGTCGTTCGGATACGGGTTCTCCCCCGCCATCTTCAGCTCCTCCAGCTTGCGGGCCCTGTCCAGCATCAGGTCGTTCCGTTCCTCCGTCACTCCGCGCCCCCCGTCTCCCCTTCCGATTTCCTGCCGAGCAGGAACGTCCGGATGAATTCCATGATTTCCCCGTCGAGGACGGCGCCGACGTTTCCGGTGTCGTGGCCCGTGCGGTGGTCCTTCACCATCTGGTACGGCGCCAGCACGTAGGACCGGATCTGCGATCCCCAGGCGATGTCCTTTTTCTCCTTGTGGGCCTCCATCGCCTTTTCCGCCCGCTGGCGCATCTCCAGCTCGTAGAGCTTCGAGCGGAGGATCTTCATCGCCATGGCCCGGTTCTTGTGCTGGGACCGCTCCTGCTGGCAGAGGACGACGATCCCCGACGGGACGTGCGTGATCCGGACCGCCGACTCGACCTTGTTCACGTGCTGGCCTCCGGCGCCGCCCGAGCGGAGGGTGTCGGTCTTGAGGTCCCCCTCGTTGATCTGGATGTCCACGGTGTCGTCGATCTCGGGCGACACGAACACGGAGGCGAAGGAGGTGTGACGGCGCTTGTTGGCGTCGAACGGCGAGATCCGCACCAGGCGATGGACGCCGCTTTCCGCCTTCATGTACCCGTACGGGTGATCGCCGGAAAGGAGGAACGTGGCGGACTTTATCCCCCCCTCCTCCCCTTCCTGGCGCTCAACGAGCTCCATCGCGAACCCGTACCGGTCCGCAAACCGGGAGTACATCCGCACCAGCATGTCCGCCCAGTCCTGGGACTCCCTTCCCCCGGCGCCGGCGTGGATGGTGACGATGGCGTTGCTCGCGTCGTTTTCCCCGGAAAGCATCCGCTCGAGCTCGGCCGAATCGAGCGCATCGGAGACCTTCTCGAGCTGCTGCTCGATCTCCCCGTTGAGCGCGTCGTCCCCGGACTCGGTGGCGAGGTCGAGGTAGGCCTTGAGATCCTCGATGGAGGACTCCAGGAACGACCACTTCCCGAGAAGCGTCTCTATGCCCTTCCGTTCCCGGAGCAGCCGCTCCGCCGCCTCCGGGGAATTCCAGAAACCCTCGCGGGAGGCCTCGGCTTCCAGCCCCTTCAGCCGCTCCGCTTTCGCATCCACCTCAAAGGTAGCCCCGGAGCGCCTTGAACCGCGCCTCAAGAGCCGCCGTTTTCTCTTCCAGGAGTCCGGACGCCATGAAGTCCTCGCAGTGGGAAAAATAGCGTGAAAAGAGAGATTATAATACAGGAAATCCCAAAGATTTCCCCTGTTTTTGCGTAGAGCGTCATCCCCGTCCCCGGACGGACCTCCCCGAGGACGACCCCCCGCCGGAACAGCCCCAGGGAGGCGACGATCCCGCCCCCGGAATCGATGACGGCGCTGATCCCGGAATTCGCCGCGCGGAACATGGGTCGGCGCAGCTCCACGCACCGGATCCGGGCCATCGCCAGGTGCTGGCGGGGCGCGACCGTGTCGCCGAACCAGGCGTCGTTCGTCACGTTCACCAGGACCGTCGCACCCTCGCGGACCGCGTCTCTGAGTATCCCCGGGAAGATCGCCTCGTAGCAGACGGACGCGGAAACCCGCGCCCCTCCCGCGGAGAACAGGGAAGAGGTCGTCCCGCGCGAGAAATCGTCCGCGCCGACCGTCAGCTTCTGCAGGAAGAAGAGCGCCCGGCGCAGCGGGATGTATTCCCCGAAGGGCACAAGGCGCCGCTTGTCGTACCGTCCCGCGAGAACCCCTCTTCCGTCGACGTGGAAGACGCTGTTGTAGAACCGTCCCCCATCGGCCGGGTCGAACCACGGGGCGCCGAAGATCAGCGGAACGCCCGCCCCCGCCGCGATCGCGTCCACCCGGCGCGACAGCTCCGCTTCCCAGCCGTAGAAGAAGGGGGCGGCGGTCTCCGGCCAGATGACGACGCTCGCGCCGGCGGCGCGGGCCCGCGCGGTGAGCTCGCCGTAAATCTCCAACGTATTCCACTGGTTCGATGGTTCCCATTTAACGTTCTGGTCGATCCCCCCCTGGGCGATCCCCGCCCTCAACATCCCTGAGCCCGTGCTCCGGGGATCGGACGGGAGATTCGCCGCAAGCCCATAGACGGCAAGGAACAGGACCGACGCCGCCCCGGGCGCGAGCCGGGGAAGCGCCGCCTTGAGCGTCCGCTCCGACCAGGCCTTGCCCGCGAGGTACAGCGACACGCCGGAAAGCGCGAGAAGGAACGACAGCCCGTACACCCCTGCCAGGTCGGCCGCCTGCCGAAGGTACGCCCCGCCCGACAGCGCATAGCCCAGAAGCATCCAGGGGAAGCCGGTGAAGAGGTGCGTGCGGGCGAGCTCCAGACCCGTCCAGAGGAACGGGAACGCCCACAGGCCGCGGTCCCCGAATCGGGACGCGAGCCGGTGCGCCGCGGCGGCGGCGACCGAGAAATAGGCGCCGAGGTATGCCGAAAGGAGCACCGCCGACAGCCAGCCCAGCGGCCAGCCGAGCTTCCCTTCCACGGCGACGGTGTGCGAGATCCAGTAGTAAAGCGGCAGGCTTCCCGCCGTGCCGGCCGCCCATCCCCGCCGTGCGGCGTCGCGGAGAGAGCCCGGGCGGGTCGACAGGTACAGGAACGGCGCCATGCAGATAAACCCCGCGCCGGGGACTTCGTACCCGGGCATCCCGGCGGCGTACGAAAGCGCGAACAGCGCGCCGGACGAAAGGGTCCGTGCGTCCGGCGTGCGGAAGGGGCGCCTCACCTCGACCCGCCCTCCCGCTCCCCGACGAGGACCCGGCGGAACAGGGAGAGCTCCTTGCGCCGCATCCTCCGCCCTTCCGCCCCGCCGGCGACGTGCTCGTACCCCGCAAGGTGGAGAATGCCGTGGAGGATGAAATAGAAGACCCGCTCCTCGGGGGACTCCTTCCAGTCCTCCGTCTGGGCGAGGCAGGTGGTCGCCGAAACGAGGATGTCTCCGGAGACGGCGCCACCCCGTTCCGGGGGGGCGTCGCCGTCCGGAAAGGACAAGACGTTCGTCGGCCGGTCCCTCCCCAGGAATTCCCGGTTCCAGCGGGCGATGGACGCGTCACCCACGACCCGGACCCGGAGATCGGCTTCCGCCGCCGGGAGAAGCGACAGCGTGTCGAGTATCAGCTCCTTCAGTCGCCTGCCGGAAAGGGGTGCCGGCCGGATGTCCTGCCGGATGCAGACCCGGTATCTGTCGGCGGCTTTCCTCAAGGGGCTGCGCCGGAGAGCCCCTTGCCGCTCGCGGGGTAGTCGACCCGCCTGTGCGCGATGGCGATGAGGACCTG
>CAZTFC010000128.1:0-3824 GCA_964612075.1 uncultured bacterium
AAAGCCGGATCAATTTCGGCTGGCGCAGCGCGGTCAAGCAGGGGCAGCTCGCCGGCGGGAACATGGCCGGCGGGGAAGGCGTCTACATCCGGAACGCCGAGGACTACTTCGGGCAGCTCCTCGGCGACTCGCTGCTCGAGCGGATCGGGTGACCGCGGCCTCCGGAAGACGCCCGAAGACCGGCATCGTATGGAATAATGGAGGCATGGAAAAGAACCGCTGCATGATCTGCGCGAAGCCGGGCGCCTTCCAGGGCGGGATCTGCGACCTGTGCAAGGCGAAGATCCGCGGCGAGGCGCTCCAGGAGCAGCAGCAGGTCAAAAAGGACGCCGACCGTTCCCTCCACAAGGAAGGAACGGCCGGCGAAAGCAAGCGCCGCGGGTAAGGGCGTTACGCCGCCTTCCCCCCCACGGCCTCCGCGTACTTCTTCCCGAACTCGAAGCAGGTCGCAAGGTCCGCATCGGTCGGCGTCATCTTGAACTTGATCGGCTCGGGGAACACCTTGATCCGCATGGCGGCCATGATGTCCGTGACGATCTTGGTCGCCTCCCCGCTCCAGCCGAAGGAGCCGAAGGCGGAAGAGGTGAGCCCCTTCACGTTCAGGACGACCAGGTACCCGAGCATGGCGTAGATCGGCTCGGGGAGGTTGCTGTTGAGCGTCGGCGCGCCGACCAGGAAGCCGATCGACTCGTCGAGGTCGTCGAGGATCTGGTGGATCGAGACCTCCGCGGCGTTGACCAGCTTCGGCTTGCATCCCGCCGCGGCCACCCCCTCGGCCACCTTCTTCGCCATCATGGTCGTGTTCCCGTAGGCGGAAACGTAGATGATGGACACCTGCTTTTCCTTGCGCTTCTCCAGCGGCAGGGCGGCGCGCTCCCTGTAATACGCCATGACTTCCCGCCAGCTCTTCCGGAGCACCGGCCCGTGGGACGGCGCGACCATGGCGATCGGCAGGTCCTTGATCCGGTCGCACCCCTGGAGGACGGGCTCCTTGAACGGCCGGAAGATCATGCTGTTGTACACGACCATCGCGTTGTGGAGCTTTTCGGTCTGCTCCAGCTCGTCGTCGAAGATCTTCTCGGTCGCGAAGTGGCGCCCGAGGAAGTCGCACGAGAAGAGAACCTGGTCCTCGACCGCGTAGGTCATCATCGTGTCGGGCCAGTGGAGGAACGGCTGGACCATGAACCGCAGCGTCTTCCCGCCGAGCGACAGCTCCTGGTTGTCCTCGACGACGTGCGCGTCGTACGGCCCGTTCACGATGTTGTCGATGAACGTCTTGGCGGAGCGGGTCAGGTAGACGGCGATCTTCGGGTTGCGCTGCAACAGGTCGACGATCCCGCCCGCGTGGTCGGGCTCCGAGTGGTTGACGACGAGGCAATCGATCTTCTCGGCAGGGACGATCTCCCCGATGTTCTTGAACCACCCGTCGGTGAAGCTCCTCTTCACGCAGTCGATGAGGGCGGTCTTCTCCGTCCCCTTCACAAGATAGGAGTTGTACGTCGTTCCGCACTCGGTCGGGATGACGATGTCGAAATGGGTCAGCCCCGGATCGTTGACGCCGACGTAATGGATGTCTTTGGAAAGGGTCGTGGTCACTTTTCTTCCTCGAAATCTTCCTTGCCCACGCCGCACTTCGGGCAGTACCAGTCATCCGGAACCTTTTCCCAGGGGGTGCCCGGCGGCACGCCGTGCTCGGGGTCGCCCTTGGCGGGGTCGTAGATCCAGCCGCAAACGTTGCACCTGTAGGTTTTCATCGGCTCGCTCCTTCCATGAGTTGATGTGGCCGGGGTGTCCGAACTACTTCACTTCCCTACTTCACTTCCTCGAAATCTTCCTTTCCTACGCCGCATTTCGGGCAGTACCAGGTGTCGGGGATCTGCTCGAAGGGGGTGCCGGGGGCCACGCCGCCGTCGGGGTCGCCTTTCGCCGGGTCGTAGATCCATCCGCATACGTTGCATCTGTACTGTTTCACGGGATCGCTCCTTTCGGGAGTGGTCTTTGAAAAACGACTGCCGTTGAATTACTTACTTCACTTCCTCGAATTCTTCCTTGCCCACGCCGCAAAGCGGGCAGACCCAGTCCGCCGGCAGCTGGTCGAAGGGGGTTCCCGGCGGCACGCCGTTGTTCGGATCGCCCTTCGCGGGATCGTATACGTAGCCGCAGACACTGCACCTGTACTGTTTCATTCGGGAAGCTCCTCTCGGAAACCCGGAATTGGTTATCGATAAATGCTAACTTTGGATGCGGCGAATTGCAACACGGTGCAAACTAATTCCCGCACGGTGCGGATGCCCGACCTTTTCCGGCGGCGGAGCCGCTCCCACCGGTCCTTCGGGAACCCCGGCGGCGGGAGGACCAGCCCCGGCCGCACGAGCCCGACGCGGATCCCCTGCGGGAGCGCCTTTTCCAGCCCCAGTGCGTACGCCTCGAGCGCGACCTTCGAGAGGCAGTACGGCAGGTAGGAAGGCCAGAGCTCCCCGGCCATCGCGTCGCCGAGGAAGCAGATCCCGGCCCCTTCCGGCGCGCGGCGCATCAGCGGGAGCAGCTCCCGGGTCAGCAGGACCGGGCCGCGGAGGTTCACCGCGAAGACCGCGTCCCATTCGGCGGCGGTCACGGTTTCCGGGGGCGTCCGGGGGAAGACGGCCGCGTTGTGGACGAGCAGGTCGAGGCGACCGTACCGCGCGGCCAGCCGGGCCGAGAGCCGGGCGAAGGAGGCCGGGCGGGACAGGTCGAGGCGCAGCGCCTTCCCGCCGATCTCCGCGGCCTTGTCTTCCGCCTCGCGCCGGGAGGCCAGGTACGTGAGGACGACGTCGTACCCCGCCCGCCCGAGGGCGGCGGAGATCTCCGCGCCGATCCGGCGGCCGCCGCCCGTGACCAGGGCGACCTTCTTCCCGGCCGACGCGTCCCGAACCCGGTTTCCCATCGGGTGCCCCCCGTTCGGTGGTATCTTCTTTATATCATCGACGCGGGGGGAAGGTTTGAAGCGAGCGGAAGGCGGTTTCCTGGAAATCCCGTTCGTGGCCGCGGACGTGGAGACGACCGGCCTCTCGGCGGCCGCGGGGCACCGGGTGTGCGAGGTCGCCTTCCTGCGCTTCCTCCGCGGGTCGGTGATCGACTCCTTCGTCTCCCTGGTGAACCCGCTGCGCCCCATCGACCCCGGGGCGAGCGCCGTCAACGGCATCTTCGACGGGATGGTGGCGGACGCGCCCCCCTTCGCGGAACTTTTCCCCGGGATCCTCGATTTCCTGGAAGAGGACCCGCTGGTGTTCCACAACGCCCCGTTCGACCTCTCGTTCCTTCGCGCCGAGGCCCGCATGGCGGGGGGGGCCTGGCCGGGGAACCGCGTGGTGGACACGCTGGCGCTGGCCCGCCGCACGGGCCGGTTCCGCTCCAATTCCCTTCCCGCCATCTGCCGGGAGCTCGGCATCGGAACCGGGTTCCACCGCGCGGAGGCCGACGCCTGGGCTGCCGGGAAGCTGCTGCTGCACCTGGCCCCGTCGGCGGGGATCGTTCCTAGCGGGATACTTCGCGCTTCCGGGTGACCGCCTCGGCGTCCACCTTGCGGCGGTACGCCCGCGTCATCCGGTCGAGCATCTCCTCCCTCCGGTCGTAGAGGCGCTTCAAGGGGCGGTTTGCGGCCCGGTCGAACGCGTAGGCGCACAGCAGCGGCAGCGCGACGGTCGTGTCGAGGTAGCACACCACCGTGTCGGGCAGCTTGTCCGGGTCGACCTTCCCCCAGGAGACCGCCTCCGACGGCGTCGCCCCCGAAAGCCCGCCCGTGTCGGGGCGCGCGTCGGTGACCTGCAGGAAGTAGTCGTGCCCCT
>CAZTFC010000129.1:0-3773 GCA_964612075.1 uncultured bacterium
CGCGTGAGATGGATATCAGCGTGATCATCTGCACGTACAAACGGCCGGACAGCCTTCGGAGGACGCTGGAGCATATCCGGCTCATGGAGATTCCGGCGGGGATCCGGTGGGAGCTCCTGGTCGTGGACAACAATTCGGGGGACGACACCCGCGAGGTGGTGGAGTCCTTCCGCCGCGGCGCCGGGATCGATTGCGCGTACCTGCTGGAGAAGAGCCAGGGGCTGTCGTTCGCGAGGAACAACGGGATCCGCCGCGCGAAGGGCGGGATCATCGCCTTCACGGACGACGACGTCCTGGTGGATCGGCACTGGATCGGGAACCTCCGCGATGCGTTCGAAAGCCACCGGGACGCCGCCTGCATCGGCGGGAAGATATTGCCACGGTGGGAGAAACCTTGCCCCGCCTGGCTGAAAGGGCGCCTGCTCGAATATCTCGCGTGCTGCGACCACGGCGACGAGACGATGCGCATGTCGGAACCGAGGCTGTGGGGGGCGAACCTGTCGATCCGCTCCTCCATGTTCCGGAAGTACGGGATGTTCGACACGCGGCTGGGGCATGCCGGCGGGAAGCTGTACGGGGGGGAGGAATGCCAATTCCTCTCCCGGATGCTCGAGTCCGGCGAGTGCCTGATGTACTGCCCCGAGGTCCTCGTGCATCACTGCATACCGGAATCCAGGATCAGCAAGGCCTATTTCCGGAAATGGAAATCCGACAAGGGCGAGCTGTACGGCCTGCAGATGGGCGAATACCGGGGAAGGAACCTCTTCGGCATCCCGCTGATCGTCATCAGGAAAACGTTGCGGGGGCTTCTCGATTGCGCGTTGGATCCCTTCATGGGGCGAAAGGACAGCATCCAGAACCAACTGGACCTGTACTACCACCTCGGGGTCATCCGGGGGAGATTGAAGCATCGCGGACAGGGCATGCCTTTGGCGGCAGGCGATCGATGAACAACGATTCGACGGTGTTGTTCGTGTCGCACGTGAACCCCGCGCTTCGTTCCGGGGGGAACGAAGTCCGCATATTGAAAATGATCCAGTGGCTCAAGTCGGAAGGGATGACGGTTGTGCTCCTGCTGAACCGGCCCGCCCTGTCGGCGGAAACGGAAAAGAGGGTTTTGGCCCTGGTCGACCATGTCCATACGCCGGACCGGTGTGCCGCGCCCGTACACAGGAAGATCCGGAATGCGGCGAAGAGGTGGTTTGCCGGGAAAAAGACTCCGGAGACGGAATCCGAAAAGATCCGGGCGAACCTGGGCAGCGATTATCTCGGTCAGGCCACAGGGATCCTGTGCAGGAGGTATTCGCCGAAGGCCGTCGTCGCGGAATACGTTTTCGCGACTCCCTGTCTTCGGGAAGTGCCGCCGGGCGTGCTGAAGATCGTGGACACCCACGGGGTCTTCTCCCGGCGCAGGCCGGAGGATCCGACATACTGCTCCCCCGAAGAGGAACGGTCTTATCTCCTGAACGCCGACGTGGTGCTGGCCATACAGGAGGAAGAGGCGGACTGCTTCCGGTCCATGGTGCCGGAGCGAAGGGTCGTGACCGTGGGGGTCGATTACGAGATCGTGGATAAGGGACCCACCGGCGGAAGGCCGAGGAACACGGTGATGGTCGTGGGCACGAATTACCCGGCGAACGTCGCGGGGTTGAAGGGCTTCTGCGAGCATGCCTGGCCGATCGTCCGCAGGGAGAACCCGCTGGCGGAGCTGCTGGTGGCGGGCAAGATCCGGGAGGCGATCGACACCGATATCCCGCGGGTCAAGGTCCTCGGCTGGGTGGACGACCTGCAGGACCTGTACCGTCTGTCGTCGGTCGTGATCAACCCGACCATGACCGGGGTCGGACTGAAGATCAAGACCGTGGAGGCGCTCTGCAACGGCATGGCGCTGGTCGCCACGCCGAACGCGGTGGAGGGTCTTCCGATCCGGGACGGGGAGACGCCCTGCATGGTGTGCGGGAGCTGGCCGGAGTTCGCGGCCGGGGTCGTTTCGCTGCTCGAAAGCGGGGAGCGGCGGCGGTCGCTGCAGGAGTCCGCCCTCCGGTTCGCGCGGGAGCATTTCGCCGCGGAAAAGGTCTACGGCCCTTTGAAGGAAGTCCTCCGCGACGCGGCGGCGGGAGGCGCCGGGTGAACCCCGTTCGGACGCTTTTCGTGTCGCACGACCAGAGCATGTACGGGGCGCAGCAGTCTCTTTTGACCCTGATCTCCTCGATCGACCGCTCCGTGTGCGAGCCTTTCCTGGTGATCCCCAAGAAGGGGCCCCTGGGGGCCAAGGCGTCCGACGCGGGGATCCCCGTCTTCGTCGAGCGGCTGGTCCACTGGGTCCCCGGCGCCTGGGTGAAGGGTTCGAGGAGGGGGTACCTGAAGCACAACTTCCGGTTCTTCGGGTCGCTCGCGCAGCGTTCGCTCGCCATCCGGCGCCTGGTCGCGGAGCAGGGGATCGACCTCGTGTACACCAACACGGTCACCTGCGTGGAAGGCGCGATCGCCGCGAAATGGGCCCGCAAGCCCCATATCTGGCATATCCGCGAGAGCATCCCGGGGAACAGCGAGCTGGTGTCGCTGCTCCCGTTCGACATGCATTGCTCGGCCATATCGGCTCTCTCGAAAGCCGTCGTCTTCTGCTCCAGGGCGCTGGCGGACAACTACCCGCGCCTCGCGGACAAGGCGAACGTGGTGCACAACGGCTTCCGGTTCCCTCCCCTTCGCGACAGGAAGTCCGCGCGGGCGGAAATGACGGCGAAGCTCGCGCTCGATCCCGGGGCGAAGCTCGTGGCGATCGTGGGGGCGCTGCACCCGCGGAAGGACCTTCACACGTTCGTGGACGCCGCGGCCCGGGTCGACGGGCGGGTGGGGAACGTCGTCTTCCTGGTCGCGGGAACCGGCTCCGAGCAGTACACCGACTCGGTGCGCCGAAGGATCGGGGAGCTTCGGCTCGAAAGGAAGGTGAAGCTTCTTGGCTGGAGGGACGACGTGGACGACATGCTGGCGGGGATCGACGTCCTCGTGATCTCTTCCGAACAGGAGTCTTTCGGGCGAACCATGGTCGAAGCCCTCGCGATGGAGACGCCGGTGGTCTCCACCCGGTGCGGCGGCCCCGAGGAGGTCCTGGTCGACGGCGACACCGGTTTCCTCGTGCCCGTGAAGGACCCACGCGCCCTGTCCGAGGCGATCGTGAAGGTGTTGAAGGACGAAGAGCTCGCCCGCCGGGTCGGCCTCCGGGGCAGGGAGCACATGAGCGCGAATTTCACGGTGGAACGGTACGTCCGGAACGTGGAGAAGGTCATCCTGGATACGACCGTGGCGTCCCGAAGGACCCTCGCGTGAAACCGAAGAAGATACTCGTCGTCTCCATGACCCCCACGCATCCGCCGAACGCCGGGAACCGGATCCGGATCCTGGGGATGTCCCGATGGCTGATGGAGCAGGGACACGAGGTCCATTTCCTCTATTCGGACCAGGGTTGGGGCGACGACGAGGGGATGAAGTCGTTCTGGGGGGAAAGGTTCCACAGGGTGAGACATGAAAAGCCGAAACCCGGGACGGTGGACCGCGTGCTGGGAAAACTGAGAAAAACCCTGAACCCCGACTACCGGTACTATTCGGGCGTAGACGACCACTACGGCGTCCGCCTCGACGGAGCCATCGACGGGTTGCAAAAGGCCCACCGTTTCGACGCGGTCCTCGCGGAATACATATTCCTGACGAAGGCGTTCGGCCGGTTCGACGGCTCGACCCTGAAGGTGATCGACACGCACGACGTGATGACGGAC
>CAZTFC010000130.1:0-3642 GCA_964612075.1 uncultured bacterium
GCCATGTTGTAGATTTCCGGGTCGACCGTCTTGAGCTTCGAGGTCGCCTCCGCGAGGGGGACGGCGACGATCCGGTTCCCCTGCAGCGCGGCCATCTTGCCGTAGTCCCCCTGGTGGGCCATGTCGGTGGCGTAGACGCCGAAGCGGGTGGCCAGCACCCGGTCGTGCGCCGTCGGGGAGCCGCCCCGCTGGATGTGCCCGAGCACGACAAACCGCGTTTCGTACCTGGTGCGATGCTCGATCGCCTTCGCCAGCACCTGGGAGATCCCGCCCAGCCGGACGTGGCCGAACTCGTCGGTCTGCTTTTCCTGGAGGATGAGCGTTCCCTTCTCTCCGGGCTTCTCGGCGAACTGCGCCCCTTCCGCCACGACGACGATGGAGAACGACTTGCCCCGGCTGTGGCGCCGCAGGATCAGGTCGCAGACCTCGTCCAGGTCGATCGGGATCTCGGGGACGAGGATCACGTCGGCCCCCCCGGCGATCCCCGAGAAGGTGGCGATCCAGCCGGCGTGGCGCCCCATGACCTCGACGACCATGACGCGGTTGTGCGACTCCGCGGTGGTGTGGATCCGGTCGATGGCGTCGGTGGCGATGGAGACGGCCGTGTCGAACCCGAAGGTGAAGTCGGTGCCGGCCAGGTCGTTGTCGATCGTCTTGGGGACCCCGACGACCGGGAGCCCCATGTCGTACAGCTTGGAGGCCGCCCCGAGGGTGTCCTCGCCGCCGATGGCGATGAGGGCGTCGAGCCGCAGCAGCTTGAAGTTTTTCAGGACCTTTTCCGGGCCGGACGCGTCCTTGAACGGGTTGGTCCGGGAGGTGCCGATGATCGTCCCCCCCACGTGGAGGATGCCGGAAACCATCTTGGTGTCCAGGTCCATCGGCGAAGGGTCGAGCAGCCCTTTCCAGCCGTTCCTCAATCCCACCACCCGGGAGTTGCGCGTGTCGGACTTGCGCACCACGGCGCGGATCACCGCGTTCAGCCCCGGACAGTCGCCGCCGCCGGTCAGCACGCCGATTCTCATGGTCGACCCTCCGTTCGGGATGTTTGATCCAGCACAAGGGATTGTCGCTCCAGTATAACAGATGGGGAACCATACGGAATTGAATGGGAAGGCCCGATATGCTACCGTTTAGGCTTCGCGGTCCGCATGATCCCTCAAGGAGAGAAGGTGTCCGTCCCGGCAGACAAAGAAAGCGTCCGTCTCCTCTCCGGAAACGAAGCGGTCGCCCGGGGCGCGTTCGAGGCGGGCGTCCGCGTGGCCTCCGCGTATCCCGGGACCCCCAGCACGGAGATCCTCGAGGAGCTCGTCCGGTACCAGGGCGTGTGGGCCGAGTGGGCGCCGAACGAGAAGGTCGCCGTCGAGGTCGCCATCGGCGCTTCCATGGCGGGCGCACGGGCGCTGGCGGCGATGAAGCACGTCGGCGTGAACGTGGCGGCCGACCCGATCTTCACCGCGTCCTACACCGGGGTGGGGGGCGGGCTGGTCATCGTCACGGCGGACGACCCCGAGCTGCATTCCTCCCAGAACGAGCAGGACAACCGCCATTACGCCCTGGCGGCCAAGATCCCGATGCTCGAGCCGTCCGACTCCGCCGAGACGAAGGAATACACCCGGCTGGCGTTCGAGCTCTCCGAGCGTTTCGATACGCCGTTTTTCCTGAGGACCACCACCCGGATCGCCCACGCCAAGGGAGTCGTCCGCCTGGGAGAGCCTTCCGGGCCACCGACCCCGCCGGTGTTCAGGCGCGACCCCGCCAAGTGGGTGATGCTTCCGGTGAACGCGAGGCGCCGCCACGTCGTCGTCGAGGAGCGGACGCGGGCGCTGCGGGAGTTCGCGGAGACCTTCGAGGGGAACCGGATCGAGTGGGGCGACCGGTCGCTGGGGATCGTGACGGCCGGCGTATCGTACCAGTACGTGAAGGAGGCGTTCCCGGAGGCGTCGGTTTTGAAGCTCGGGATGGCGTACCCGCTCCCGGAGCGGCTGGTCCGGGAGTTCGCCGCGGGCGTGTCGCGCGTGGTGGTCGTCGAGGAGCTCGACCCGTACCTCGAGACGCACGTCCGGTCGCTCGGGATCGCCGCCGAGGGAAAGGAGCGGGTGCCGATCCTCGGGGAGCTCGACCCGCGCATCGTTCGGGAGGCGGTCACGGGGGAGGCGATCCCCGTGCGCGCGCCGGAAACCGTCCCTCCCCGGCCGCCGAACCTGTGCCCCGGATGCCCGCACCGGGGGCTCTTCTTCGCGTTGAAAAAACTGAAGGTCGCCGTCACGGGCGACATCGGCTGCTACACGCTCGCCGCGCTCCCGCCGCTCGACTCGATGGACCTGTGCGTCTGCATGGGGGCCTCCATCGGGGCCGCCCACGGATTCGAGAAGGCGCTGGGGGACGAGGGGCCGGGAAAGGTCGTGGCGGTCATCGGCGATTCCACCTTCCTGCACTCCGGGGTCACGGGGCTGATGAACATCGTCTACAACCGCGGCTGCGGGACGGTGCTCCTGCTCGACAACGGGACGACCGCGATGACCGGGGCGCAGGAGAACCCCTCCACGGGGAAGACGCTCGACGGCAAGGCGACGCACCGGCTCGACCTGGAGGCGCTCTGCCGGGCGCTGGGAGTGGAGCACGTGTACGCCGTCGACCCGAACGACATCGCGAAGACCGAGGAGCTGCTGCGACGGGAGGTCGCCCGCCCCGAGCCGTCGGTGATCATCACGCAGGCGCCGTGCGTCCTGCTGCCGGACCACAGGAAAAGCCGGAAAGCGAGGCCGACCTACGAGGTGGCCGCCGACCTGTGCACGGGCTGCAAGGCGTGCGCCCGGCTCGGGTGCCCCGCCATCGAGTGGGCGGGAGACATCTCGCGGATCAACCCGCTTCTGTGCGACGGCTGCAACCAGTGCCCGCCGCTGTGCAAGTTCCAGGCGATCCGGGCGCGGGAGGGGAAGCCGTGACGGCCGGGGGAGCCATGAAGGCCGGGCGCGGAGACGTCTTCCTGGCGGGCGTGGGGGGGCAGGGGACGCTGCTGGCCTCCGAGGTCCTGGGCGAGGCGTTCCTCCTTTCGGGGTACGACGTCAAGAAGAGCGAGGTCCACGGGATGGCGCAGCGCGGCGGCGCGGTGACCACTCACCTGCGCTTCGGCCCGAAGGTTTTCTCCCCGCTGATCGAGCCGGGGAAGGCGGACCTGCTGATCGCGTTCGAGAAGATCGAGGGTTTGCGGTTCGCCCACTACCTGCGCCCCGGCGGGACGCTGGTGGTGAACACTCAGGAGATCTACCCGCCGTCGGTGGCCACGGGGCGCGAGCCGTACCCGGCCGACGCGATGGAGCGCCTCGCGAAGGTCACGGGCCGGTTCTTCCCGGTGGACGCCCTGGCGGCGGCGTTGGCGCTGGGCGAGGTCCGGGCGGTGAACATGGTGATGGTCGGCGCGGGGTCCCATTTCCTCCCGCTGCCGGAGGAGGCCTACGTCGAGGCGCTCGGGAAATGCCTCCCGGAGCGCGTCGTGGAAGTCAACGTCATGGCGTTCCGCGCGGGGCGGGCGCTGTTGCCGGGAGGAGCAGGATCACAAGAAGAGGGGGGGGTGCGTCGATGATCTGGAACGAGGAATTCGAAACCCTGCCGCGGGAGGCGCTCGAGGCGCTCCAGCTCAAG
>CAZTFC010000131.1:0-3435 GCA_964612075.1 uncultured bacterium
ATCCCCTGGCGGGCGATCACGTCCTCCGAGTACCCGGACATGAACAGGCGCTTCAGTGTCGGCTGCAGGGCGAGTATCCGATCCGAGAGCTCCTTCCCGTCCATGTCCGGCATGACCACGTCGGTGAGCAGCAGGTCGATGTCGTCGCCGTGCTCCCTGACCAGCCGGAACGCCTCGTCCTTGCCGCCGGCCGCCAGCACCTTGTAGCCCAGCCGTTCGAGCATGGCATGGGCGAGCGCCAGGACGCACCGCTCGTCCTCGACCACCAGTATCGTCTCGGTGCCTCCCACCAGATTCGCCTCCGGCTCGTCGGCCCTGGGCTGTGCGCTCCCGTCCAGGTGGCGAGGCAGGTAGACCCGGAACGCCGTGCCGCGCCCCGGCTCGCTGTCCACGTAGATGTAGCCGCCGTTCTGCTTGACGATGCCGTACACGGTCGCCAGCCCGAGACCCGTCCCCAGGCCTTCCTTCTTGGTGGTGAAGAACGGCTCGAAGATGTTGGCCTGCGTCTCCTTGTCCATGCCGCAGCCGTCGTCGCTCACCGTCAGGAGGACGTAATCGCCGGGGACCCACTCCGGCCGGTCCGCCCGGCACGCTTCATCGCAAACGGCGTTGGAGGTCTCGATCGTGATCCTTCCCGCTTTACCGACGGCGTCGCGGGCGTTCACCGTCAGGTTGGCCAGGAGCTGGTCGACCTGTGACGGGTCGACCTTCACCTTCCACAGGGCGGGGGCCGGGCGCCACTCCAGGGCGATATGTTCGCCGACGATCCTGCAGAGCATCTTGAGCAGGCCGGAGATCGTGTCGTTGAGGTCCAGCACCTTGGGGCGGACCGTCTGCCTGCGGGCGAACGCCAGGAGCTGGCGCGTCAGGTCCGCGGACCGCTGCCCGGCGTTCAGGACATCCTGCAGGAGATCCTTCAGGCTCCCTTCTTCCCGGATCCCTTCCAGGGCCAGCTCCGTGTTCCCGATGATCACGCCGAGCATGTTGTTGAAATCGTGGGCGACGCCCCCCGCGAGTCGGCCAACGGACTCCATCTTCCGCGCCTGGACGAGCTGCGACTCAAGCCGCTTCACCTTGGTCAGCTCTACCATGGAGGCGATGCTGTGCTTCGTCTCCGGGATGAGGGCGACGCTCATGAAGAGGTCCCCGACCTGCCCCTTCCGGTTCACGAAGCGGAACTCGCAGGACGAGGGGGCCGACCCGGGATCCCTCCTGCGCATCTCGTGCAAGGACTTCATCCGTTCCGCGTCGTCCGGGTGGATGAAGACCGACCAGCTCATCTTTCCTTCCAGCTCCCGCTTGGTGTACCCGCACAGATCGACGAAGTTGTCGTTCGCCATGAGGATCGTCGTGTCCTCGGCGATGGTGATGTTGGCCGTGGCCGTGCGCTCGAAGATGGTCCTGTACTGCCGCTCGCTCGCCCGCAGCGCCTCATCGGCGCGCTTGCGGGCCGATACGTCGACGAAGCTCTCCAGGTAGCATTTCCGCCCCTCGATCATGATGGGATTCACGGTCTTCAGGATGTCGATCGTCGTCCCGTCGGCGTGCAGGAGCGCGCGCTCCGACTGGTCGATCGCCTGGCCGAGATCCCGGACGGGGCACTGCCCCCGCTCGGCGGGGCAGACCAGGGAGTGGCAGACCCTGCCGATCATCCTCTCCCTGGGATATCCGGTCATGTCTGCCGCCTTCCGGTTCGCTTCGATGATGGAAAGCGTATCGGCGTCGATGATCAGTATCCCCGTGTCGACCTGGTTGAAGACGGCGTGCAGCCGGGCCTTGCTGTCCAGCAGCTCCTGGGAGCTCAGATCCAGCGACCGCTCCAGCATGCCGCGGTCGACGTCCGATTCGCGGTACGCGCTGTCGACCATGTCGAGGAAGGCGCCCCATTCTTCAGGAACAACGAACGATTCGCCGAAGCACTTCTTCAGCTGGCGCCTCAGCAGGCTGTGCCTCTTCGCCGGCTCCATGCGGCCCTACGCCTCGGAGAACGCGGTGACGGTCATCGTCTGGTTGTGGAGGGCGCACGGGCCCCCGGAGGAAAACGGGGCGATCTCCCCGTAGGAATAGAATCCCGAGAGCGTCGGGCCGCCTCCCAGCGCGTCCCGGACGGCTTCCACCTCCTCCTCGGTCCGCTGCTTGAGAACGAGCTTGCGTCCGACGCAGCTGATCAGGACGGCCAGCTCCGGGGCGTTTCCCTTCAGCCCTTCAAGGCTTCGACGGGCCGCCTCGCTGGCGCCGTCGATGAGCCGCTCGAAGTTCGCCTTCATGAAGCGGGCATAGGCGCCTTCGGGGACGTCCCCCGCGAAGGTCATGCTCTTCTCCCGCTCGTTCACCGCCAGGATGGTCCGCACGATGCCCGCCCCGCCGTCGTCCGTGCGGATGCTCAAGGGGAAAAGAAGCCCCGTTGCGGGCAGCCCGCCGGCGTGTTCCCCAAGGTACTTCTTGTAGATGTCCAGCGCGGACCGGCCGTCCAGCTCGTACAGCAGGTTGTCCTTCGACCTGGTGACGATGCGCTCCGGCCCGAAGGGGTCCCACCCCCCCATGGATCCGTACCCCACTCTCAGCGCGTCGCCGTAGAAGCCGAGTATGGCCAGGGTGTCCCTCGAGGGCGGAGCGTCGAAGAACACGCGCGTTTCCTCGAACCGTTCCGCGTCTCCCGCGAGGCCGCCGGTGATGGTCACGCCGTCGGAGAGGACGCTGGCAAGCCCTTTCACCAGGTCGCTCCCGTTGACGCCGAGGCCGTCGGACAGGACGAAGACGTGCCGCAGCCCTTCCCTCCCGATCGACCGCGCAAGCGCCCTGCCGGCCTCGTAGCTGCCGGCCGTGCCGCCCAGGGCGAACCGGGCGCCCCGGACCTCCGTCTTTTCGAAGCGGACCGCGGTCGCCACCGCGGTGCCGTCGAAAACCCGGGTGGCGCAGATTTCACCGGAGGTCGAGCATCCGAAAAGATGGGCTCCCGGATACATCTCCTTCACTTCCCCGAGGATGCCGCCTTCCTTCAGGATCCCCGTTTCCGCGAAGACGATCACGAGCTGGAAGTCCCCCCGGGAGCCGGGCGCTTCCGGATTCGACCACCCGTTCGACCGCGTCCACATCCTCTGCTCGACCTTCATCCGTGCGACCTCCCGGAACCGGCGCGATCCGCCGAAGCGCCATCATGGAGCGGCATCGATCCAGTGGCTATATCGACAAGGAGGGGGGAAACCTTGAAAAAAATTCAAGGATTTACGGAGAATCGTTATCGGATCGGCCGCTAAAGCTCGACGTTCAGGCCGCCGTTCGTGAAGTATTCCCGGATGGAACCCATCGCGGGGGCCTGCAGGCGAAGCGTGATCGCCTTCTTGGGGCAGCGCGCGGCGCAGATGCCGCACCCGAGGCAGTCCCGCTCACGGATCTCGACGCGCTCCCCTTCGAGGACGGCGGCGTCGACCGGGC
>CAZTFC010000132.1:0-3429 GCA_964612075.1 uncultured bacterium
CGAAGGAGTCCGGCTGCGGGAACCTCTGCCTGGCCGGGGGCGTGGCGCTGAACTGCGTCGCCAACGGGAAAATCCTGCGGGACGGCTCCTTCCGGCGCGTCTGGGTGCAGCCCGCCGCCGGGGACGCCGGCGGCGCCCTGGGCGCGGCCCTCGCGACGCATCATCTCCACAAGGGATTGCCGCGGACTCCCGCGGGGAACGGCGGCGGCGACCGGATGAAAGGGGCCTACCTTGGCCCGGCGTTCGGGCAGGAGGAGATCGGGAGGCGGCTGAGGGCGGCCGGGGCGGCGTTCGAGGTGCTGCCTGACGGGGAGCTCATCTCGTCCTCCGCCCGCGCCCTGGCGGAGGGGAAGGCGCTGGGGTGGTTCCAGGGGCGGATGGAGTTCGGACCCCGTGCCCTCGGGGGGCGGTCGATCCTCGGCGACGCGCGGTCGCCCACCATGCAGTCCGTCCTGAACCTGAAGGTGAAGTACCGGGAGTCGTTCCGCCCGTTCGCGCCCTCGGTCCTCCGGGAACACGTGTCCGAGTGGTTCGAGCTCGACTGCGACAGCCCGTACATGCTCCTGGTGGCCGACGTGTCGCCGCGCCGCCGTCTGCCGATGACGCCGGAGCAGCAGGCCCTCTTCGGCATCGCGAAGCTGAACGTCCCCCGCTCGGAGATCCCGGCCGTCACCCACGTCGACTACTCGGCGCGCATCCAGACCGTCCACCGGGAAACCAACCCGCGCTACCACGAGCTCCTCTCCGCGTTCCACGCGCTCACCGGCTGCCCGGTCGTCGTCAACACGAGCTTCAACGTCCGCGGAGAGCCCATCGTCTGCTCGCCGGAAGACGCCTTCCGCTGCTTCATGGGAACGGAGATCGAGCGGCTGGCCATCGGCAACTGCTGGCTCCGCAAGGAAGTCCAGGACCCGGGGCTGAAGGCGAACTACGAATCGAAGTTCACTCCGGATTAGCGTGAGCGACCGCGTCCCGGCCCTCGTATATGTCGGCATCCCGGCCCTCGCCCTGTCCTGCGCGGCGTGGACGGTGGCCTGCCTCCTGCGCTTCCGCGAACCTTTCCTCCTGATCCTGCCGTCCTGGATGCTGGCGTGCGCCGTCGCCGCCGCGCTGGTCCGGCGCCCGTGGGCGAGGGCGGCGTTCGTCAACCTCGCCGCGCTGCTGGCGCTCCTCTGGGGGCTCGAGGGGCTCGCGCGCTCCGTCGTGCGGGAATCCGACCGGAACCGCCTGAGCTACAGCCACGATTACTGGGAGAAGGACCCGGACCTCGGCGGCGTCCCCAGGAAAGGGATCGTCGGCAGGTCGAAGCGGACGTACAACGACACGGTGGTGTACGACGTGACGTACACCATCGGGCCGGACGGCTTGAGGATCTCCCCCCCCGCCGACGATTCGCGCCTGCGGGGATGCGCGCTGTTCTTCGGCTGCTCCTTCACCTTCGGCGAGGGGGTGAACGACGACCAGGCGATGCCCTGGCGGGTCGGGGCGCGCACAAACGGGGAATACCGCGTCCACAACTTCGGGTTCCACGGGTACGGCCCGCACCACATGCTGGCGGCCCTGGAGTCGGGCATCGTCGAGCGGTCCGTGCAGTCCCCCCCGACGCACGCCGTCTTCCAGGCGCTGCCCGAGCACGCGGCCCGCGCCGCCGGCAGGTTCCCCTGGGGCAGGCACAGCCCCAGGTACCGGTTGGCGGGCGACGGCTCCGTGAAACGGGACGGCTTCGTCGACGACGGGGACAGCCGGTCCCGCGTCGTGAAAAGGATCGGAAAACAGCTGGCCAAGTCGAACCTGTGGGCGTGGAACGACCTGCGGAAGCGGTACGCCCGGGACGCCGACATCGACCTTTTCGTCGGGATCGTCAAGGCTTCGGACCGGGCGATCCGGGAGAAATTCCCCGGGTGCCGGTTCCACGTCCTGTTGTGGAGGGACGGGCAGGGCGACGAAAGGTTCGAAAAGACGCTGCGCGGCCTCCGCGGCGCCGGGCTGCGGGTCCACAAGATCGACGACATCCTGCCGGGCTCCGTCGCCGATCCCCAGCAATACGACCTCAGCCGGTACGACAGCCACCCGAACGCCCGGGCGAACGACCTGATCGCGGAGTACGTCGCCCGGAAGATTCTGGTAAACGACTGACCCGGCGCGGCGCCGGACTTTACGCCGGCCTACCCCGCCTCCCGCGCGCCGCTGTGCTTGCCGCACCGGTCGCCGAACATGGCGATGACCCGCCCGTCCTGCCGGAAGACGACGATCTCGCACGCGTTGGGGCAGTCCCGGCATTCGAGGCTCGTCGTCCGGAAGTCGCAGGCGGAGACGCCGAACCCCTTGAACCGCGTCGGCCCGCCCGTCCTCGCGACGTGCTCCTTCGCCAGGATCGCCGCCCCGACCGCCCCCATCACGCCGAAATGCCTCGGGACGATCAGCTTCGTCTTCAGCTGCTCCTCGAGCGCCTTCCGGATGCCGACGTTCGCCGCGACCCCGCCCTGGAACGCGACCGGCTCCCGGATCTCCTTCCCCTTCCCCACGGAGCTCAGGTAGTTCCGGACGAGGGCGTTGCACAGCCCCCGGATGATGTCGTTCGTGGTGCAGCCGAGCTGCTGCTTGTGGACCATGTCGGATTCCGCGAACACGGTGCAGCGCCCGGCGATCCGCACCTCGGCCCTCGACTCGAGCGCCCTCCCGCCGAACTCCTCGATGGGGATGCCCAGCCGCGTGGCCTGCTGGTCGAGGAAGCTCCCCGTGCCGGCCGCGCAGACGTTGTTCATGGCGAAGTCCGTGACGACGCCGTCCCGCAGGACGATGATCTTGGAGTCCTGCCCGCCGATCTCGACGATGGTGCGCACCTCCGGGTGGAAGTGCGACGTCCCCACGGCGTGGGCGGTGATCTCGTTCTTGACGACGTCGGCGTCGACCATGGCCCCGATGAGCTGCCGCGCGCTGCCCGTGACGCCCGCGGAGGAGACCGCCTCCCCTTCCGGAAGCGCCTTCGCGATCCGCGCGAGCCCGTTGCGGACGGAGCCCAGCGGGTCCCCGTGCGCCCGGAGGTAGAGCGACTCGACGACGTTCGCCGCGTCGTCGATGACGACGACGTTGGTGCTCACCGAGCCGACGTCGATGCCGAGATGGTATTTCATCGGGATCTCCTGAAATCGATGAGGTCGACGAAGGCCTCCACCCGCGTCGTGAAGCCGGCGTCCCCGGTCTGCTCGTCGATCGGCAGGTTGAGGACGGGGATGTCGAGGTCGGCGCCGACCCGGGGAAGGACGGCCCGGACGACGACCTCGGGCATGCAGCTGAACGGGTAGATGTGGATCAGCCCGTCGTACCCCTCTTCCGCGAACCGGATGGCGCTGCGCACGGTGTCGTCGGCGAAGCCGCCGATGTTGTGGCGCAGGTACCCCTTCGCCTTGACGGAGAGCGCCATCTCGT
>CAZTFC010000133.1:0-3385 GCA_964612075.1 uncultured bacterium
ACCTCGCCCGTGACGAGGAAGGAGGCGCCGATCTCCTCCATGAACGCGCGCGCCAGCCGGAACGAGAGGATCCGGCAGTCGATACAGGGGTTCATGCCTTTCCCGAGGCCGTGGGCGGGCCGACGCACGATGTCGAGGTATTCCTCTCCCAGCGGCGCCTCCCGGAAGGGGATGCCCAGGCGCCCGGCGGCGAGCCCCGCTAGCGAGCGTCCGACGGCGTCGTCCGGCCCCGGGACTTCCTTGGTCATGAAAGGGTAGTCGAAGTGGAGGGCGTGCAGCCCGATCCCCTGGTCGAGCAGCGTCCGCGCGGCGAGGATGCTGTCGAGCCCGCCGGAGAAGAGGATCACCGCTTCCCTGCGCGCGGAGGGAGGGGCGGGGGTCATTCGGGGCGGACCGCGTCCTGTTCGTATTCCGCAGGGGAGAGCGGCTCGCCGATCCGCGGGCTGCCGCCGCAGGCGGGGCAGTCCGGGTCGCGCGGCACGGAGCGGAAGGACGCCTCGCCGGTGAGCGCGTCGACGATCAGGAGCCTGCCGCCGGGCCGGGGGGCGATCCCCGCCAGGAGCTTGACGGCCTCCAGCGCCTGCCACGCGCCGACGATCCCGGCCGCCGCCCCGAGGATCCCGACCCGGGACGCCCCCGGAGAATCCGAGCGCGGGGGGATCTCCGGGATCAGGCAGCGCAGGCAGGGCGATTCGCCCGGCACCACGGAGAGCATCTGCCCGCCGAACCGCATGACCCCCGCGTGGACCAGGGGGCGGCGCGTGACGACGGCGGCGTCGTTGCACAGATACTTCGTCGGGAAGTTGTCGGAGGCGTCCACCACGGCGTCGTACCCGCGGAAGAGGGCGCAGGCGTTCTCCGCGGTGAGCAAGGAGGCGTGGACGTCCACGGCCAGGTCCGGCCGGAACGCGCGGAGGGCGTCCGCGGCGGATTCCGCCTTCCAGCGGCCGACGGAGGCGGCCGCGTGGATCACCTGGCGGTTCAGGTTGGTGAGGTCGAGGCGATCGCCGTCGATCACGCCGATCCGGCCCACGCCGGCCGCGGCGAGATACAGCAGGGCGGGCGAACCGAGCCCGCCGGCGCCGACGACGAGGACCGAGGAGCGGAACAGCCGCTCCTGCCCGTCCCTTCCCAGTTCCGCCAGCCGGAGATTCCGATCGTAACGGCGCGCGTTTTCTTCTGACCAATTCATCCCGGATATTATAACGTATTAGGCAGGACGCGCCCGCGGGCCCGCAAGCCGCGGCGCGCAAACGACCGCAGGAGGGGTCCCTTGCCGATCGACGTGGGTCCGATCCGCGAAGCCGAATTTCCCGTTTCCTCGGAATTCCTCTACTTCAACCACGCCGCCGTCTCCCCGATCCCTTCGTCCGCCGCCGAGGCGGGCATCCGGATGCTGCGGCGCAGCCGGGACGAGGGGGCGTGGCAGATCCGGAAATGGGAGGAGCTCGCGGGCGAGGCCCGCGGACGGTTCGCCCGGCTCGTGGGGGCGGCCCCCGAGGAGATCGCTTTCGTGAAGAACACCTCCGAGGGGCTGTCCTTCGTGGCGGCCGGCTTCCCATGGAGGGAAGGGGACAACCTGGTCACGTCGAACGTGGAGTACCCGTCCAATGTCTACCCCTGGATGCGCCTTCGGTCCCGCAACGTGGAGCTGCGGATGGTCGCCGCGAACGAGGGGCGGGTGCGGAAGGAGGATCTGTTCGCCGCGTGCGACGGCAAGACCCGGATGATCGCCCTTTCCTCGGTCGAGTTCGTGAACGGCTACCGGAACGACCTCTCGGGGATCGGGGAATACTGCCAGAAGCACGGGATCTTCTTCTGCGTGGACGGGATCCAGTCGATCGGGGTCCTCCCGATGGACGTCAAGTCCTTCGGGATCGACGCGCTGTCCGCCGACGGCCACAAGTGGCTCCTTTCTCCGGAGGGGATCGGCGGCTTCTACATCTCCCGCGACGTGATGGAGATGGTGGAGCCGGTGATCCTGGGCTGGCACTCCGTGAAGAACCGCTTCGACTTCGAGAACTACGACTTCCGCCTTTCCCCGGACGCCCGGCGGTTCGAGCCGGGGAGCCACAACACGGTCGGCATGGCCGCCTTCAACGCCTCCATGGAGCTGCTGCTGTCCATCGGCATGGACCGGATCTGGGAGCGGGTCCGCCGGCTGACGGAGCGGATCCTCGAGAAGGCCAGGGAGAGCGGGTTCGAGGTGCTGTCCCCCCCCAACCCGGAGGAGCGCTCGGGGATCGTGACGTTCCGCGTCCCCGGCGTCGACAACGCCGCGCTGTGGAAGGCGATGCACAACCGGAAGGCGATGTGCTCCCCCCGGGGCGGCGGGATCCGCGTGTCGCCGCATTTCTACAACACCCCGGAGGAGATCGACCGCTTTTTCGATATACTTTTCGAGGAACGGAACCGTTTATAACGGGATCGAATATAAAAAGGAGGATCGGACACAATGGATATGCAGCTGAAGGATCGTTTCTCCGAGCTCTGGAAGAAGTACTTCCCCGGGGCCGAGCTTCCCCTCGCTTTCTGGTTTTCCGACAGCGCGGAGGGGACCGAGAAGCTCACGCTGCCGAGGGAGCACCGCTGCTTCCTGGGAGACCTCGCGCCGGTCCGGCAGGGGAAGGCGCTCCGGTTCGACGAGTACACGATCGGATGCCAGGGCGGGAAGATCTACTGCGGATTTTCGGACAAGCAGATGCCGGACTTCGAGTATTTCCTTTCCTGCGGCATTCCGGGGAAGGTCGAGGGCGAGCGCTACAAGAAGACCCCCGGCCTGGTGAAGGAGTACCTGGACCGGCAGCAGCCGTTCTCGGCGCCCGAGCAGTACCTCGTCTTCAAGCGGTTCGACCAGCTCGGATGGGCCGACCAGCCCATCGCGATGGTCTTCTTCGGCCCGGTCGACGTCATCGCGGGGCTCTTCACCCTGGCCAACTTCGCCGAGCCCGAGCTCGACGGCGTCCACTGCCCGTTCGGCGCGGGGTGCGCCTCCATCGTCAAGTACCCGATGCTCGAGCACAACGCCGAACGCCCCCGGGCCGTGCTCGGGATGTTCGACATCTCCGCCAGGCCGTTCGTAAAGAACTGCGAGCTCACCATCGCGATCCCGATGGGCAAGTTCGCCTCCATGGTCAACGACATGGAGGAGAGCTTCCTGATCACGAAGTCCTGGTCGGTGCTGCAGCGGCGGATCGAGCTGCAGTTCAAGCGCGGCTGAGGGAGGGCCGCGCGGGCTACAGCGTCTTCAGCCGGTAGGACCTCGTTCCCAGGCCGACCTCCTCGGCGTAGGAGAGCTGCACCGTCCAGTCGACGGACGGATGGGTCTCCCGGAACGGGTCCTTCCCGGCGGCCTCGATGACGAGGTCCGCGCACGCCTGGTCCA
>CAZTFC010000134.1:0-3381 GCA_964612075.1 uncultured bacterium
TGCGCCCGCCCCATCGGCGCGGGACGGAACCGTCTCTGGGAAGCCCCGCAGTTCACGTAGGCGCTCTTGACGTACAGCATGTCCAAGTCGATTACGCCGGTCTGCCCCGCGTTCGCGACGGCCGAATCGAGGACTTTCTTCACGGTGACGGCGGACGCCTTCTTCGCGAGCGAGAGGATCGTCCGGGCATCGGCGATCTTCTTCCCGCGGATCAGGTCCACCACCAGGCGCGCCTTCCTCGGGGAAACGCGCATGAATTTCGCGGTAGCGGTTGCTTCCATCCCAAGCTCTCCTTCTTCCTGTTGGCGCTTACTTCTTCACCTTGGCCTTGCGGTCGCCCGAGTGCCCGTGGAACGTCCGCGTGGGGGAGAACTCTCCCATCTTGTGTCCCACCATGTTCTCCGTGACGAAGACCGGCATGAACTTCCGCCCGTTGTGGACGGCGAAAGTGTACCCCACCATCTCCGGGGTGATGGTCGACCGGCGGGACCAGGTCTTGATGACCTTCTTGTCCCCGGATTCCGAGGCCTTGCGGATCTTCCGCGCCAGGCCTTCTTCCACGTACGGTCCCTTCTTGACGGATCGCGCCACGTCCTTGCCCCTTTTCCTTTATTTTCCGCGACGTTTGACAATAAACTTGTCGGTGTCCGGGTTCTTCCTGGTCCGGTACCCCTTGGTCGGCTTGCCCCACGGAGTGCACGGGTGGCGTCCGCCGGAAGACCTGCCCTCGCCGCCGCCCAGCGGATGGTCCACCGGGTTCATGACGACGCCGCGAACGGTCGGCCGGATCCCTTTCCAGCGGCTGCGGCCTGCCTTGCCGAGCGAAACCTTCTCGTGCTCCATGTTCCCCACCTGCCCCACCGTGGCCATGCACTCGCTGAAGACGAGGCGGACCTCGCCGGACGCCAGCCGAAGATGGGCGTACCGCCCTTCTTTCGCCAGGATCTGCACGACCGCTCCCGCCGAACGGGCGATCTGACCGCCCTTTCCGACCTTCAGCTCGACGTTGTGGATCAGCGTGCCCACCGGGATATTCCTGATCGGCAGCGCGTTGCCGGGCTTGATGTCGGCCGCCGCCCCCGCCATGACCGTGTCGCCCACCGACAGGCCGTTGGGCGCCAGGATGTACCTTTTCTCCCCGTCGGCGTAGGAAAGCAGCGCGATGCGGGCGGACCGGTTGGGGTCGTATTCCAGCGCCGCGACCTTCGCCGGGATGTCCTGCTTGTCGCGCTTGAAGTCGATGATCCGGTACTTGCGCTTGTGCCCGCCGCCGCGGTGCCACGCGGTGATCTCGCCCAGGTTGTTCCGCCCGCCGGTGCTTTTCATGCTCTCGGTGAGCGCCCGCTCGGGCTTCTTGTGCGTCAGTTCCTCCGTGGTGAGGACCATCATGCCCCTGCGCCCGGGGGACGTCGGCTTATAGTGTCTGATGCCCATCGATCATACTCCTTCGAAAAATTCGATCTTGTCGCCCTCTTTCAGGGTGACGATCGCCTTTTTCCAGCCCGGGCGAAGGCCGATGGTGCGGCCCCGCCGTTTCGTCTTGCCGGCCACGTTCATGGTGCGGACGTCGACGACCTTGACCTTGAAGCTCTTCTCGACCGCGTCCTTGACCTCTTTCTTGTTTGCGTTGGAATCGACGGCGAAGAGCACCGTGTTCGCCGAGCCCTTCAGCAGGGTCGACTTCTCCGTGATGAGAGGCCGCTTTATTACGTCGGAGATGTTCATTTCCCGAGCACCTCGGTGATTTTCTCGAGCGCGGTCCGAGTGAGGACCAGCTGATCGTACGACAGGACGTCGTACACGTTGAGGGCCGACACCGGGAGGGTCTTGAACCCCTTCAGGTTCCGCATCCCGAGGGCGAGATTCTCGGGCTGGCCTTCCACGACCAGGAGGGCGCTGGTCAATCCGAGCGCCGCGGCCACCTTCAGGAACTCCCTCGTCTTCGGGGCGGGAAGCGACAGGTCGTCGACGAGGACGATCCGGTTCTCCTTCGCCTTGGAAGTGAGCGCCCCCAACAGCGCGGCGCGCATCTCCTTCCGGTTGACCTTGATATCGTACTTCCTGGGGTGGGGGCCGAACACGGTTCCGCCGCCGGGCATCAGGGGGGAACGGGTGGTCCCCATGCGGGCGCGGCCGGTGCCCTTCTGCCGGAACGGCTTCTTGCCGCCGCCGGAGACGTCGCGCCGGGTCTTCGTGTCGTGGGTCCCCGCGCGGCGACCCGCAAGCTGCGCGATGACGACGTGATGCAGCAGATGGGGCTTCACCTCGACGCCGAACACGCTGTCGGGGAGCTCCGCCGTACCGGCCGCTTTCCGCTCCTTATCGACCATTTCCACGGTAGCCATTGTCTTTGCTCCTCACGGACCCTTAGTTGCCCTGCTTCTTGACGGCCCGGCGGACATAGACCAGGCTGTTCTTCGCGCCGGGAACGGCGCCCCGTACGAGCAGCAGGTTCTTCTCCGGCTGCACGCCGACGACCTTCAGGTTCAGGATGGTCACACGCTCATCGCCGTAGTGCCCGCCCATCTTCATGTTCTTGATGACGCGCGACGGGTAGGCGGAGGCGCCGATCGACCCCGGCGCCCTGTGAAACATGGAGCCGTGGGTGGCGCGGCCGCCCCGGAAGCTCCAGCGCTTCACGACGCCTGCGAAGCCGCGGCCCTTGGTATGCCCCATGACGTCGACCGTGTCGCCTTCCTTGAAGATGTCCACCTTGATCTCGGAACCGGTCTCGAGCGGGTCGCTCCCCTCGAGCCGAACTTCCTTCAGCGCCCGGAACGTTCCCTTTCCGGCCTTCTGGAAGTGGCCGAGCATCGGCTTTCCGGCGTGCCTGGCGTCCATCTGCAGAAAGCCGATCTGTACCGCGTCGTACCCGTCGTTCTTCGCGGTCTTTCGCTGGATCACGGTGCAAGGCCCGGCCTCGATCACGGTGACGGGAATGGACTTCCCTTCCGTGTCGAAAACCTGGGTCATTCCCAGTTTCTTTCCAAGTATTCCGGTTGTCATCTTCGGCACCTGCTTCCGTTCTCGGTCGTTATCTTCCGTCCGCTACAGCTTGATCTCCACTTCCACGCCCGCCGGCAGATCGAGCTTCATGAGCGCGTCGATCGTCGCCCCGGGGGGCTCGTGGATGTCGAGCAGTCTCTTGTGCGTGCGGATCTCGAACTGCTCGCGGCTCTTCTTGTCCACGTGCGGCGAGCGGTTCACCGTGAACCGTTGGATTTGCGTCGGAAGGGGGATCGGACCCGCGACCTTCGCTCCCGTCTGCCGGGCTTTTTCCACGATTTCGCTTGTAGCCTTGTCGAGCAGCTTGTAGTCGAAGGCCTTCAAGCGGATGCGTATCTTCTGGTGCTCGATCGCCACGTCGTTACCCCCCTCTTC
>CAZTFC010000135.1:0-3347 GCA_964612075.1 uncultured bacterium
GCAGACGATATCCCAGCCCTTCATCGTGGCGGAGATGACGGCGGCGCTGCGGCTCACCGGCGCCGAGAAGGTCCTCGAGATCGGCACCGGTTCCGGCTACCAGACGGCGATCCTCGCGAAGCTCGCCCGCCGCGTCGTAACGGTCGAGCGCATCGCGTCCCTCGCGTCGGAAGCGGCCCGGCGGCTCGGGGAGCTCGGCTATGCGAACGTTGACTTCGTCACGGGGGACGGGACCCTCGGGTGCCCCGAGCACGCGCCTTTCGACCGGATCCTGTCGGCGGCGGCCTCTCCCACCGTACCGTCCCCCTGGCTTGAACAGCTGACGGAAGGGGGCATCGTCGTCCTGCCGGTCGGCGGGCGCTTCAGCCAGGACCTGATGCGGGTCACGAAGAGGGGCGGGGAGCAGCAAATCGAGTTCCTGGGCGCGTGCATCTTCGTTCCGCTCATCGGCAGGCACGGGTTCCCCGATTGAGGCCCGGCCTCGGCAGGGCGGCGGTCCTGCTGGCCGCGGCGCTGCTTGCGGGCTGCTCCTCCGTTCCCGTCCGGGACCACGAGGAAAGGATCTCCGGGAAGAGCTTCCGGTGGCCCGTCGTCGGGCCCGTCTCGTCCGGCTTCGGGTACAGGCCCGGCGGGCGCCACGAGGGGATCGACATCCTCGCCCCGGAGGGAACGCCGGTTCTCGCCGCGGAGCGGGGGATCGTGGTTTACGCCGGAAGCGGCATGCGCGGGTACGGCAACGCGGTGATCCTCGACCACGGCGACGGGGTCAGGACGCTTTACGGGCACCTGCACACGATCCGCGCAAGGCCCGCCGAACTTCTTGCCGCGGGGGAGCCAGTAGGCACCGTCGGAAGGACCGGCAACGCCACGACGCCGCACCTCCATTTCGAGCTGCGGTTCGACGGGGATCCGGTGGATCCCGCAAGGCACCTGAACCGCTGAAAAGGACCTCCTCGACCTCCTTATCGCCCCGTTTGGCGACAGGCCATAACCCCTTGTTTTCCATGGTTCATCTTGACATTTACCCCTTTCACGGCTAAAGTAACCCGCCGTTATGTCCGATAAAGAACTGGCGCTTGAGCGAAGATGCGCCGGGAGGCCGGATGTCCAGCCCAGACCCCCACAGCCGGAATGCCGGATGGAACACGATATAGCCGCGTATAAATTGAAGTATCAATGGTTTGTCCTTTACATAAAGGACATTTTAGGGAAAACCCCTGTGGATTTTTCCTGGAAGATCCGTTGGCGCATGAGAAACGACAGAAATCCTTTATTTACCGAAATCCAGGACAAATACAAGGTCAAGGAATACGCAAAAACCCGAGGCATAATGACAGCGGAAGTATATCATGTGACCGACAATCCCTACACGATCGATTTCGATTCGCTTCCGGAAGAGTATTTCATAAAGGCGAACCACGGGTGTGGATGGAACCTGTTCGGCAAGGACGGCGAAATATACAATTTCAAATACGGAAAAGATGTGAATAATGACCTTAATTATGCGAATTGCAGGATTACGCGAGAGGAATGCATAAGACTTTGCAAAAAATGGCTTAAGAGAAGATACTCCCACAGGGAGTGGGCTTACCGAAATATCGAGCCGAAAATAATGATCGAGGAGTCCCTGGTGCAGAAGGACGGGGATTTCCTTATCGACTACCGGTGTCATACGTTCAACGGGGTCGTAAAAGCCATAGAAATAGACTCCCCGATGTTCAGGGACAACGAGGGAATGATCGTCGACCGGAACGGGAGGCCCTTCAAGCTGACGCGTTACAAATACAAATACCCGGATCCTCCCCACGAGATTCCGGGCAATTTCCGTGAAATCATACGCGCCGCGGAGACACTCGGGAAAGAGCTGGATTACATCCGGGTGGACCTGTACAACACGACCAAGGGCATCGCGTTGGGAGAGATGACGATCTATCCGTACGGCGGCGGGATGAACATCCCGACCGGATGCCCGATCTTCGACCGGTGGCTCGGGGATCAATGGGTCCTGCCGGAATCCCCGGAAAGAAGAGGCGGACGCCGGATTCCGGAAGAATCGAGGCGTCTCGTCGCTTCCCGTTCCTTCCCGTGCGTCGACGCGAAACCGGCATCTTCCTGCCCGATGAAGATGGACGCCCGGTAACGGGCGGAGATGGGCCCGCCGCTTTTTCCCCATCTTGAAGAGAGCCGCGCTTCGAGCTACGGACAATTCCGGCGGTTTCGTGTAGAATCTCCCAAGGCCGGCCGGCCCGCATACCCGTATCATGGAAGGTAGCGACATGCCCTGGAGCGATCTGAAAAACAGGATCAGCAACGTCCCCGATTTCCCGAAGAAGGGGATCCAGTTCAAGGACATCACCACGCTTCTTTCCGATCCGGCCTCCTTCCAGCAGGCCATCGATCTGATGGCGCACCGCTACTTCGCGCAAGGGATCGAGGCCGTGGTGGGGGTCGAGGCGCGCGGTTTCATCATGGGGGCGGCGCTGGCGTACAAACTGGGGACGGGCGTCCTCCTCGTCCGCAAGCCGGGGAAGCTGCCGCGCAAGACGGTTTCGGCCTCGTACGATCTCGAATACGGGAGGGACAACCTCGAGATCCACGAGGACGCCATCCGTCCCGGGATGAAGATCCTGGTGGCGGACGACGTCCTCGCCACGGGGGGCACGATGTCGGCGGTGGTCGGCCTGCTGAAAAAGCTCGGGGCCGACGTTGTGGAATGCTGCTTCCTGGCGGAGCTGACGGCGCTCAAAGGCCGGGAGCAGCTGAAAGGGCAGAAGGTCTTTTCCCTGATCCAGTTCGACGATTGACCGGATTCGCCCCCGTAGCTCAGGCGGACAGAGCAGAGGTTTCCTAAACCTTTGGCCGGGTGTTCGAGTCACCCCGGGGGCGCCAATAAAAACAAGGGGTTACGGCAGATTCCGTAACCCCTTTTCTCTTTAAGCCCGCACAGGATAACAGCATGGATAACGCGGAATAATTAACGCGCTCTCATCCGATCCGGACCTTCTTCTCGATGAAGCCGGCCTTGATGAGCCTCCGGGAGAGCTCCGCGGCCGTCTTCGTGAAGGCCGTCTTCTCCGCCTCCGTGAAGTCCTCCAAGCAGGCCCCTTCGAGGTAGTATCGCCGCAGCAGGGCGACGCCGACGCCGTTCCCTGTGCATTTCGCGGAGGCCTGCTCCGCCAGGATCTTCACGGACAGCGCTGTCTCCCTGGAATCGCGGAGGCGCGGGTCCGTCCTTGGCATGCCGTCGTACCGCTGCGAGAACGGCCGCGCCTGCGCGTCCAAGACGTATGCTGACCAGTTCAACCATCCCCGCGGCGTGGAGGGCATCAGGCGGCCGCCGTCACTCG
>CAZTFC010000136.1:0-3330 GCA_964612075.1 uncultured bacterium
GTGCCGCGCGCACCGGCGGAAATTCGTGTACTCGGTGGCCAGCGACCCCGACTGCTTGCCCGGCCTTCCCCTCATGAAGACGCGTCGCGAAAGGGTCCTTTACCGGTACGGCCTGCGGAGCGCCGACCGGGTCGTCGTCCAGACCCGGAACCAGCGGCGGATGCTCGAAGAGGGGTTCGGGATCGCATCGGAGGTCGTGCCGATGCCTTGCCCGGGTCCCGGCGGGGAGGAATTCGTTCCCCCGGTTCCCCCATTGGGCGGGAGCGGCAGGATCCTCTGGATCGGTCGGATCGACCGGGTGAAGCGACCGGACCGGTTCCTCGACGTCGTCGAGGCGTGCCCGGAGCTGCGGTTCGACCTCGTCGGCCCGGCGGGGGACGCCCCGTACTCCCGGGAGATCCTGGAGAGGGCGGGGCGCTGCCCCAATCTCCGCGTCCGCGGCGCGGTCCCCCGGGGCGAGGTGGCGGCGCATCTCCGGAACGCGGCATGCCTCTGCTCGACGTCCGACGCGGAAGGGTTTCCCAACACCTTCCTCGAGGCGTGGAGCCACGGCATCCCGGTCGTCTCCACGATCGATCCCGACGGGCTGATACACGGGAAAGGAATGGGCGTCGTCGCCCGCACCGTGCCGGAGCTCGCCGCCGCGCTCCGGGAGGTCGCGTCGTCGCCGGAGCGGTGGGTCGGGATGTCCGTCCGGTCGCGGCGGTATTTTCTCGAAACCCACCACGTTCCCGTCGTCATGCCGAGGATGGAGCGGCTCCTCCTCGATACCGTCTCCCCGGGTCCCGGCGTCGGGATCGTCCGGGGCCCGGCGGCCGGGCCGCCTTCCCTTCGCCCGTTCCCGTATCCCTTCCGGGCGATGATGGCGGTCTGCAGCGATCTCGACGGGACCCCGGACGAAGCGTCGTATCTCGAGACGATCCGTTTCCTCAACGGCACGGGCGATACGGCGATGGGCCCGGGACTCGGGCTCGAGGCGGGGAACACCATCTATTTCGACATGCCGGCGGGGAGCTTTTCCTATTGGAACGCCGGGGAGGCGGCGAGGGAAAGGATCCGCGAGCTCATCCGGTCGGGGCACATCGACTGCCTCCACTCCTTCGGGGACGGGGCGACGACGCGCGCCCACGCGGAAAAGGCGCTGGCGGAGCTGGAGCGGCACGGGTGCGCCCTGAAGGTATGGGTGGACCACGGCACGGCGCCGACGAATTTCGGGCGCGACATCATGAAGGGGTCGGGGGACGTTCCGGGTGCGGAGGCGTACCACGCGGACCTGACGTTCCGCCACGGCGTCCGGTACGTCTGGATGGGGCGGGTGACGAGCGTCGTCGGGCAGGGCGTCCCGCGAAGGTGGGGGGGGCTGTTCGACGCGGCGCGCCCGCTGGCGTCCGGGAAGACGCTCCTGAAGGAAGGGGCCAAGGGGCTGCTGGCGGGGACGGTCGGTGGGAAGTACGCCATGCACGCCGGGAACGGCCTCCTCCGGGATGCGACCCTCCGCGACGGGCGCCGCGCGCTCGAATTCATCCGGTGCGACCCGTACCCCGGCGGCATCAGCGCCCGCGACACGGCGGACGGGCTGGGGGAGGTCCTCACGAGCCGGGTTCTGGACCTTCTCGAGGAGCGGGGGGGGAGCTGCATCCTGTACACCCACCTGGGAAAGGCCCGGGACCGCGGGAGGCCTTTGCGGGGGGAGGCGGCGGCCGCGCTCCGGAAGCTGGCGGAGCGGGCGCGGGACGGCCGCATCCTGCTCGCGACGACCCGCCGGCTGCTGGATTACGCCTTCGCGCGCCGGACCCTCCGGCTGCGGAAGGAGCGGGTCGGGGAGTGGACCCACGTTTACGCCGAAGGGCCCGCCGGGGGGGAAGCGGCGGCCCCGGACGGGTTGACCGTCTACGTCCGGGACCCCGAAAGGACGCGGCTGTTCATCGACGGCGCGGAAGTCGCCGGCCTGCGGCGGAACCCGCCGGACGAAACGGGGAACCGGTCGGTATCGGCGCCGTGGGTTCCCCTCCGGATGCCGGGAACATGAAGGGCGCCGCCGTCGCCCTTTCGGCGCGCGCACTGCTCGGGGCGCACGCGACGCTGATGTCGCTGGCGACCTTTTTCGGACCCGGGAAAAGGGACGTGGGGGACGACGGGGCCGACATCCTCCTCACGGGAACCTTCCATTCGGGGAGCTGGATCCGCTCCCACCTGGAGCCGCTGACCCTTTCCGGCGGGTGCCGCCGGGTCCGCGTCGTGACCCATTTCCCGGTGCCGCCGCTCGACAAGGTCGAGGCGATCGTGCCCGGGCCGCGTCTTTCCCGGCTGTTCGGGGAGGTCCCGGCCCGCCTCCTCACGTTCTTCCGGGTCGCCCTCCGGTCGCGGCCGCACGCGGTGGGCGGGTTCCACCTGCTCCTGAACGGCCTTGCCGCGTCGCTGGTCGCCCGGGCATGCGGGGCGCGGTCGATCTATTTCTGCGTCGGCGGTCCGGCCGAGGTCCAGGGGGGAGGCGTGTTGAGCGAGAACCGGCTCTTCGGGAAGCTCCGGGCGCCGGACCCGCGCGTCGAGTCCGCGCTCCTGCGGGCGGTCTCCGGGTTCGACCTGGTCGTCACGATGGGGACCGGAGCCAGGGAGTTCTTCCGGGGGAACGGTGTGACGGGCGACATCCGGGTGATCCCTGGCGGCGTCGACACGGCGCGCGGAGACCCCGCCGACGGCGGTGCACCGTGGGACGTCGTTTTCGTCGGCCGCCTCGTGCCGGTCAAGAGGATCGACCTCCTCCTCCGGGCGCTTTCGCTGGTCCGGAAGCGGATCCCGGGAGTCCGGGCCGTGATCGTCGGCGACGGCCCCCTGCGCGGGGAGCTGGAGGCAACGGCGGAGGCGCTCGGGCTGGGGGGCGCCGTGGAGTTCGCCGGGAAGCGGGACGACGTTCCCGCGATCCTCGGGAGGTCGAAGGTCTTCGCGTTGACCTCGGAGACGGAGGGGCTCTCCCTGGCGCTCATGGAGGCGATGGCGGCCGGGCTTCCGGCCGTCGTTCCGGACGTCGGGGATCTGGGCGACCTCGTCCGGGACGGGGAGAACGGGTTCCTCGTCGGGGAGAGGACCCCCGAATCGTTCGCGGCGCGGATCGCGGCGATCCTCGAGGACGCGACGCTGCGGCGGAGGCTCTCCGAAGCGGCGCGTGGCGCCATGGAGAGGTACGGGACCCCGTGCGCGGCGAGGCAGTGGGACTCGGTCCTGGCCTCCTGGGGGGAGGGGCGGGGCGGCCGATGTGCGGGATAGCGGGATACGCGGGGCTGAACGACCCCGCGCTGCTCCGGAGGATGTGCGGGGCGATCGTCCACCGCG
>CAZTFC010000137.1:0-3311 GCA_964612075.1 uncultured bacterium
CGCTTTCGAGACGGTGGCGCCCCACCTGTACCAGGCGCCGGAGAGCACCAACTAGCCCGCATTTCTCATGAACGCAGATTCCAGAGGGTTGAACCCTACCGGTGGCGCCGATTTCTGGTGCTGCCGGCGGTGTTTTCCTTTCCAGAAACTTCGTCGAGTCTTGAGCTCGTGGAGGGGGATACAAACCCGTCAGAAATCACTCCCTTGGGGACACTGCTGTTCACGACTGAAAGCTTGACCTTATAATTACCGTTCCTATATCGTAAACATACGAAAGTAGTCCTGGTAAAACCGGCGTGAATGAAGGAACGACCAGCCATGAGCGTGCGGAAGGCCTTTATTGATTTCTACTGGAAAGCGCACAGGACAATTACTCCTACTCTCAGGTATTCTCAGGAAATCTATGAGGAAGTCCTTTTTTTTCATTCAGAACGCATCGACAGTTGGCTTGACTTGGGATGTGGCCATCATCTGCTCCCCACTTGGAGGTTGGAACAAGAACGTATTCTTGTCGAAAAACCGCGCTTTTTCGTCGGCATGGACTGCGACATCAGTTCCCTGCGCAACCACAAGACGATAAAAAACCTCGTCCTCGGCGACATCTCCTTATTACCCTTTTCTTCAAACTCTTTCGATCTCATCACGTCGAACATGGTGTTTGAGCATCTTGCAGATCCGGAAAACCAGCTGAAAGAAATTTTCCGAATCTTGAAGCCCGGTGGCCTGCTAATCTTCCATACACCCAACGCCTCAAGCTACCTTGTGCCCTTGGCGCGGTTGTTCCCGGATTCTCTTAAAACCCGATTGATCTGGTTCTTCAACCGTCGTCGGGAGGATGATATCTTCCCGACCCACTATCGAATCAATAAGGAAAAAACGATACTAAAGATGGCGGAAACCACGGGCTTCGGCGTAAAGAAAATCCGCTTTATCGCTTCAGTGGGAGAGTTCGCGCAGATACCGCCTCTGGCGATTCTGGAATTGTTGCTGATACGCCTGACGATGACAAGATTCATGCGCAAGTTCAGGACCAACATCATCGTGGTACTAGTCAAGCCATCCATTGAGGACCGGTCCGACGTCGAGAATTAACCTTTACCGCCCCCCATGTCGTTTCCGCATGGCCCGCTATCGAACTGGTTCCGAATCGCTTTTTTTCGATCCCAACGCCTGCTAGCCAATAAAGCAACCGGATTGAGTTTCAGGAAACCGAAAGGGCTAGGCTTCGACGTATCTCCTCAAGGCTCCCGGAACGCCTTCCAGTCGATCTTCAGCACCTGGATCTTGTAGTTCAGGACCCTGGGCGTGATCCCCAGGAGCGCCGCGGCTTCCTTTTGCACCCCCCTCGACACCTGAAGCGCGCGCTGGATCGCGCTGCGCTCCAGCTCCTCCAGGACCAGTGTCTCGTGGACCAGCGCCGCTTCGCTCTTGGGCTGCGCCGTCTCCAGGGTGAGGTCTTCGGGGGCGATCAGCGGGCCGTCGCACAGAAGCACGGCGCGCTCCACCGCGTTCTGCAGCTCCCGGACGTTCCCCGGCCACGAGTACCTTCTCATCTTCTGCAGCGCGTCCGGCGAGAAGCCGTCGACCTTTTTCTTGAAGTCCAGGGCGAACCGGTTCAGGAAATGCCGGGCCAGCGACAGGACATCCTCGGGGCGCTCGCGCAGCGGCGGGATGTGGAGGTTCACGACGTTGAGCCGGAAATACAGGTCCTGCCGGAACCTGCCCTCCTGCACTTCCCTGCGCAGGTCCTTGTTCGTCGCGGCGACCACCCGCACGTCGACCTTCACCCCTTTGCCACTGCTTCCCAGCCGCTCGAACTCCTGTTCCTGCATCACCCGCAGCACCTTCGACTGGATGGATGCGCTCATGTCGCCGATCTCGTCGAGGAAGATGGTGCCCTTGTCCGCCTGCTCGAATCGCCCTATCCGGAGGCGGTCCGCCCCGGTGAAAGCGCCGCGCTCGTGGCCGAACAGCTCGCTCTCGAGAAGGTTCTCATGGAGCGCGGCGCAGTTCACCTTGACGAACGGCCGGTCGCGCCTCGGGCTGTTGAAGTGGACCAGCCCCGCGACGACTTCCTTCCCGACGCCCGTCTCCCCGGTGATCAGGACGGTGGCCGGCGTCGGGGCGACCTTCCCGATCTTGTCGAGGACCTCCTTCATCCCGGAGTTTTCCATCACGGGCGCGCCTTCCCCCAGCTCGAGCCGGTACTGCGCCTTCTTGAAGAACTCGATCTCCTCCCGCATCCTCCGCACCTTCAGGGCGGTGCCGACGCGGTGCTTGAGCTGCACGATGTCGAAGGGCTTCTGGATGTAATCGAACGCGCCCAGGCGCAGTGCCTGCAGCGCGGAATCGAGCGTCGCGTAGGCGGTCATGAGGATCACTTCCGTCTCGGAATTGATCTCCTTGGCCTTCTTCAGGATCTCCACGCCGCTGATGTCGCCCAGCATGATGTCGGAGACGACGACGTGGATGGGCTCGGACTCGAGGACCTGGATCGCCTCCATTCCGTTGGCCGCCGGGTGGACCGTGTACCCGTCGTCCTCGAGGGCGCCCACCACCCCCACGCGGAGGGATTCGTTGTCTTCCGCGACGAGGATCGATTCAGGCATTCTTCGACCTCAGCGGGATCCTCATGATGACCTCCGTCCCCTTTCCCGGATCGGAAACGATGTCCAGCACCCCCTTGTGGGAATAGACGATCTTCTGCACCATGGACAGCCCGATCCCCGTTCCCCCCTTCTTCGTGGTGAAGAACGGCACGAAGATCTTCTCGCGTATGTCCTCGGGGATCCCCCTGCCGTTGTCTTTCACCGACACCGCCAGGAAATCCTCCCTTTCGCCGGAAAAGTCGGACAGCATCGGCTCCCTCGCCGCCGGGTCGAAGTCCCAGAACCCGTGGCTCACCTTCGCGGTGACCAGCACGGTCCCGCCCGGGTCGCACGCCTGGGCGGCGTTGGCGATGACGTTGCGCACCGCCTGTTCGAACATCACTTCGTCCACCTCGGCCTCGATGCTCCCCTCGGACTCGCACCGGAACGAGACGTCGACCTTCTCGAAGAGCTTGTCCGCCTCCGCCGCAAGATGCTCGAGGATCGGCTTCACCGACACGACCTTGAGCTTCAGGTCCGCCGGGCGGACGAAATTCAGGCATTCGCGGATGATGGACTCCACCTTCCCGATCTCGCTCTCCATGTGGGAAACGGACGTGACGATCTTCGGGTCTCCCTGGCACCGCATCCTCAGGAGACCGCAGTGAACCCCGATGCTCGTGATGGGATTCCGGATCTCGTGGGCCAGCCCCGCGGCCATCT
>CAZTFC010000138.1:0-3286 GCA_964612075.1 uncultured bacterium
GAATAGGATCTCATCTCTCAAGGAGGGGAATCATGCGGAAAGGCTGGATCGTATTGCTGACGGCCGTCCTGGTGGTGGCGCTCGCCGCCCCGGCGATGGCGGACCTGAAGGTGAGCGGGTTCTACCGCTCCAAGGCGATGCTGTCGAACTTCTTCGACGGCCGCAGCGCGCCGAGCATCAGGACGGACGACGAAGAGCAGACCAACGCGTACAACGAGCAGCGCGCCCGCATCAAGTTCCAGGCGGGCACCGCGGACGTGAAGGCCGTGTTCGAGTTCGAGAGCGATATGAACTGGGGCAAGGGCACCGCGGAAGCGAACCGGAACACCGGCGGCGCCCTCAGCGCCGACGCGGTTCAGCTCGAGACCAAGGGCGTTTATGTCTGGTTCAAGATCCCCGACACTTCCATCACCGCATCGGTCGGTATGCAGCCTTGGGCCGACCACTATGCCGGCATCTTCTCCAACGCCGCCGACTTCACGTCGATCCAGGTCACCGGCACGCTCGAGCCGGTGAAGTGGGTCCTGGCCTGGGGCAAGCTGTATGAGAGCACCAATATTTCGACAAGCACGGACGGGTACAAGGAAGCCGACGACACGTCGGTCTTCGTCGCGGCCGCCAAGTTCGTCCCGGCGAAGGACATGGACCTCGGCGTGAACTTCTACTATGTGAAGGACGACCAGGGCCGTGGCGGCGGCGCCAACGCCCTCGATCCGATGGCGGGCCTGGGTCCCTTCGCGGGGCTTTCCGGCTACAAGGTCAACGTCTACATGCCGGGCGTCAACTTCGCCATGAACACCGGCATCGCGAAGATCAGCGCGTTCGCCTTCTATCAGTGGGGCGAAGCGGAGAACTGGAATTCGGCGCTTGATTTCGACATCAAGGCCTACATGCTCGACGTCCGCGCCGACCTCAAAGTCGGTCCGGGCAACCTCTTCGTGGAGGGGTTCTACATCAGCGGCGGCGATCAGAACCCGATCGACGGCGGCGACTATGAGTCCCCGATCACCCTGGGCGACTACCAGAGAAGCGGCTACGGCACCGGCGGCAACTCCGGCTTCGGCCGCACCAACATGTACTTCCTGTTCGGCGCCGATTCCCTCAACGTCTCCCAGTGCCTCATCGGCTGCTCGGGCGGCGAGCTCGGCGACAGCTTCGGGAACAGCGGCCGCGGCCTGTGGCACCTGGCGGCCGGCTACTCCCAGAAGTTCACGGATAAGCTGAAGGGCGCGGTCAACATCGGCACCGCCTATGCGGTCGACACCTGGGCGGAAGACCAGGCCGGCGCGGCGAACAACCTCCGCGCGGATCGCGACAAGGACATCGGCACCGAGTTCAACGTTCGCCTGGACTACAACATCTCGAAGGGGCTGGATGTCAGCCTGGTCGGCGCCTACCTGATGCTGGGCGACTTCGTCCAGAACGAGTTCGGGCTCGACGAGTTCAAAGACAGCTATTACATGGGGTATGCCCGCATCGGGTACAGCTTCTAACACCGAAGCGACACCTCGAGTTCCGGAAGACGAAGGCCCCCGGGGGAAACCCCGGGGGCTTTCCTTTTCCGGCGAAATCCCATATATTCAATGGTTCGTTCCCGTAAAACGAAGGGGGCTGTAGCTTGTTCGAGAACCTGTCGGAAAAGTTCCAGGGCGTCTTAAAGAAGCTGCGCGGCCACGGCCGCATCACGGAAGGGAACATCGAAGGCGCGCTGAACGAGGTCCGCCTCGCCCTCCTGGAAGCCGACGTCAACTACAAGGTCGTGAAGGACTTCGTCGCCTCCGTCCGGACGAAGGCGCTGGGGGCCGAGGTGCTCGCCTCGCTGTCCCCCGACCAGCACTTCATCAAGATCGTCCACGACGAGATGGCGAAGATGATGGGGTCGGAGGCGCAGGACCTGAACCTCGCCCGCCGGCCGCCGGTCCCCGTCATGCTCGTGGGGCTGCAGGGATCAGGGAAGACCACCTCGTGCGGCAAGATCGCCCTGCACCTGCAGAAGAAAAAGCGGACGCCGTACCTGGTCCCCGCCGACGTCTACCGGCCGGCCGCCATCGAGCAGCTGAAAGTTCTGGCGCGGCAGCTCGAGATCCCCTGCTTCGACTCCCGCCCCGACCAGGACCCCGTGGACATCTGCCGCGAGGCGGTCAAATACGCGGAGCTGAACGGCTACGACACGGTCCTGCTCGACACGGCGGGGCGGCTCCACATCGACGCCCCCCTCATGGAGGAGCTCTCCCGCATCAAGGCGGCGATCGACCCGGGGGACATCCTGCTGGTGGCCGACGCGATGACGGGGCAGGACGCGGTGAACGTGGCGAAATCGTTCCACGACAAGCTGGGGCTGACCGGCGTCGTGCTCACCAAGATGGACGGCGACGCCCGCGGCGGCGCGGCGCTCTCCATCCGTGCGGTGACGGGCGCCCCGGTGAAGTTCGTCGGCGTCGGCGAGAAGCTCGACGCGCTCGAGCTGTTCCACCCCGAGCGGATGGCGTCGCGCATCCTCGGGATGGGCGACATCCTCACCTTCGCAGAAAAGGCGCAGGAGCAGGTCGACGAGAAGCAGGCCCGCGAGCTGGCGAAGAAGCTTCGCCGCAACGAGTTCACCCTCGAGGATTTCCGCGACCAGCTGCTCCGCCTGCGCAAGATGGGGTCGATGGAGGACCTCCTCGGGATGATCCCCGGCCTGGGCGGGAAGATGAAGGAAATGAAGGGGATGGCGCCGGACGAGACGGAGCTGAAGAAGACGGTGGCGATCATCGACTCGATGACGGCACAGGAGCGGCGCAACGCGAAGCTCCTGAACGGAAGCCGCCGCAAGCGGATCGCCGCGGGGAGCGGGACCACGGTGCAGGACGTGAACCGCCTGATGAAGAACTTCCAGGCGGCGGAGGAGATGATCAAGCGGATGACGAAGGGCGGGAAGAGGGGGATGGGGGCCGGAATGGGCAGGAACCTCCCTTTCTTCCGCTGACGTTTGTGATAGTGTAGCGGTACCTTAATCAAGACGCAGGAGGAACGGTTCATGGCGGTGAAGATCCGGTTGTCGCGGACGGGGCGCAAGAAGATGTCCTATTACCGCGTAGTGGTCGCGGACTCGCAGATGCCCCGGGACGGGCGTTGCATCGCGTACGTGGGGACGTACGCCCCCCGCGAGAACCCGGCGAAGATCGTGATCGACGATGCGGTGACGCTCAAGTGGCTCGCGAAGGGCGCGGTGCCCACCGAGACGGTGAAGAGCCTTCTGAAGAAGAGCGGCACGTGGAAGAAGTTCCAGGAGTCGAAGACCGCC
>CAZTFC010000139.1:0-3238 GCA_964612075.1 uncultured bacterium
GGAGGCCGACCCTGCCGGGCGTCCCGTCGATGCGGTCGATCCTCGCGGCCTCGACGGTCCCGGAGGCTGTGGAGCCTTCGAGCCAGCCGATCACCCGCACGATGTCGCCGGAACTGAGGCTCGACAGCCCGAAGCCCGCCCGGGCGCCCCCCTTCGGGTCCCGGAAGAGCGTGTACCGGTCGGTCTCCACCGTCTTCCCGAGGAGGGTGATCGTGTTGTCGGCGGCGTCGGAGAGATCTTCCGGGGCGCCCTCGAGAAGGACGTCGAACACCTTCAACACGACGACGGAGCGCGCCCGCACGGACGCGCCGCCCGACCCGCTCAGCGTCCCCTCGACCCTCACCTTCTTCCGGAGGCCGAACGCGTCGCCGGAGGGGGCGACGACGCTTTCCACGGCGGCCGTCCCGCCCGGGACGGTCATCGCGAAGGACGAGGAGTCGCCGGAGAGCACGTACCCCTCCAGGACGACGCGGTCCGAGGACCCGCCGAGGTCCACGTCGATCACCTGCAGCCGGTCCCCCGCCCGGTCGGTCCGCAGGGTCCCGGACCCGCCGACGGCGTCCAGGTAGCCGCGGACGTCCACGACCAGCCCGTCCGCGAGCCCCGCCCCCGGCCAGTCGACCCTGCCGTCCGACGGGATTCCCGCGTAGCTCACCCTCTGCGCCCCGATGCGGAAGATGCGGGTGGCGGCGTCGAACTCCGAGATCGTCCCGCGCAGCTGCGCGTCGTCGTCGACGACGACGTTGTCCTGCACCCGGCCGACGTAGACCGCGTGGATGGTCCCGTTGTCCTCCACGCCGCCGTGTACCTCCAGGCCGGAGCGGCGCCCGTCGTCCTGGAGCTCCTTCAATCCCTCGAGGCCGATCTCGCCGCCGCCGATATCCACGATGACGGTCGTCGGCGTCACGAGCACCGTCTGGCCGAGCACGCGGATCGTGTTGTTGTCGAGCGCCACTCCGTTGTCGTCGACGGGGCCGCGCACCTCCCGCTCGATCGCGACGGACGCCGCCGTGCCCAGCGCGAAATCCGGGCCGATCGAACCGCGGACGGTGACCGCCATCCCCGCGACGATGTCGTCGATTCCCCGCCCCCGGTCGTCCGCGACCGTGGTGGATGCGTTGTCGGAAAATTCCGTCCCCGCGACCCGCACGCTTCCGAACCCGGCGACCGCCCCGGCCGCGGAGCCGTCGACGTCCTCCCCGGAAGGCCCGTAGCGGGAAAGGTCGACGGTCGGGCACGCGGCCAGGAGCAGGGACGAAAGGAGGATGAGGAGCGCCGCGCCGAGCCTTCCCCTCGTCATCCGGTCCTCGCGATCTCCTGGTCGATCCTTCCTTCCCGGATGCCGGTCAGGATCCCTTTGTGCTGCCAGCGCACCTTCTCGCGGATCGCATCGTGGGCAGCCCCCCGGACGCCGAGCTCCGCGTAGCCGTTCTCCCGGGAGAACACGACCCGGCCTTCGAGAAAAACCAGCGTCTGGACGATCGCCTTCTCCGGCCCCAGGTCCTCCGTCTGGACCTGGAGGGTCCGACCGCCCCGTACGATCACCTCGTTCATGCAGACGCGGGAAGCGGAGACGCCCGACGGCCTCGCCTCCGCCCGCGGCGGCGGCTCCGCCGGGGGCGGGAAGCCCGGGGCCTCCGCCTCTTCCCGAGGGGTATCCGCGACGATGCGCCGGGCGATCTCCGCGAAGGGAGCGGCCGCGGCGGGGGGGCCGGAGATCACGACGGGGGTCATCGTCCGGACCGACTTCTCGATCTCCGGGCTGCGCGGGATGCTGCCGAGGAACGGGAGATCGACCTGGAGGTATTGCCGGGCGATGCCGGCGAGCGCCCGGTGCACCTTCTCCCCCTCGGTCCCGACCGCGTTGTTCACGATGAGCCGCAGGTTCATCTCCCCGACCAGCGCGCAGACCTTCTCCGCGGCTTCCCCGTCCACGTCCCGCATCGATTCCACGACCTCGTGGATCTTGCGGACCTTCCCGGCGCCGCCCCCGGAGAGGAGCGCCGACAGCGGCTCCTTGACGGACGGGTTCCCGCTGAAGGCGGACAGGATCTTGCGGCGGACCGCCAGCTTGAGGAACTCGTAGCCGCTCAGGATGGCGGTGGGCTCCGGCGTCGTCACGAGGATGCCGAAGTCGGCCATGTTGAAGAAGTCGAGGTTGTTGAAGGTGGCTCCGGCGCCGATGTCGACCAGGATGAAGTCGGCCGGGAGCTTGCCGATCGCCCGGAGGATCCGCTGCTTCCGCGCGTGCCCGGGATTGGCGAGGTCGATGAAGTCGGTCGCGCCGCAGATGAGGTGGAGCGTCCGGATCGGCGTCGGGACCAGGAGGTCCTCGATCGTCCCGACGGTCTTTCCCACGAACTCGTTCAGCGTGAGGGGTGGATGCTTGATCCCGAACAGGGTATGGACGTTGGCGCCCGCGAGGTCGGCGTCCACGAGGACGACCTCGTGCCCCTCCCGGGCGAGCGCGCAGGCGACGTTGATGGAGACGAGGCTCTTGCCGACGCCCCCCTTCCCGCCGCCGACCGCGCAGATCATCCCCTGGATGTTTTCCATCCGCACGATTTTATTACCGGAACGCAATGTATACAAGAATCGTTCGATCCCGGTGTAGGATATTGGCCATGTCCGTGATCCTGGATGCGTTCGCCAACCGGCGCATTTTCTTCGTCCTGCTCCTCGGATTCTCCTCCGGCATCCCGTTGGCGCTCACCGGGACCACCCTCCAGGCATGGATGGCGACGGAAAAGGTGGACCTGGCGCTGATCGGCGCCTTCTCGCTCGTGGGGCTCCCGTACACGATCAAGTACCTCTGGTCCCCCCTGATGGACCGTTTCGTCCCGCCGTTCCTGGGACGCCGCCGCGGGTGGATGCTGGTGACCCAGGCGGCGCTGTTCGCCGCCGTCGCCGCGATGGCGTTCTCCCAGCCGAAGGCGCACCCCGGGGTCCTCGCCCTCCTCGCCCTCCTCGTCTCCTTCTGCAGCGCGAGCCAGGACATCGTGGTCGACGCCTACCGCACCGAGATCCTGCTCCCGGAGGAGCTGGGGCCCGGCGCGGGGGTCCACATCCTCGGGTACCGGGTCGCGATGCTCACCTCGGGGGCGATCGCGCTGATCCTCGCCGACCGCCTGCCGTGGCGCACCGTCTACCTCCTCATGGCGGGGTCGCTGGCCGTCGGGATGGCCGCGTCCCTCCTCGCGCCGGAGCCGGAACTTCCCCCGAAGACCCCCAGGACGCT
>CAZTFC010000140.1:0-3208 GCA_964612075.1 uncultured bacterium
GCGGCGAAGGCCATGGGGGCCGCCGCCGTCACGCCGAAACGCTCCTCGAGCGCCTTCACGATCTCGTGCAGCTCGAGAACGGTCATCCCCTCCACCATCGCGATGAACTCTTCCTTGCTCATGGCAGCCATTTCCTCAAATCCTCCTTATAGGTTCCTGATAGGTTGTCGTCAGTTCGCCGGAGCGCCCGCGGCCTCGCCTTCCGGCTTCTGCTTCCGGATGGATTCGAGGACGCACACCAGGGCCCTGGGCCCGTCGGCCAGCACCTGCGCCAGCCGGGTGATCGGGTAGTTCATGCCGCCGACCAGACGGGACAGCAGCACCTCGCGCGACGGCACTTCGGCCAGCGCGACGACCTCCTTGGCCGAAAGCACCTTGCCGTCGAAAAACCCCGCCTTGAGGGTGATCTTCGGGCTGGCGGCGGCGTAATCCTTCATCGCCCTGGCCAGCGCGACGGGATCGCCGTGCGAGAAGGCGATCGCCGTCGGTCCCTTGAAATTTTCGGAGAGGTCGCCGAAGGGCGTGCCTTCCGCCGCGCGCCGGACCAGGGTGTTCTTCACCACCCGGATCTCGGCGTTGACCTCCCGGAGCTTCTTCCGGAGAGCGGTCATCTCCGCGACCGTCACCCCCCGGAAAGACGTGATCACGGTCCCGCGCTGCGCCTCGATGGCTTCCTTCAGCGCGTCGACCGCTCCGGACTTCAATTCTTTTTTCACCGCGTCCGTTTCCCCCTTTCCCTCGAACAAGATTTGGTCTTTACGACGAAACCCCCGTCAAAGGAAGAGCGCACGGCGCGGGAGACAATTCCCGTATACCCGTTCCACCGGCTCCCTGTTGTCTGCGCGGGCCCCATGCGCCGGCCGTGACCGGACGCGGGCTTGATCGCCTTTCGGCGAACCCGCGGTCTTTGACAAAGGATGTTTCCAGTATGTAAAGAACGCCTACTTCGCCGCCAGCAGCACGCTGGTGTTGAGCCGGATGCCGGGACCCATCGTCGTCGAAAGGGTCACGGTCCGGATGTAGGTACCTTTCGCCCCGGAGGGCTTGGACTTCACGATGGCCTCGAAGAAGGCCAGGAAGTTCTCCTTGATCTTCTCCTTGCCGAAGCTCGCCTTGCCGATACCGGCCGCCAGGGTCGCGGTCTTGTCGACCCGGTACTCGACCTTGCCGCCCTTCAGGTCCCTCACCGCCTTCGCCACGTCGAAGGTGACGGTCCCGACCTTGGGGTTGGGCATCAGCCCCCGGGGACCGAGCAACTTGCCGATCTTTCCCACCGCCCCCATCATGTCGGGGGTGGCGACGGCCTTGTCGAATTCCATCCACCCGCCCTGGATCTTCTGTACCAGGTCGTCGGCGCCGGCGAAGTCGGCTCCCGCGTCCCGGGCCTCCTTCTCCTTCTCGCCCTTCGCGAACACGAGGACGCGCACGCTCTTCCCGGTTCCGTAGGGCAGGACCACCGAGCCCCGGACCTGCTGGTCGGGGTATTTCGGGTCGACGCCCAGCCGCATCGACACTTCCACCGTCTCGTCGAATTTCGCCCGCACCGTCTCGTTGAGAAGGTCCAGCGCTTCGTCGAGAGAGTACTTTGCCTCCCTGTTCACCTTGCCTCGAGCTTCCAGGTATTTTTTACCGCGTTTCGGCATTTCCCCCTCCCTTCCCGCCCGGGCGTCTCCCGGGCGAATTCCCTGTTTTTTCCCCTATCGGATCAAACGACGTCCAGACCCATGCTGCGCGCGGTCCCCTCGACCGTCTTGATGGCCGCGGCCAGGTCCTTCACGTCGAGGTCGGGCAGCTTCAGCTTGGCGATCTCCTCGACCTTGGCTCTCGCGATCGTCCCGCATTTCTCGCGCTTGGGGGTCTTGCTCCCCTTCTCCAGCCCGGCGGCCTTGAGCAGCAGGACGGAAGCCGGCGGGGTCTTGGTGATGAAGGTGAAGGACCGGTCCGCGTACACGGTGATGACGACCGGGATGACCATCCCTTCCTGCGACGCCGTCTTCGCGTTGAAGGCCTTGCAGAACTCCATGATGTTCACGCCGTGCTGCCCCAGCGCGGGCCCCACCGGGGGGGACGGGTTCGCCTTTCCCGCGATGATCTGAAGCTTGATCTGGGCAATGACTTTCTTGGCCATGGCTTTTCCTCCGACCGCCTTTCCTTACGCTTTTTCCACCTGCGTGAAATCGAGCTCCACCGGGGTCGCGCGTCCGAAGATGGAGACGAGCACGACCACTTTCCCCTTGTCGGGCTTGATGCTGTCCACGGTCCCGCTGAAATTCGAGAAGGGCCCGTCGATGACCCGGACGTTCTCCCCTTCCGAGAAGGAGATTTTCGGCTTGGGCTTCAGCCGCCCCTCGATCATCTGGGACTTGATGTCCTCCACTTCGCTCTCGGGGATGGGGGCGGGGTGCTGACCGCCGACGAACCCGGTGACCTTGGGCGTGTGCCGGACCAGGTGCCAGGTCTCCTCGGTAAGCTCCATGTTGACCAGCAGGTACCCCGGGAAGAAGCTGCGCGTGCCCGTCTTCTTCTTTCCCTTCCTCATCTCCACGACCGTTTCGGCCGGGATAAGGACGTCCCCGAACTGCTCCTGCATCCCCTCCGTGGCAATGCGGTTCAGCAGAGATTCCCTGACCTTTTTCTCATACCCCGAATAGGTATGGACGACGAACCACTGTTTCGCCATCGTTTCCTCTTTTGAGGGTCAATAGCTCAGAACGGACTGGACGATCTTCCCGAGGGCGAAATCGACCACCCCCAGGAACGCCACGATGATCAGGACGGTCACGATGACGACCGCCGTGGACGACAGGGTATCCTTCCGCGGAGGCCAGGAGACCTTCTTCATCTCGGTCTTGAACTCCTGGAGGAAGACCTTCGTCTTCTCCACGAAACTCGCCGAGGAGGCGACCGCCCTGCTCTCCTCGCTGGCCGTGCGCGTCCCCGGAAGCCGCTCCAGCAACCTGTCCTTCAGTGTCTTCGCCATCGTCTCTCGAAAGCTCCCGTGTCCCGGATAAGGGATGGCAGGCCAGGAGGGATTCGAACCCCCAACCCGCGGATTTGGAGTCCGCTGCTCTAGCCGTTAGAGCTACTGGCCTTCGCCCCTTCCAGCCGCCTACTTCGTTTCCTTGTGCGCCGTGTGCTTCCGGCACGTGGGACAGTATTTCTTCAGCTCGAGCTTGTCGGGCGTCGTCTTCTTGTTCTTCGTCGTCGT
>CAZTFC010000141.1:0-3166 GCA_964612075.1 uncultured bacterium
TCGGCCACCCGCGTCCCGCCGTGGATCTCGAAGGAGACCGCGTCGCGCCAGAAGGGGGACTCGGCCCGGGGGGCGTCCACGTCGCGGACGTCCGCCCCGCGCTCCTCCGCCTTCAGGATCTCCTCGGCGCGGGTGTCCGTGCCGCGGTCCGCCGCCTCCCGAAGCGCCCTTTCGCGGGCCGCCGGGTCGCGCCGGGCGGCGTCGCGGGCGTTCGTGTCCCTGGGCGCCTGGCCGCGGAAATCCCTTTCCCTGTCGGGAAGCTGCCGGTCGCGGAGATCCGCGCCGCGGGGATCCATCCGGCGGAGCTCCCGCTCGCGGAGGTCGGCGGCGGCGACGGAATCCGCGGGGCGCATGCCGGACCGGAAGGCCTCCCGGCCCGGGGGCACGGCCCTCCGCGGGTCGCCTTCCGCCCCGGGGGCCGGCCTTTCGACCCCTTCCCCTCCCGCGTCGTCCCGGGGACGCCCTTCCAGGGCCAGGTTGTCGAGCCCCGGTTCCCTGAGCAGCCCCGCCCGCACCAGCCGCACCTCGCCCGAGACGGACGCCCTCGGGTAGTCCCGGAATTCGCTCCTGCGGAACACCCGCAGCGTGTCGCGGGGTTGGAGGGGCACGTCCGAGCCGGGCTTGCGCTCGAGGACGATCTCCCGCAGGTTGACCGGGACGACCTCCTTGCGCAGGTCGGGGGGGACGAGGCGCGTGATCAGCGCGTAGTCGAAATAGGTGTCGGCCAGGAACTCCTTCTCCCCCTTGAAGAGGCTTCCCACCGTCATCCCCTGCTTCATCTCGTACCGGCCGGGGCGCTGCACGTTCCCCTCGACGCGGACCGCGTTCTCGTCGGCCAGGACGATCGGGAAGACGCGCACCACGTCGCCGTCGGCCGGCTCGAACCCCTGCCCGCCCTTTTCCAGCGCGTCGGCGTCGGCGTCGAAGACGACGCGCGCGGTGTTCCCCTCGAGCCGCTCCACCTGGACGCGCCGCTTGTAGGCCGCGGGGGTGAACCCGCCCGCGAGACGGATCAGGTCGAGCAGCGACCGCTCATCCTTCAGCTCGTAGATGGCCGGGCGGCGGACCTCCCCCGCGACCGCCGCGAGCTTCCCCACGACCGGGACGAAGACGACGTCGCCCTGGAGCAGGTGGATGTCGCCGCGGGTGTCCCCTTTGAGGAGGAAATCGTACAGGTCGACCTCCCCGGCCGTGCTCCCCTTGCGCTGGATCCGGATCCGTCGCAGCGACCCGATGTCCTTGACCCCGCCGGCGGCGGAGAGCGCCTGCATCGCCGTGTGGAGCGAGCTGACGCTGTACCAGCCCGGGAAACGCACCTCGCCCATCGCGGAGACGCGGATCCCCTTCATCTGCCCCAGGCCGACGTCGGAGCTGACCTCGGCGATCGTCGATACCTTCCCCATGAGGAACGCCCGCACCTCGTCGAACGTCTTGCCCGCCACGTAAAGGGAGCCGAACTTCGGGAAGAAGATCTTCCCGTCGCGGTCGACCACCATGCGCTGCGTCCCCTCGACGCGCCCCCACATCCTCACCACGATCTCGTCGCCCGGCCCGACGACGTATCCCGGGGAAACCGGCAGGTTTTCGTGAGGTTGCAGCGTCACGGACGAGAAGGCGAACAGGTCGTGCCCGAAATGGGGCAGCGCCGCCCTCTCCCGGGCGTTCAGCCGCTTCCCGAAGAGCCCGCCGACGTAGGTGGATTTCGTCCAGTCGTACCGGGGCTCCGCCGCGATCCGCGCGGCCCGGGCCTCCGTCCCCCCGGGCTCGACTCTCGCCCCGAAGAGGTCTCTCTTTTCCGCCTCGTCCGCCGTCCCCGCCGCCGTTCCTCTTTCCGCCTCCTCCGCCTTCCTCCGCAGCGTCTCCTCCACCGCCTTCGCCGCCTCGGGATCGGACCCGATGAGCTGACGCATCGCGGCCGCCTGCTCGGGAGTGACGCCGGGGGAGAGCGGCTGGGATTGCAGTTGAGGTGGCGGCGACGCCGCGCCGAACGGCTCCGCCGCGCCGGCGGTTGCAGGGGATGCCGAAAGCAGGGAGAGCGCCAGGAGGAGCGCCAAAACCGGGACGTTGATGAGTTCTCCACCAGTTCGGGGACAGAGATGGCGGAACGGGAGCCGCAAGAGATTCGTCCTCCTCTGCTTCCGGAAGGGAGCCCTTTTCCTTATTTCATGGCGCTTTACAAGCTGTTCGGGCCAGTTTACCAATTCCTTCCCCGATCACAAGGACATTGCCGGGCCGGCGCGCAGGCTACCGCCCATAAGGGGAGCGGCGAACGATCCCCCCGTGGCGTACAGGATGATTTTCTCCGGACGCGACAGTACCCCTGATCATATCAACCTCCGGGGGCTGTTCTTTCTGTTTTTTTGGGGTGTTCCGAACCGGGACGGGCCGGGGGTGCCTACGTTTCCAGATCGCTCTTCCCGATCGTCAGCTTGTAGCTGGAGACGGCGTCGAGGAGCAGGACCACGCGCTCGCGGTCGGGAAGCTCTTCAAGGAAGATCGCGTCGAGCCCCGCGAAGGGCCCTTCGCCGATCTTGACCTTCTGGCCGGGGGCGAGGTCGACCTTCTTCGGCTCGAGCTTGACGAACCCTTCGGCGTCCATCCGCTCCCGGATCGCGGCGATGATCTCCTCGTCCACCTCCTGCGGCTCCAGGCCGAAGCAGATGACGCGGGCGACGCCGTGGGTGTACTTGATGGTCTTCAGCTCGTCCCCCCGGAAAAGGACGAAGAGATACGTGGGGAAGAGAGGCCGGACGTCGAAGACGCCCCTGTGGCGGCGCGATTTCTTCCGGATCCTGGGGAAGAGGACTTCGTACCTGGCGCCGAGGAGACGGGTGACCACCCGGTTCTCGTTCAGGGCCTTCGTCTTCACCAGGTACCATTTCGGTTCCAAGGACCGCCCCCGTTTCCGGCGTCGCCGCCCGATGCGCCGGCTCCTTCGCGCGGAGCGCCGGATTCCGCCGCATGGGGATAGTACCGGAAGCGGCGGAAACGGGCAAGGGGCGCGGGGCCGGGCCTGCCGCGGGGCCGGGCCTTTCACGCGCCCGGCGGCGGGCGGTCGACGCGCGGCGCCGATGGTCCCGTGGAATCAGCCTTCCCGGAAGCCGAGACGCTCCCTCGCCCGGCGCGCGGCCTCCACCATGTTCCCGAGGGCCGCCTCGACCTCCGG
>CAZTFC010000142.1:0-3144 GCA_964612075.1 uncultured bacterium
TTGATGAACCCGTCGTGCTGCTTGACGATGCCGTATGCGACGGCCAGCCCGAGCCCCGTCCCCTTGCCGGTTTCCTTTGTCGTGTAGAAGGGCTCGAAGATGTGCCTGAGCGTCCCGGCGTCCATTCCCTGTCCCGTGTCCGAGACCGTCAACAGGGCGTAGGGGCCCGCTTTCCCGAAGCCGTGCGCGGAAACGAATTCGTCTCCCAGGTAGATCCGCGAGGTCTTCAGGGAAAGGATCCCTCCCCGCGGCATGGCGTCCCGCGCGTTCGTGGCCAGGTTCATCAGCACCTGCTCGATCTGGAGCGGGTCGGCGAGGACCGAAAGGCGCTCTTCCGGCAACGGCGCCTGCCCGTTCCCCCCCGCGGCCTCGCCGCCGGCGGCGCCGGGAGACACGAGGCACTCGATGTCCTCCCCGATCACCCGCCGCAGGAATTTCTCCACCTTCCGCACCACGTCGTTCAGGTCGACGGGCCTGCGCTCGACGGACTGCTTCCGGCTGAACAGGAGAAGCTCCTGCGTCAGGTGCGCTGCCCGGTCGGCCGCCTCGAGCATGTTCAGGACGTTTTGCCGCAGCGGATCGCCCTCCGCCATTTCCATGAGCGCCAGGTGCCCGTACCCGATGATGGCCGTCAGGATGTTGTTGAAGTCGTGGGCCACGCCGCCCGCGAGGGTGCCGATGGATTCCATCTTCTGCGCGTGGAGGAACTGCGCCTCCAGCTGGGCGCGTTCGGTGACGTCGTGGATGATCGAGTGGAGGATCTTCCTTCCCTGCGCCTCGATCTCGCTGCTGAACACCTCGACGTCCCGCACGGAGCCGTCCGCCCGCCGGTGCCGGAACTCGAAATGGATCCGCTTCCGGCTTTTTACCTTCTCTATCTCCTCGAGGACTTCCTCCGGCGGCAGCGTGTTGATTTCCTGGATCCGCATCTCACGCAGCCGTTCCTGGGGCCACCCGTAGAACTCGGCGGCCGCCTTGTTCGCATCCAGGATCGCGCCATTGTCCGGGTCGAGAAGCAGCATGACCGCGGAATGGCCCTGGAACAGGTTCCGGAATAGCGCCTCGCTCTTCCGGAGGGCCTCTTCCGCCCGCTTGCGCCCGGTGATGTCGGAAACGATGACCTGGATCGCCGTTTTCCCCTCGTAGGCGACCGGGGACGCCATCAGCTCCGCGTGCACCTCCGTCCCGTCCAGCTTCCGCAACACCTCCTCCGCCGGGTATACGCCCGTTTCCCCGGCGAACATCCTTTCCATCCGGGCCCGCGAGCGCCCGTACGCATCGGGGGGGAGGATCTCCTTGATCGACTTCCCGATCAGCCGGTCCGCCGACTCGGCGCCGAACATTCTCACCGCGGCGGGATTGGCGAAGACCACCCTGTCTTCGCAGAAAACGCCGATGGCCACCGGGGCGGCGTCGAACAGGCTCCTGTAACGCTCCTCGCTTTCCCGCAGGGTCGATTCCGCGGCCTTCGTCGCCGCCGCGGCTTCCTCGAGCAGGGAGCGCACCGTTTCAAATTCCGCGATCGAAGTGGACCCGGGAGCGGGGAGGGAGGGGTTCGCCAATCCTTTCACGGCGCGGGTCAGCCGACTCCCCGCCAGCCGCCCGGCGAGGACGCTGACGAGGGTGAAGAACAGGATCGCCGAGACCAGAGCGATGGCGGCGACGTGGATAGGCGCCCGGTACGCGGCGGCCGGCACCTCGATCACGAACGACCAGTTCGATTCGGATGACTTCTTCGGGAAGCGGCGGACGTCGTTCGTGCCGGAGGAGCGATCCCTTTCCGTCGGCTGGCCGCGGCGGGCGATCCCGTCGTCGTTGCCGTCGAGCAGGAGCAGCGTCCATTCCTTCGGCAGCGCCAGGGTATCGAGGTGCTGCTGGAAAAGGCGGGTGGGGATGACGCTGATCAGGAGATACAGCGTCCGCCCCTCCCGCTGGACCGGGACGATGGCGGCGACGAGCAGTTCCCGTGAAACCGATCCCACCGTCAGGTTGCTGACCGTGGGCACCCCCTTTTCCAGCGTGACCTGAACGGCGCTGCCGCCTTTTGCGGGGGGGGGCAACTTGGGAAGCGGGGAACCTCCGTAGGCGACCTTGGTATACAGGAGGATCCGGGTCGACGGGTCGGCGAGCAGGACGTGACAGCCGAAGCTGTCGAGGAAGCCGCGCGCCTCGCGGTAGAACTCGCCCCGCCGCTTCGGGTCGTCCAGCAGCGGCGACGCGGCGAGCACCTGGAGAGCGGCGATTTGCGAATGGACGATCCGGTCGATGGAGGTCATGACATTGTGGGAACGGTCCGAGATATCCCGGTCCATCCGGGATTGGATCGCCCGGATCCGGGAGACGCCGAACCCGGCGGCCAGCAGGAACAGCGGCAGCACGGAAAGCCAGACCAGGCGGGTGAGGTACGCCCGCAGCGGAAGGGGAGGTTTCCGCCGCGTGCCGGGGTCGCCCTGTTTCGGCGGATGCGCTCCGGTCATTTCGCCCCTCCCCTGCGCTCGGGTGTCCTGCCGCGAACGTGTATCATTTTATTCGCGCCGGGAATCGACGGAAAGCGGGTCTTCCCCCGCGGGCGCTTAAAAAAACGAAAGCCCGCGGGATGCCCCGCAGGCTTCCGCCCGCTTCGTTTTCTACGCCCCGGATCCGGGCATCAGTACGCGTTCCCTTTCTCGAGATCCTCCGCCGAGATCTCGAAGGAGAAGCGGCGGTACACCCAGGACTGGTACGCCACGACGACCGGCATGATCACGAGGGCGACGCCGAGCATGATCGACAGCGTCAGCGTGCCCGAGGCGCTGTTGAACGCCGTCAGCGTCGCCGCAGGATCGATGCTCGACGGGAGGAGGCGCGGGTACAGCCCCGAGATGCCGAACGCGGCCGCGCCGGCGATCGTCGCGGCGGAGCAACCCCAGGCCTTCCACCAGGCGCGCCGGGCAAGGAACAGGCGGGTGCAGAGCAGCCCCGCGACGGCCAGCAGCGGGAAGGCGGCCAGCAGAGGCCAGCGCCCGATGTTCCCGTAGAGGTCGGTCACGACGGCGGTCATCCCGAGGAACGCCACGGCGACGGCCAGCAGGACCGGCCACAGGCGCGCCGCCATCGCCGCCCCGCGCTCCCGCAGCTCCCCGCCGACCTTGATCGTCAGCCAGA
>CAZTFC010000143.1:0-3132 GCA_964612075.1 uncultured bacterium
CCCCTTCCAGCGCCTCCACGGCGTTGAAGATCAGGTTGCCGACCACCTGGGTCAGTTCCGACCCGTCCCCCGTCGTGAGCGGGATCGCCCCGGCCTCCACGCGCACGGCGACCCGGACCCCCTTCGCCAGGCACTCGTCCTTCCATTTCCCCCGGGTGATCTCGACGGCGGTCCGCACCACGTCGTTCAGGTCCACCGCCTCGTGGGGGGCGTCCTTGCGGATCCGGGTGAAATCCTGCATCCGCCGGACGGTGGCGGCGCCCTGGTGGGCGAGGGTCGCGACCAGCCCCGCGCGCTTCAGGGCCCCCCGCATGTCCGGAGGCGAGCCCTTCAGGTCCGACTTGAGAAGCTCCGCCTGCCCCAGCACGCCGGTCAGCAGGTTGTTGAAATCGTGGGCCACCCCCGCGGCGATCTGGCCGATGGCCTGGAGCCTCTCCGACTCGACGAGCTGCTTCTGCGCGTCCTTCAAGGTCCGGTACGCGTCCTCGAGGTCCTCGAACTGGCGCGCCCGCTCGATCGCCACCGCAGCCTGCCCCGACAGGCTGAAGAGGAACGCCATGTCCTCCTCCTCGAAGGAAGCGCCGGACCGGCGGTTCGTGACGTTGATCACGCCGAGGACCTTTTCCCGGATCAGGATCGGGATGCTGAGGACGATCGGCGCGGAGATGAAGGAACCGGCGGAGGTCGACTCGAGGTTGGCCCGGACCCGGGGATCGGACTCCACGTCCTTCACCAGGATCGGCTTCCCTTCCCGGGCGACCCATCCGGCGATCCCCTCCCCGACCTTCACGCAGACGCCGCGGGCCACTTCCTCGCTCAGGCCCCGCTGCGCGACGATCCGCATCTCCCCGGTCTTCTCGTCCAGCAGCATCAGGGAGGCGCGCTCTACGTCCAGCTCTTCGGCCGTCACGCCGATAAAGAAGTCCAGCAGGTCGGAGATGGCGAGGATGCCTCCCATGGCTCGGCCCGCGTCGATCAGCGACTTCTGCCGCCTCACGGCGGCGGCGAGCTCCCGGTTCCCGCGCTCGAGGCGCTCGAGCAGCTCGCGGTTTTTCCGCGTCAGGTCCCGCTTCTCGACGGCCCTGCGGACCACCGCGCAGGGCTCTTCCAGGTCCTCGAACGGCTTCTGGATGTAGTCGTAGGCGTCGCGCCGGATCGCAGCGACCGCCGTTTCCAGCGAGGCGTAGCTGGTCATCATGACGACTTCGGTCGAGGGGGAACGGCGCTTGATCTCCGCCAGAAGCCCGATGCCGTCCATCCCGGGCAGCTTGATGTCGACGAGCGCCACGGAGACGTCGACGCCCTCCATCCGCTGCAGCCCTTCCTCCGCGGTGGCCGCGGCGAGGACACCGAACCCCTCATCCGCGAGCAGCGAGGAAAGCACCTCCCGCACCGAAGGTTCGTCGTCCACGATCAGTATCCGGTCACCGTCCACAGGCATCCCCCGGATCCATGGAGTCGGCCCACCGTGAAGACAGCCGTGGTCTTTTTATCGGGAAAATTTGAGGAAAAACTTAAGGGAACGTCAGCCGGCCATCCGGTGGGCGTTGCCGCCCCCGCTCTTGGCCGCGTAGAGGGCCGCGTCCGCCTTCCGGATCAGGTCGACCGGCAGCACGCCGTCCTCCGGGAACGCGGAGATCCCCACGCTGACGGTCACCGCGCCGCCCGGCTGCCCCTCGCGGCCGGGGAACGGGTGATGCTCGATCGCGCTGCGGATCCTCTCGGCCACGATGCGCCCCCGTTCCTTGGAGGTCTCCGGGAGCAGGATGACGAATTCCTCGCCGCCGTACCGGGCGACGTAGTCGGACTTCCGGGTGACCTTGCGGAGGATCTCGGCGGCCAGGGCCAACGCCCTGTCGCCCGCCTGGTGCCCTTCCCGGTCGTTGTATTTCTTGAAATGGTCGAGGTCGGCGAACAGGAGGGTGAAGACCCGCTTGTACCGTCCCGCGCGGGAAACTTCCCTGGCCAGGACCTCCTGGAAATAGGCGTGGTTGTAAAGCCCCGTGAGGCCGTCCCGCTTCACCTGCTCGGCGAGGAAATGGTTCGTCGCCTGGAGGACCTCGTTCTTCTTCGCCAGCTTCTCGATCTCGATCTTCCGGTCGCGGGCCAGGCGCCCCTTGTTCATGGCCCTCGCGACCGCGGACGTCACGCGGTCCGGGTCCGAGTACGGCCCCGGCAGGAAATCGCACGCCCCGGCCTGGACGCAGGAGATGGCGGAATCGAGCGTCGCGGCGTCGGGGAGGATGATCACTTCCAACTCGGGGTGGAGGCGCCTCGTTTCCGCGAGGAGGTCGAACCCGCTCATGCCGGGCAGGTCGAGCCCGACCATCGCCACAGGGAACGAGGCGTCGCCCATCAGGGCGAGACCCTCTTCCGCCGTACCGACCGTCAAGGTGCCGCATCCCGCGTCGGAGAGGGCCGCGGCCAGCCTCTCCCGCACGGCGTGCTCCCTGTGGACGATCAGGACCAGGTCCATACGCTCGCTTCCCCAGCGGGTGGAATGCGTTCCGGGGACGCCTGGGCGTCCCCGGGAGGTTTTTTCGGAACAAGCCGCGAAAAACCTTAAAAGGTATTATCGGAACGGCACCCGAGAACCGGCTCCGTCCCGTCGGAGGGGCCCCGCGAACCCGGCGAAGCCCCTGCAGTCACTTCCCGTTCAGGCCGCCCGTTCCCCGGCGGTCAGCCGCGCGAGGATCCCCTTGACGACCTCCTCGCGCCCTTTCAGACGCTCGCGGAATTCCCTGTTGTCCGTGTTGGCGATCTCCCGCAACAGGTCGTCGACGGCCTTTTCCATCGTCTCCCGCAGGATCGTGGTCTCGGCATCGGTCAGTTTCAGTTCCATGACCGCACCTCCTCTCGCGCACCGTCCCTCCCATCTACGATTATACTCCCGCCCTTTTCCCTCCCGCCGAGGGAAGAAAAAGGCGGCGCCCCGCATCGGGGCGCCGCCCGGGCGCGATCGCGCGGATTCCGCCGTTGGGCTACTTCTTCCCCTTGGCTTCCTTCACTTCCACCGAGGCCGCCTCCATCCGGTACTCGATCGTCACCTTGGCGCCGACCTTGAGGTCTCCCGACACCTTCGTCCCCGCGCCGCGGCCGATCTCCCATTTCTCCTTCCCCTTCTCGACGACG
>CAZTFC010000144.1:0-3116 GCA_964612075.1 uncultured bacterium
GATGAAATTGTACGAGATCCCGGCCGGCGCGGGGACGATGCCGCGGATCCGCTTGTGGACGGCGGGCAGGGCGTCCGGGTAGTAGAGGAAGACCAGCGGCTGCTCCTCCGCCAGGATCTCCTGGATCCGGAAGTACGCTTTTTTCCGCCCCTCGATGTCGAAGGTGCGCCGCCCCTCCTCGAGGAGCCGGTCGACCTCGGGGTTGGCGTAGCCGACGTGGTTCAGCTCGTCGGGCCCGGTCTTCGACGAGTGCCAGATGTCGTACTGGTCGGGGTCGGGCGTGATGCTCCAGCCCAGGATCAGCGCGTCGAACTTGCGCTTCTTCACGAACTCGTTGATGAAGGCCGCCCACTCCAGCGTGCGGATCTCCATTTTTATCCCCACCGCCGCCAGGTTCTGCTGGAGGATCGCCGCCGTCTTGGCGCGGCTCTCGTTGCCCGCGTTGGTCAGCACGGTGAACTCGAACCGCCGCCCGTCTTTCACGAGCGCGCCGTCCTTTTCCGACGCCTTCCAGCCCGCCTCGGCGAGCAGCTCCTTCGCCTTTGCCGGGTCGTGCGGGTACCGCCTCACGTCCGGGTTGTAGGGCCAGGTCCCCGGCTTGAAGGGGCCCGTGGCCTCCTTCCCCAGGCCGAAGAGGACGCCGTCGATGATCTCCTGCTTGTTGGCCGCGTGCGCGATCGCCTGCCGGACCTTCTTCTCCTTGAAGAAGGGGTGGGAGAGGCGGAACCCCAGGTACGTGTAGCCGGAGGAGAGGTATTGATACGTGTTGAACGATTTCCGGAACTCCTTCGTCCCGGTCTGGCGGGTGCGCTGGAGGGGGGTGAGGTTCATCAGGTCGATCCCGCCGGATTTCAGCTCCAGGAACATCGTCGCCAGGTCCGGGATGACGCGCGTGACGACGCGGGCGATGTACGGCTTCCCCTCGTGATAATCGGCGTAGGCGTCGAAGACCGTCTTCTCCCCCGTCTTCCACTCCGCGAAGCGGTACGGGCCCGTGCCGACCGGCTTCTTGTTCAGCGGGCTCTTCGAGATGTCCGGGTAGTCCTCGAGCAGGTGCTTCGGCAGGATGTGCATCCCCCACGAGGCGAGCGCCGGGGCGAAGGGGCGGTCGTACTCCGCCACGAAGGTGTGCGGGCCGGGGGCGTGCGCGCGCCGGACCTGCTTGAAGTCCTCGCCGTACGCCGTGGGCGTCTTCGGGTCGATCATCTTCCGGTAGGTGAACAGCACGTCTTCGGAAGTGAAGGGGGCGCCGTCGTGCCACTTGACGTTTTTCCGCAGGTGGAACGTGATCTTCTTCCCGTCGGGGGAGATGTCCCACGACTCGGCGAGGTCGCCCTCGAGCTTGAGGTCCTTGTCGTACCGGACCAGCCCGTTGAAGACGTAGCCCGCGGCCCCGTGGGAAGCGGAATCGGTGGTGACGGCGGTCAGGAATCCGCTGACGTCGCCGATGCTCCCCTCGACGATCGCGTCGCCGTGGGCGGGAACGCCGGGCGAGCCGGCCTCCGTGCCCGGGGCGTCCCCCCTGCCGCCGCACCCGGCAAGCAGGGCCGCGGCCAGGGCGAAAACCAGCAGGGCGAACAATGCGGGAAGGAGGCGCGGGGCGGTCGCGGGGCGGCGCGGGCGGCTCTTCGTCTTCACGGGTCCCTCCGCAGCGAGATCGACATCCCCCGGACCTTCATCGCGATCCCCGCGGGGGGCGCCGCTTCGGTGCGTTCCGGGTATTCCACCGTCGCCTCCACGTCTCCGACGCGGTACTCCGCCCGCGAGAGGAACCGGCGGCCGGGGTCGGAAAACAGCGTCTGCCGTTCGTCGGAAAACACCCAGCGGCCGTCCCGGTCGCGCGCCGCCTCGCCGCCGACGACCGGGAACCCGGGGGCGCCGGAGAGGATCCGCGCCAGCGACACGGGGCCCGGATGCAGCGTCGCGTCCTCCTTCAGCTCCGCGAGGTGCGCCATCGGCCCGCGCGAAAGCGCGAGGGCCCGGCCGTCGTTGGAGAGGAACGCCACCGCCGCGCCCGACGGGTCGTACAGCCCGAGCGTCTCGGAGGCCGGCCCGGGCGCGTTCACGCCGGCGATGAAGGGCAGGGCGTCCCGCCCCCGCGGCCGCGCGATCCCCGAAAACGACGCCTTCAGGGGGAAGGGGGCCTCTTTTTCGATGCGCGCGAAGAAGCGGGAGGCCTGGTCGCCTTCGGGGCCGGTGAGGACCGTGCGGGACGGCGCGCACCCGGCGGCGGCCAGGAGGGCGGCGCAGGCCAGGAGCGGCAGGAGGCGCGGGCGGGCGCGTCCCCTCACTTCGCGGGGGACCTCGCGTTGCGGACTTTCTTCAGCTTCGCCTCCACGTCGCCCTTGTTCTCGTGCCCCTTGGCGATGGCCTTCTCGTACTGCGCGGCCGCCTCGTCCTTTTTCCCGAGGGCGGATAGGATGTCCCCCATGTGCTCCAGCATGACGGGGTCGTCCGGGTTGATCGAGAGCGCCCGGCGCTGCGCGGCCTCCGCCTTCGCGAAGTCGCCCTTCCGGTAGTAGACCCACGCCAGGCTGTCGATGAAGAAGGCGTCGTCGGGGCGCACCTCCAGCGCCCGCAGGACGAGCTTCTCCGCCTCGTCCAGCCGCATGTTCCGATCGGCGTAAGTGTACCCGAGGTAGTTCAGGGCGGTGGCGTGCTTCGGGTTGAGGGCGATCACCTTCTCCATCGAGGAGATCACGTTGTCCAGCCGGCCGAGCTTGTCGTTGACCACGCCGAGCGAGAACCAGGCCCCGGCATGCTCCGGCGCCTTCGCGGTCGCCTCGGTGAGCGCGGCCAGCGCCTCTTCGTACCGCTTCGCCTCCTCCAGCAGGCCGCCGTGGAAGATCAGCAGGTCGGTGTCCTCCGGGTACTTCTCCCGCAGCTTCCGGGCGATCGCGATCGCCTCTTCGTCCTTCTTCTGCTGCGAGAGGATCAGGGCGAGCCGGAGCTGCGCGTCGCGGTAGAGCGGCGCGTCCGCCGGGATCGCCCGGAGCGCCTCCATCGCCTCCGCGAAGGCCCCCTTCTCCTCGTACGCGGTCCCGAGGAAGAACCGGACCTGGTGGTTCCCCGGCTCCTCCTTGAGGACGAAGGTGAACTCGTTGATCGCGGCGTCG
>CAZTFC010000145.1:0-3111 GCA_964612075.1 uncultured bacterium
GCGGGTGCTCGACCTCGGCAGCGGCTCGGGGGAGATGCTGTGCACCTGGGCGCGCGATCACGGCATCGTCGGCACCGGCGTCGACATGAGCCGGTTGTTCACAGAGCAGGCGATACTCCGCGCCCAGGAACTCGGCGTCGCGCACCAGGTCAACTTCATCCATGGCGATGCCGCCGGCTATGTCTCCGGCGAGAAGGTCAGCGTGGCCGCCTGTGTCGGCGCCACCTGGATCGGCGGGGGGGTCGCCGGCACCATCGAGCTTCTGGCGCGGAGCCTGCGCGCCGGGGGGATCATCCTCATCGGAGAGCCGTACTGGCGGCAGTTGCCGCCGACGGAAGATGTCGCCAGGGGGTGTCTTGCCGAATCGATCTCCGACTTCCTCTTGCTGCCGGAACTTCTCGCGTCTTTCGGCCGCCTTGGCTGCGACGTCGTCGAAATGGTCCTGGCCGACCAGGACGGCTGGGACCGATACGAGGCGGCCAAATGGCTCACCATGCGCCGATGGCTTGAAGCCAATCCCGACGACGAGCTCGCGAAAGATGTTCGAGCCCGACTGACCTCGGAACCCGGGCGCTACGCCGCTTACACGCGCGAATACCTTGGCTGGGGCGTGTTCGCGCTGATGCCGCGGTGAGGATGGGATTCCCGGGCGTTGGGCGGACCGATATTTTCATGGAGGGAAACATGAATCGGAAAATGTTGCTCGTCGATTATGAAAACGTTCAGCAGATCGACCTGTCTCGACTTGATGAAAACTATCATGTCGTAATCGTCACAGGGTCCGGCCAGAAAAATGTTCCGGTCGGTCTCGTTATGAGCGCGCAGAAGCTTGGCAGTCGACTTGAATGGCAACAGGTCGAAGGAAGCGGCAAGAATGCGCTCGATTTTTACATCGCATTCAAACTTGGGCGCTTGATAGAAAAGTCACCGGGCCTGCAATGCATTGTTTTATCCAAAGATAAAGGATTCGATCCATTGATTCGGTTCATAAACAAGAATGGTATGAAATGCGAGCGAATCAACAGCATAGTTGAGCTTGAACATAAGAAAACAATGTCCGGAGAGTCTAATTATAAACGTGTTTTGGAGCTTCTGGGTAAAATAGACAAAAAGGCGCGTCCTCGAAAACGCGCTACTTTATCGCAACATATATCATCTCTGTTTCAGAAGAAGCTATCGCAAGGCGAAATCGACAATATTATTGAACTTCTTGTTAAAAACAAAATGATATCTGAGAGCAATAATATTATAGTATATGGATTTTGAGTATTTATTAAAACGATATAATCCTTATTGCTTGTAATAATAAGTGTATGGTTTTTACCAACCAACTTAATTCGATTAATGGATGCTGTGGTAACAACGAGGGAGGCAATGCGCTTGAGACCGCCCGACCACAAGCGATGCTGACGGCTCCCGCGGTCACGCCGCCTGCGATCTGCTGCAGGCGAGGGCAGGCGGCTAACCCTCGGAACGCAGCTTGGCCTGAGCGTCAGGCGACCGGGAACGGGTGGGGGTGGGAATGAAAACGTTTCGGCTCGGCAAAGCGTTCACGCTTCTGGAATCCGGTCCCGTGGTCTTCGTCACCACCCGGGATGGTGAAACGGACAACGTGATGACGATCTCCTGGACCATGGTGGTGGACTTTTCCCCGGTATTCGCCATGACCACCGGGCCCTGGAACCATTCTTATGCCGCGCTTCAAAAGTCCGGGGAATGCGTGATCTCGATTCCCGCCGTGGACATGATCGATCAGGTCGTTGGCGTGGGGACATGTTCCGGGGCGGACACGGACAAATTCAAGAAGTTCGGGCTGACCGCCATAAAGGGCAGGCATGTTCGCGCGCCGCTGATCAAGGAGTGCCTGGCGAACATCGAATGCAGGGTCGTCGACATCGTAAGCAGGCACAACATCGTTGTGGTGGAAGGTGTGGCCGCATACTTTGACGGCTCCAGAAAAGAGAAGAGAACCATCCACGCCGTCGGTGACGGAACCTTTATCGTGGACGGGCGGAAGATCGACAGAAAGAAAATGATGCGGTCGAAGCTCCCGGCTGGAATCTAGCGGGGCTGCAGGTTTTTCGAAAGGCGGATTCCATGAAAAAAGTCTATCTGGCGCGGGATCTTTCCGATGCCCACCTCCTGAAGGGGTTCCTGGAAGGGGACGGGATCGAGGCGGAAGTCCAGGGCGAATCGCTATGGAAACTCCGGGGCGAAATTCCCATTACGGAGGACACGGCTCCCTCGGTCTGGGTGCCCGACGAGGATTATGACCGCGCCATGGAGCTGGTCGAAACCTTTCATGTCGGAGAAGCCTCGGCCCCTGTCGAGGGGAAACCCTGGCGTTGCGCCTGCGGAGAGGAGAACGAAGGGCAATTCACGGAATGCTGGAACTGCGGCAGGTCCAGATGACCACATCCCGAACCTGACGAAGGAGGGAGCATGATCAACCCGCAGGGCGAAAATCTGCAGTCCAGGTTCAACTTTGCGAGAATCGTGTACATATTTATCATGGCGACGATCGGTGTTTATACATTCGTTGTCATATTCATGAACAAGGGGGCGGATGCGGGAGACAACCCGGAATTTCCTCCCCATTTATACACTTTCAAGTACATTATCTATGGATTGAGCGTCCTGATGTTTTTCGTGATTAATTACGTCAGAAAATCATTGTTGTCCGCAAAAAATCTTCCTGACAACGTCGGGCCCGGTTCTCATGGCGCGAGGTTTTTCATAGTGACGATCGTGACGGCCGCTTTGTGCGAAGCCGTCCTGATATATGGCCTGGTCCTGTTTTTCCTTGGAAGACAAATCGGGGATTTTTATACCCTCGCATCGGTTTCCCTGGCCTATTTTTTATACTTCTTCCCGAAATATTCCCAGTGGGAGGAATGGGCAAAGGAATCAACCATCGGGACGAAGCCATAAAGACCGGAATGCCATGGCCTCAACCTGGATCGCATACAACGAGCTGGCCTGGACCGAAGACCTGCTGGCGGATCCGGCATCGTACGAAGACGAAGTCGCGGGCTGCGTCACCCTGATCGAGCGCGCCGCATCGGAACCTCCGGGCACGCTGCTCCATCTGGGTTGCGGCGCGGGCGGCCA
>CAZTFC010000146.1:0-3096 GCA_964612075.1 uncultured bacterium
GTTCTCGAAGCTCTGCCCCGCTGGGACCCTCGAGGCCGGGATCCCGTGGGCCTCCATGAACGAGGGCGTCCGGGCGATGATCGGGTCCATGTTCTGGGTGAAGATCGCGATCCTCCTGTCCTTCGTCGCCTGGTCGGCGGCGGCGAAGCGCCCGTTTTGCAGGGCGGCATGCCCGCTGGGGGCGATCTTCTCGCTGTTCAACCGGACCAGCCTCCTCCAGCTCGCCTGGGACCCGGACAGCTGCACCCGCTGCGGGAAATGCCAGAAGATCTGCCCGGTCGACATCCGGCCGGACCGGAAGCCCGCGGACCCGGAATGCCTGCGGTGCCTCGACTGCACCCGCTGCCCGAGCCTCAAGGCGACGACGGTGTTCCACGCGCGCCCGTTCGCGGGCGCGTTCCCGCGGGGCGGCAATTCGCCGATGGGAACGGAGTCGTAGATGGGCAGATGGGAATTGTCTTCCGGCCGGCAGAACCTGATCGCGTTCGTCCTCCTGTTCCTCGTCACGGTGCCGATGCTCACCAAGATCTTCACCAGCGATTTCGGCACGCATCTCGCCATCGGGCGCGAGATCGTCCAGAACAGGCACATCCCGACCCGGGAGCTGTGGAACTACCCCTCGCTGGGGATGGAGAACGGCAGCGGGGGGGAATGGGGGTTCGCGGCGACCCTGTACCTGGTGCATTCCGCCGCCGGGGAATACGGCGTGTCGTTCATGATCTGGGCCGTCGTCGTGGCGATCTTCTTCCTGCTGTACCACGCGACGATCCTGCGGGGCGGGCATCCGCTGCTGACGGTCCTGGCCATCTTCGCCTTTTCCGGCTTCCTGAGGATCCGGATCCAGCCCAGGCCGGAGATCTTCACCTACCTGTTCATCGCGACGACGATCTGCATGCTCAGCGAGTACTACTTCGGGACCCGGAAGAAGGCGATCTGGCTCTTCCCCCCGCTGATCCTTCTGTGGGCGAACTGCCACCCGACCTACCTCATGGCGTTCGGGCTCTGCGGGGCGTTCTTCGTCGACGCCCTGGCGCGGGCGGCGTGGGGCGGCGAGCTTCGTTGGGACAAGCTCCGGGGCTGGGTCTTCCCCCCGGTGATCACGGGCCTTCTCGGGCTGGCCCTCTGCGGGCTGAACCCCCACGGCTACAGCTGGCTCCTCGCCCCGCTCCACATGATCTCCCGGGGGCATGGAACGGAAGCCAGCAGCATCCTGATGTCGATCTCCGAGCTGACCCCGGTGGTCGGGACCGGCATGTATGTGTACTACAAGGCCGCCGTGGCCTTCGCCGCGGTCTCCCTGGCCCTGGGCCTCTTCGGCCGCCGCGTCTACCTGCTCGATATCCTGCTGTTCTTCATCGCGTTCAAGGGAGCCTGGGGGTCGGCGCGCGCGGTTTCCATGATGGGGCTTTTCCTTTCCTCCGGGGCGGCGGTCCAGCTCACGGGGTTCGTGTCCAGGGTCAACGCCCGGCTGGAGAGACGCAGCGCCCCGGAGCCGAGGCAGCCCCCCAGGGGAAAGGGGAGCAGGGGGAAGCCGGCGAAGGAGCACGGCGCTCCCGGTCCGTCCCCCGACTCGGGGACCGGGTTCCGGTGGAGGCAGGCGGCCGTCCTCGGGACCATCGTCGCCGCGCTGATCCTCTTCGGCGGGACGACGCTGGGCTTCTCGATGCGGCAGCTCGAATACGGCATCGGGATGACGGAGCACAAGTTCTCGTTCCGGGCGGCGGAGTTCCTCCGCCAAAACCCCGTGCCAGGGAAAATGATCAACTTCTTCGACATCGGGGGGTTCCTCGACTGGCAGCTCTATCCCCAGGCGCTGACCTTCATCGACGGCAGAACCTACAACCGCGAGGTGTTCGAGGACCACCAGAAGATCATGGGCGGCTGGCCCGGCTGGGAACGGATCGTGGACAAGTACGGCGCCAACCACATCATCCTGAAGTCCATGGACTCCTCCGGATCGATCCTGCCCATCGTCCCGGCGCTGATGTCGCACCCGGGCTGGGGGCTCGTGTTCTCCGACGGGCTCTTCCTGGTTTTCGTGCGCGACGAGCCGGGGACGAGGGAATACCTCCGTCGGCACGGGATCGACAAGGGGCGCATTCCCGCGCACATCATCCTGGAGGCCCGGCACTACCGGTACCTCGGGGTTTCGCCGGCCCAGACCTACAGCACGATCGCCAACATGTACCTTGTCATGGGCCAACGCGACAACGCGATCGAAGTCTTGAGGGAGGGCGTCGACGAGACCGGCCACCCGTTCCTGCGGAACCGGCTGATGCAGTTGATGCGGAGATGAAGCTGCTCCACCTGGGGAAATATTACCCGCCGGAGCCCGGCGGGATGGAAGCCGTCGTCAAAAGCTTCGTCGAGGCGACGGGCGGCTCGTTGTCGAACTATTGCCTCGTCGCGGCCCGCACGGGGAAGACGCGGGTGGAGACGTCCGGGAGCACGACCGTGCACTACCTGCGGGAGGCGGGCACGTTCCTCCTCGCCCCCGTCCTGCCCGGCCTGCCCCGGGTCCTGCACGCCCTGCGGGCGACGAGGAGGTTCCCGGCCATCCTGCTCCACTATCCCAACCCGACGGCGATTCTCTCCCTGTTCCTGTCGCTGCTCGCCCGTCCCAAGCGGGAGAAGATCGTCGTGTGGAACCATGCGGACGTCCTCCTCGAGGAGCGGTGGAAGCGGGCGCTATATGCGTTGTTCCGACCGATCGAGGAGTACGTCTTCCGGCGGGCCGACGCCTTCGTGGCGGCGACCCCGCACCATGTTTCCTTCTCGGACACGTTCCGGCCTTTTTCCGGGCGCACCGCCATCATCCCGTACGCGCTTCCGGAGTCGTGGTTCGAGCTCCGGGACGGGGAGGAGCGGGCCGCGGCGGAGGCGAGGGAGCGGCTGGGAGGGCCGTACCTGCTGTTCGTGGGCAGGCTCGTTCCTTACAAGGGGCTTTCGACGCTTGTCCGAGCCGCCGACCGGATCCGCTGCCGCGTCGCGATCGTCGGGACGGGGCCGCTCGAGGCGGAGCTCAAGGGAGAGATCGCGGCCCGGGGGCTGTCCGACCGGGTTTTCCTGCTCGGCGGGGTGGAAGACGCGCGCCCG
>CAZTFC010000147.1:0-3021 GCA_964612075.1 uncultured bacterium
GCGGGCGGTTCGATCGACGGCTCGGGCGGCGGCTCGAAGGCCGGCGCGGGCGGCGCCTCGAACGCCAGCTCCGCGGGAGGCTCGAACGTCAGCTCCGCGGGCGGTTCGATCGACGGCTCGGGCGGCGGCTCGAAGGCCGGCGCGGGCGGCGTCTCGAACGTCGGCTCCGCGGGAGGCTCGATCGACGGCTCGGGCGGCTCCGCGGGCGGCGCGGCTTCCTCGGGTGTTTCGGTCGTCCGCGAGAGGAGCTGCTCGAACGCGAAGTCCACTTCGTCCTTCGCCGCGGCCTCCGGGGGCTCCGCGGTCCGGGAAGGCGCCTTCGGGAAAGGGATCAGGTTGTCGGGCGGCTCCCGGAGCGCCGAGCTCAGGTCGAGCGAGCCTTCACCCTCCCGGGGCTGGCCGGCGGGGCCCGGTTCGGCGTCCTTGAGGACGACGATCTGATCGCCGCACTTGCGGCATTTCACCCGGGCGCCCCTTCCCTTTATCTTCGATTCGTCGAGGCGGAACCGTGCGTGGCAGGTCTTGCACTCGATGATCATTTATTACCCTCCAATTCATAGATCTGCCGAAGCTCGCGGCCCGCCTCGGCGTAGTCCATGCCGTATCCCACGAGAAAACCGGCCTTGGCGCGGAACCCGGAGAACTCGATCGTGACATCGGCCTCCCTGCGGGTCCTCTTGTCCACGAGGGCGCAGAAACGCACCGACCGGGCGCGCTTCCGTTCGAAGTGGCGCCGCAGCGCCGCGACCGTCCGCCCCGTATCCACGATCTCCTCGATCACGAGCACGTCCTTCCCCGCGGCGTCCGTCTCGATGTCCTTCGTCAGGCGTGTCCTGCCCCCGGGGGAGGTTTTGCCGCCGTAGCTCGATATCCTGACGAAGTCGATGGCGACCGGAACGGTGAGCTCGCGGGCCAGGTCGGCGAGAAAAAACAGGGACCCTTTCAGCACGCCGACGAGAAGCAGCTCGGACCCCGCGTACGCACGGTCGACGCGGCGGGCGATGGCCGCCACTTTCCTCCGGATCTGTTCCGCGGTGTACCGCGGCCGTAGAACGCCCCTGCGCGGCAATCAGCCCCTCCGCCCCTCCCGGGACCTGACTCCGACTATATGGAATTTCCCCGCCGGACTCAAGACGGCGGAAGGCCCTTCGCGGCGTTTCCGCGCCGTTCCCCCAGGGCGCAAAGAAGGATCCCCGCCTCGTAGAGGGCGTACAGGGGAACGGAAACCAGGAGCTGCGACACCGCGTCGGGCGGCGTCAGGACGGCGGAGAGCAGGAGCGCGCCAAGGACGGCCCCCTTTCGCCATCTCCGGAGGAACGCCGCGGACAGGATCCCTCCCCGCCCGGCCAGGTAAAGGACGAGGGGCAGCTCGAACATGACGCCGAAGATCAGCAGGAGGCGCAGCACGAGGGAAAGCGATTCCTTCATCGACGGCATGGGAACGACGACCGTCCGCCCGAAGGAGAAGAAGAAGTTCATGAACGCGGGTATGGCGATGAAGTAGGCGAAGCACATCCCCGCCGCCAGCCCGAGCGTCGACCAGAAGGCGAAGACCGCCACGAGCCGCTTTTCCTTCCGGTACAGTCCCGGGCTCACGAAACGCCAAGCCTGGTAGAAGATGACGGGGGACGACAGGACGAACCCTCCCCAGAGCGCCAGCTTGAAATAGGTGAGGAACGCCTCGGTGAGCTCCGTGAAGATCAGGACCGAGTCCGCCGGAAGCGCGTCGGTCACCGGCCGGATCAGCCGCTTGTAGATCTCCCCCGCGAAGTTGTAGCAGGCGGCCGTGCCCGCCCCGAAGGCGATCAGGGAACGGATCAACCGGTCGCGGAGCTCCTCGAGGTGCTCCGTTACGGGCTGCCGGACCTCCTCCGGGGAGGTATCCGATCCGGGTTCGTTCAATCCTGCCGGGGGGGCGCCGGCGGTTCGGCGTCGCCGGTCCGCGCATCGGCGGGAGACGCGTCCGCAGCGGGAGCGTCCGCGGGTCGAGCCTCCCCTGGAGAAGCGTTCGAAGCGGAGGAATCTTCGACATACGCTTCGAGCGAGCGCGCCTCGGGGGGGGCGGCCTCGCCCTCCGGCATCGGGGGAGATTTCTCCTCTTCCTCCTGTACCGCCCCCTCGATCCCTTTCCGTACCTCGTCGGACGCCTTCTTGAACTCGGCGATCCCTTTCCCGATGCTCCTGGCCAGGTCCGGAAGCCGCTTCGGCCCGAAGACGATCAGGACCACGACGAGGATGATGAGCATTTCCTGGAGGCCGATGCCGAACATGGAAACAATTATATCGCGCCGGCGCCGCAAATCCATGCTTTGCGGGGCCATATCCGATCGGATATGGGGGTATCCGATCGGGGCGGGATCCGGGGGGAGGGCATTCGCCGTTCATCCGGAAGTGCCCGTCACGGAAAGGCCCCTTTATCGGCACGGGTATTGAAGTGTGATCCTCGGATAATCCGGAAACTCGTTCGCCGCGGAAGCGGAGGGCCCCTCATGTTCCTCGGCATCGACGTCGGCTCGATCAGCATGAAGTTCGTACTTTTCCTCGAGGCCGGTCAGCCCGTGCCGCCCCACGATGTCCGGCAGACGTTCCTTTCGCAGGAGCCGGTCCCGCTGGGCGATGCGGGGACGGGGTACCTCCTGTCGTACGACCGCCTCCTCGGAGACCCGATGCGCAGGGTGCCCGAGCGGTTCCGGAGCTGGATCGCAACCCTCGGGGAGGGAAGCCTCTCCGGCGTGGCGGTCACCGGGAAGAGCGGTCGGCAGCTCGCCCCGCTGGTCGGCGGGACGTACGAGAACGATTTCCGGTGCCTGGTGAAGGCCGTGACGGCGGGCCACCCGGAAGTCCGGACGATCTTCGAGATGGGAGGGGAGAACGCGAAGGTCGTTCGCCTGGGGACCGCGGGCGGGGGCGGCGCCCTCACCATCAGGGACTACGATACCAACGGCGACTGCGCGGCGGGAACCGGTTCGTTCATCGACCAGCAGGCCCACCGCATGAAGATCGAGGTCGAGGCCATCGGGG
>CAZTFC010000148.1:0-2992 GCA_964612075.1 uncultured bacterium
GAAAAGGTGCCGGTGAAGGTCATCCTGGACGAGTCGGCAGCGCTCCTGGGCGCCGCGCGATACGCCGTCGCCTCTTCGCGTAATTAGTGGTATAATTTAACGTTGGTTTTTTAGCGTAAAGACCTGATTGGCCAACGGGTTTTCGGATCGCACCTCATCCGCCCGCAAGGCGGCGCAGGACAGGCAATGAAGTTCAAGGAAATCAAAAGGAAGCGCATCTACGAGGAAGTCCTGGTCCAGTTGCAGGAATACCTTCTGGATGGCAACGTGGTCCCCGGGCAGAAACTTCCTTCCGAACGCGAACTGGCCCAGACGTTCAACGTCAACCGGGTTTCCGTCCGGGAAGCCTTGACGGTCCTGGAAGCCAACGGCCTGGTGGAGCGCAAGGTCGGGGAGGGCACTTTCCGGACGGGAGCCGTGAACTTCGAGGCGACCCCCCTGATCAAGGCGATAACGAACAAGGAGCGGCAGGTCCGGGAGCCGATACAGGTCCGGCGGGTGATCGAGCCGCAGCTCGCCCGGCTGGCCGCCCAGAACATCTCCGAGGCACAGCTGGAGGTCCTGCGGGACATCCTGCGGCGCCAGGAAGAGCGCCTGAAGCAGGGCAAGGACATCATCGACCTGGACAGCGAATTCCATTACGCCATCGCCAAGGCCACCAACAACTCCATCTTCGTCGGGCTGCTGGAAGCGCTGGATCATTCCCTGGCGAGAACCCGGGTCACTTCCAACATGGCGCAGGGAGGCGGGCAAAGGGGATACGCCGCGCACAAGTCCATCTTCGACGCCCTGGAAAGCCGCGACCCCGACAGGGCGGAAGAGGCCATGTTCAACCACGTCATGGGCGTGGAGCGGATGATGCTGCACTACTTCGCGGAACAGGAATCCGTCAGCTAGCCCCGCTTCCCCGACGGCCAGGCCACGCGTCCCGCCAGGTCTTTGCGGACGGTCACCCGCAACGCGATCAGCCGGACGATCCCGTCCGGGGCGCCGTCGCCGGGCCCGCCGCCCCGGGACCCCACGCGCGAATCGCCCGCCACCACGCCCGCTCCCCTCACCCGCACCGGAACGTGAAGGGTCGTCCCCGCGACCAGCTCCCCGCAGCCGAGATTCCGGATCGGTCGGCCTCTTTCCCTCCCCGCCCCCGGAAGCAGGACGCCCAGCGTCTCGGGGAAGGGGCGCAGCGGGATCCTGGCACCGGGCAGCGACCCGAAGTCGTACGCTCTCCGGTCCGTCCGGAACCACTCCACCCGCCCGTTTGCGGGCTCCGGCCGCACGTTGAACCCGTAAGGCGCCGGGACGACCTCCAGGATCGCGATCTCCAGGAGATCCCCGGGTTCCGCGCCCTCGACATCGATCGGGCCCGCCAGGGCCGCCGGGCCGGGATAAAAGCGCGTGCGCGGGTCCCCGGCCATCCTCTCCCGGAACGCGCGGACCCACCTTTCCGTCCCGGAGGAAAGGACCATCCCGTCCATCGCATCCGCGCCCGTCTCGATCACGACGGCATCCCCCGACCGGATTCGCAGCGCGGGGGAAAAGGGGACCCCGGGACGACCGCCGGCCGCCGGCCGGGGCCGCCCGGCGGCGAGGATCGCTCCCAGGAAAGCGGCGCCGGCTTTCAGGAAGCCTCTCCGGTCGACCCACCCGCCGGGGGCGGCGCCGGCCCCGTCGCTGCCCCGCATATCGCCTGTCCGCATGGAGCGCCTCCGCGGCCGCATTCAGAGCAGCCCCAGGGCGATCAGGCTCAAGCGGACCATGACGGAAATGACCAGGAGCGCGGTGAGCGTGGGAGCGATGCCCTGGCGCTCCATCTCGTTCGCGATCAGCCCCGGGATGATGTACCCGAAGACGTCCCCGTCCTCGACGAAGGATCCTGTCCGCACCATCAGCAGCCGGAACCCCCACTGCCACGCGAAGCCCGTGAGGACCATGAGGATGAAGCGGCGGCGGCCGTACAGGATCGCGTAGCGGGACGCGCCCTTCACCAGCAGCCAGGTGAGGAGGCTGACGATCAGGGTTCCCCCGAGAAGCAGCGGGTTGTTGAACTGCAGGGCGATGTAGCCGGGCACGACGAACCCGCCGGCGGAGAGCCCGAACCGTTCGTAGAAGAAGAACCCGAACACGAGGCCGATGGCGATGGACTCCGTCAGGTTCATCGCGCGGGCGCCTCCCGGAACAGCCGCGAAAGGCTTTTCCCCCCGCATTTCTCGTTGCCCATGCCCACGACCGTGCATTCCTCCCGGCCCGCGCTCCGCAACAGCTCCCCCAAAATCGTGCGCGGGGGGCCGCCCGCAAGCACCACGATCTCCCTGTCCCGGACCTTGCCCCGGAAGTACCGGCGCGCCAGCCCGCGTCCCTCCCCGGTCACCGCGATCAGGTCGTAGGGCGACCCCGCCAGGAGGTCGTCGGCGAACGACTTCATCCGCAGCGGGCGGTCGGCCCGGTTGTTGAAGAGCGCGATCCAGGGGCGCGGGCACGCCTCCCGCCGCAGCGCCCGCTCCTGGAGGATCCGGGTGGATTCGACGTCGTTCGCGGAGAAGGCGTCGAGGAAATGCACCGCCCCGCCCTCGACGGGGATGCGGAAGACCCCGGCGCCCTCCGCGGACGCGCCCGCGTCGTCGACGCAGCGGTCCACGACGTCCGGGTCCAGCCCCAGCTCGCGGCACACGCTCCGGGCGATCTCGATGTTTTCCCGGAAGAACCGGACGCCACGGGAGGCGTCTTCACCGTCCCGGTCCGCGTCGGGCGAGCCCGCGAGCACGGCCCTGGAACCTTTCCTCGCGGCCGCCCCGGACAGGAACGGGAAATACCGGCGGTCTCCCGTCACGAGGACGCCGCCCCTCGGGATGGTGCAGGAAAGGGCCCCGGCCACGTCGTCGAGGGTTTCTCCCATCACCTCGAAGTGGTCCGGGCGGACGTTCGTTATGACCCCGACCGTCGACCGGATCATCGTCGCCTCGGAGACGAGCTGCAGTACCGGATCGAGGGCCAT
>CAZTFC010000149.1:0-2951 GCA_964612075.1 uncultured bacterium
ACGAGCACTGGCACCTGCGCGGCTCGATCCAGTGGCTCGACGACCCGACCTACGGGGACATCATGATCCAGGGCGCCCCGTACAGGCTGTCCGACACACCCGCCCGCATCAAGAACGCCTTCAAGCCGGTCGGGGCGGACAACGAGTACATCCTGGCCAAGCTGTGCGGCTTCACGGGCTCCCAGATCGCGGATCTCGAGAAGCGAGAGATCATCTAGAGGAAAAGGGGGAAATCAATGAGCGTTTTCCGCGATACGTCGCTCATCATGGAGTGCCCGAAGTGCGAGACGATCAACTACCTCGACCCCTTCTCGTTCTGGAACTTCAAGGGGAAGGTAAAGTGCGCCGGATGCGGTTCGATCTGGGCGTACGAGCTGGTGAACGGCACGCGGACGGGTCCCCCGGCCGCCGCCGAGGGGCCGCACGACAAGCTGCCCGGATACGCGCAGAGCAAGGACTGGAAGCCGATCACGGAGGCCGGGAAGGTCAACTCCGCCCCGCAGGCGCGGGAGGACTTCCAGGGAAAGCCGATCGCCATCACCAAGAGCAAGCGCGGGAGGCCGGTTTCCGGAGCCCCGCTCAAGCCCGAGGACCTGGTCGGCAGCCGCCCGAAGAAATTCGCGATGTGATCCTTCAAGGAGGAAACGCCGTGGCGAACATACCCAATTGCCCGAAGTGCAGTAACTTCGTGTCCGCGACCGACCCGTACATCGCCCGGGTCTACGCCGGCCAGTGCACGAAGCTCGAGTGGCCCTATACCGTCAACATCCCGCGCGAAAACGGCATCGAAGGGGAGTGCGGCTATTACGAAGGGACCGAGCCGGCGATGGTCCCGCAGTGGGACCTCGCGGCCGTCGACGCGTTGACGAAGAAGGCCGCGGCCGTGGATACCAGCGTCACCAAGGTCGAGTTCTACTATGATTCGGGGACGCAGCCCGGCTCCCAGTACTACACCGACATCCCGGAGGCGCTCCGGCTGCTCAAGAAGCTCGGCACCGTCGGCGTCGCGATCGACCTCAAAGGCAAGCCGAACCCGGCGAAGGCGTACAACGCGGCGTGCACCGGCCCGAAGGCCGAAATCCGCGGCGTCTTCGGGGCGAAGGGCGCCCTCGAGGAGGACTTCGGCAGGACGGTCCCCGCGCTCCTGGTGTACGGCGGCGACCCGAACTACCCGCGGGAGGTGTACCCGCGTTCCGACAAGCAGCTGCAGAAGGTGCTGGACGCCGTCGAGGCGCTCGAGCGGCTGACGGTCTGACCGCCGGGCGACAGGGAAAAGCGGCTCTTGCGTTACGGCGTCCGGCCCGGGAGTTCCCGGGCCGGGCGCCGAAGCCTTTGGAACGAATATAACCAGGAGGAGGACACGAGGCGATGGGCAACATCCCCGAGAGCTGGCTTCCGCCGCCGGAACTGAGGCCGCAGAGGATCTACACCCTGGACGAGTTCAAGAGCATCCCGCAGAGGTTCAACTCGACGGAGGTCCTCCTCGACCGGACGGCGGAAACGTACGGCGACAAGACGGCGATCTACTTCGACGACCAGCGCATCACGTACCGGCAGCTCCAGGCGTCCGTCAACCGCGTCGCCAACGGGCTGAAGAAGCTGGGCGTGGAGGAGGGCGACCGCGTCCTGATGCGGATGCCCAACATCCCCCCCATTCTCGTCTGCAACTTCGCCATCATCAAGATCGGGGCGGTATCGCTGCCCACCTCGGTCCTGTTCGCCCGCACCGAGATCGCCCACGTCGCGAACGTCGCGGAGGCGAAGGTCGCCATCGTCGCGGCGACGATGCTGGGCGAGGTGGAGGCGGTCCGGTCGGAGCTCTCGTCCGTGAAATCGATCGTCGTCGTGGGCGGGGACGAGAACGAGGTCCGGGCGAAGGGGTACGTCCCCTATGCCGACCTCATGAAGAATCCCGATCAATGCGAGGCCGTGCAGCGCGACCGGATGGACGTCTCCGTCCTCCTGTTCACCTCCGGCACTACGGGGCTGCCGAAAGGGACGGCGCACTTCATGGAGGAGTCGCTCATCGTCGCCGACGGCTTCGGGAAATACTGCTGGGAGGTCACCGACAAGGACGTCATCGGCGGGCCGGCGCCGCTGGCGATGGCGGCCGGCTACTCCACCGTCGGGGTCATCCCGTTCCGCTACGGTGCGGGCGTTTCCCTCATCGCGAAATTCGACCCGGTGTCGATGTTCAGGAACATCCAGAACCACCGGGTCACGATCATGTCGGCGCTCCCGACGGCGTACCGCAAGATGATCGCGGACATCGACCCGAAGCAGTGGGACTACTCCTCGCTGCGCTTCTGCACCGGCGGCGGCGAGGCGCTCACCGCCAAGACCTACCTCGACTGGAAGGAGAAGTTCGGCCTGGAGATCTACGAGGGGCTGGGCACCACCGAGATGATGTTCGTCTTCATCTCCTCCGCGGTGACGAAGAAGGTCAAGCCCGGGCTCATCGGCACGGCGTGCCCCGGCTACGACGTGCGCGTGGTGAACGAGAACTTCGAGCAGGTCAACCCCGGCGACGTCGGGAAGATGATCGTCCGCGGGCCCACCGGGACGATCTACTGGAAGGACAACGACAAGCAGAAGTCGTGCGTGCGCGACGGCTGGTGCCTGGCGGGCGACGTCGTCACGATGGACGAGGACGGCTACGTCCAGTTCCTCTCCCGCGAGGACGACCTCATCAAGTCGTCCGGCTACCGGATCGGGCCCGAGGAGATCGAGGAGGCGCTGGTGACGCACCCGGCGGTCCTCGACGCGGGCGTGGTCGGCGTCCCCGACCCGATCATGGGGCAGAAGACCAAGGCGTTCGTCCAGCTGAAGGAGGGCGTGGAGGCGACCGACTTGCTCAAGAAGGAGCTGATCGAGCACTGCAAGGAGAAGATCGCGGTGTACAAGCTGCCCCGGGACATCGAGTTCATCGGGGCGATGCCGCGGACCGCGGT
>CAZTFC010000150.1:0-2924 GCA_964612075.1 uncultured bacterium
CCCTGGTACGCCGTCGTCGCGTCGGAGAACCGGTCGCACAGGACCGCCGTGCCGGATTCGAGGGCCGGGAGGACGACCCCCCGGACGTGCTGCGCCCGCGCCGCCTCGTAGAGCAGCAGCTCGGTCTCGGGGAAGACGGCCTCTTCGCGCGGGGAAAGCAGCAGCGAGCGGATCTGGTCGGCCAGGGGGGTCCCGCCGGGCTCCCGGGTGACGAGGCGGGGGATCCCTTTCGCCTCGAGATGCGTCGCCAGGCGGCGCAGTTGGGTGGTTTTCCCGGACCCTTCGATTCCTTCGAAGGTGAGGAAAACACCTCTGTTGTGAGGAATCGAAGGGATCAAGTATCGAACTGGGGGGGGACACACATGAAACGAGGGACATCCCCTTGTGTCCCCCTGAAGCATGTCCCTCGTTTCATGTGTGTCCCCCGTGGTCCGGCGTCGCGGGTGTCAGTACTCTTCGTATATCGCGCGGGTCAGCATTCCGACCAGCCGCACGACCGGCACTTCAGGCACCCTTCCTGCCGCTCGATCTGGCTGCCGCAGTCGGGGCAGGCCCCCCGGGCGACCTCCTCCTCTTCGAGCGGGACGCCGGCCTTCTTCCCCGACGCCGCCGGCGCGGGGGCGGCCGCCGCGGCAGGGGAGGGAACGCCCGGGAACATGGCCTCGAAGTTCTCGAGGTACCACTCGATGGCCTTCGACACGGCGTCGGCGCAGGAGAGGATCTTGCCGCCGTTGCCGCCCCAGGTCGGGAGGTGGCACGAGATCCCTTTCAGCTGCTTGATGATCGTCTCGGGCTGGACCCCCGAGCGCAGCGCCAGCGACACGAGGCGCCCGATCGCCTCCGACTGGGAGGCGGCGCATCCCCCCGCCTTCCCCATCTGGTTGAAGACCTCGAAGATCCCCTTGTCGTCGCGGTTGATGGTGACGTAGAGCTTCCCGCAGCTGGTCTTCATCTCCTTCGTGACGCCGATCAGGGTGTCGGGGCGGGGCCGGGGGGTGACGAACGGCGCCTCCGCGGCCTCCTTCTTCGGGGCCTCCCCCTTGCGGTTCACCTCGCCGATGTTCAGGACCTGCTCCTCGCGGCTCCTGTCCCGGTAGACCGTGACTCCCTTGCAGCTCAGCCGGTAGGCGAGGAGGTAGACCTTCCGGATGTCCTCCCGGGTCGCGTCCGTCGGGAAGTTCACCGTCTTGGACACCGCGTTCTCCGTGTATTTCTGGAAGGCCGCCTGCATCCGCAGGTGTGCCTCGGGGGAGATGTCGTGGGCGGTGACGTAGACCCGGGCGACGTCCGCGGGGATGCCGTCGACGTGCTTCAGGGTCCCCTTCCTCGAGATCTCCTCCATCAGCCCGGTCGAGTAGAGCCCGCGCTGCCGCATCTCGGCGTCGAAGAGCGGGTGCACCTCCACGAGGTGGTCGTTGTCCATGACGTTGCGGATGTAGGAGAGCGCGAAGACGGGCTCGATCCCGCTGGATGCGCCCGCGATGATGCTGATCGTCCCGGTGGGCGCGATCGTCGTCGTGGTGGCGTTGCGCCTCGGCGCGCACTTGCGCTCCGGGAAGACGCTGACGTCGAAGTTCGGGAAGGGGCCGCGCTCCCGGGCGAGGTTGCAGGAGGCCGCCGTCGATTCCTCCTGGATGAAGCTCATCGTCTCCTGGCCCACCGCCAGCGCCTCGTCGGAATCGTACGGGATGCCGAGCTTCAGCAGCATGTCGGCGAACCCCATGACGCCGAGCCCGATCTTGCGGTTCCCCATCGTCATCTGCCGGATCTGCGGGAGCGGGTAGTTGTTCATGTCGATCACGTCGTCGAGGAAGCGCACCGCCGTGTGGACCGCGTCCTTCAGCTTGTCGTAGTCGACGCGCGGCCGCCCGTCCTCGACGGCGACCATGTTCGACAGGTTGACGGAGCCCAGGTTGCACGATTCATAGGGCAGCAGCGGCTGCTCGCCGCAGGGGTTCGTGCTCTCGATCGCCCCGACCCGCGGGGTGGGGTTGTCCCGGTTGATCCGGTCGATGAAGATGATCCCCGGCTCCCCGTTGCGCCACGACGAGTCCACGATCTGCTCGAACACCTTGCGCGCGGAAAGCCGCGCCACGACCTCCCGGGAATGGGGGTTGACCAGGCTGTACTCCTCGTCGTTCTCCACCGCCTTCATGAAGTCCTCGGTGAGGGCCACGGAGATGTTGAAGTTGTTCAGCCGGCTCGTCTGGCTCTTGCAGGTGATGAAGTCGAGGATGTCGGGGTGGTCGACGCGCAGGATGCCCATGTTCGCGCCGCGCCGGGTCCCGCCCTGCTTGATCGTCTCGGTGGCCGCGTCGAAGACGGTCATGAAGGAGATCGGCCCGGAGGAGATCCCCTTCGTCGACCGCACGACGTCGGCGCGCGGGCGCAGGCGGGAGAAGGAGAAGCCGGTCCCCCCGCCGCTCTTGTGGATCATGGCGGTGTTCTTGACCGCCTCGAAGATGGAATCCATCGAGTCGTCGACGGGCAGGACGAAGCACGCCGAAAGCTGCTGCAGCTCCCGCCCAGCGTTCATCAGGGTGGGGGAGTTGGGGAGGAAGTCCAGGCGCAGCATCGGCTCGTAGAACGCCTCGGCCCAGCGGAGCACCACCTCGGGCAGGGCCCCGTAGTAGATCCCCTCCGCGAGCGCGATGTTGTACGCCACCCGGGCGACCATCTCCTCGGGAGTCTCCAGCGGCTCCCCTTCGGTGCCTTTCTTGAGGTAGCGGCGCTCCAGGACGGTCCTCGCGTTGTCGGAGATCCGCATGGGACCGTGTTTTTTCAGCATCGCCTCGCACCAGCTTTTCGGAGGCTGCTCGGGGAGCTCCTTCCCGGCGGCCCGGCCGGAAGTTCCGCGCGGAGCGTCGGACGTGTTCGGGGAGCTTGCGGGGAAAGCGGAGGAGACAGGGGGGATCATGTCCATT
>CAZTFC010000151.1:0-2911 GCA_964612075.1 uncultured bacterium
GCTCGAGGGGCCGGAACGGGGGGTAGAATGTAGGTATGCTGACCTGGACGGTGTACCTGAAGATCTTCACGGCCCTCCTGGCGATCGTCGACCCGATCGGCTCCATCCCGATCTTCCTGAGCGTGACCGACCAGCAGGGGACGCAGGAGCGGAAACGGACCGCGCGTGTCGCGGCGTTCACGATGGCGGCGGTGCTCGCCGGCGCCTGCCTCTTCGGCGACTCGGCCCTGCGCCTCTTCGGCGTGGGGCTCCCTTCGTTCCGCGTGGCAGGCGGGATCCTCCTGCTCCTGATGGCGATCGCCATGTTCCACGCCGAATACAGCCGCAGCCGCCAGACCCCGGAGGAGGCGGCGGAGGCCGGGGAGCGGGCCGGCGGGGGAGTCGGGGTGGTCCCGCTGGCGATCCCGCTCCTTTCCGGGCCGGGCGCGATCAGCACGGTCATCATCTACACCGCGCAGGGGGAGGGGCCGGGGCACCTCGCGTTCATGGTCGCCGGGTCGGCGCTGCTGGGGCTGGCCGTCTGGGTCTCCTACCTGCTGGCCATCCCGATCGGGTCGCGCCTGGGGCGCACCGGCATCAACATCGTGCGGCGGCTGATGAGCCTGCTGCTGGCCGCCATCGCGGTCGAGTTCATCGCCGGCGGTCTCGGGGAGATCTTCCCGGGGCTGCTCGCGAGAGGAGGGGGGCCATGAGACGATCCCGCGCTTCGCATTTCCCGATGCTGCTTCCGTTTCTGCTGCTTCCGCTGCTGGCAGCCATGCCCTCCTGCGGAGGAGGAGGCGGCGGCGGCGCGCCCGTCACCGGCACCCAGATGGGCGGCGCCATCCAGGGCATCCCGCTCACGCTCGCGAACACCACCCGGACGGCGGCCGGCAGCCCGCTGACCGGCTCCGCGGACGGCGTCGGGACGGCGGCGAGCTTCTTCCGGCCGGGAGGCGCCGTCGCGCTGGGGGGCTTCCTCTACATCGCGGACTCCGGGAACAGCACGATCCGGCGGATGTCGACCGTCACGGGCGAGGTGACGACGCTGGCGGGCAGCCCGGGGTCTTCCGGCACAGCCGACGGCACGGGCTCCGCGGCGCGGTTCAACGGCCCCGGCGGCATCGCGACGGACGGCCTGAGCCTCTACGTGACCGACATGGGGAACCACACGATCCGCAAGGTGACCTTCGCCGGGGTTGTGACGACGCTGGCGGGCGTCCCGGCCTCTTCCGGCCACCAGGACGGCTTTGCGGCCCGCTTCAACTATCCCTACGACGTGGCGGTCGGCCCGGACCTGGCGTACCTCTACGTGGCGGACACCTGCAACCACACGATCCGGAAGGTGAGGATCGCGGACGGCCAGGTGACCACGCTGGCCGGTTTCGCGGAGGATTGCGGCTCCGCCGACGGCGGCCCGGCGGCCCGGTTCTGTTACCCCGTGGGCGTCGCCGCCGACCTGACGCACCTTTACGTGTCGGACAACGAAAACCACACGATCCGGAAAGTGTCGATCTCCACCGCGGCGGTGACGACGCTGGCGGGAACGGCGGGGGAGTACGGGACCGCGGACGGCACCGGTTCCGCGGCGCGGTTCCATCAACCCTGGGGCGTCGCGGTGGACGGCACGGATCTCTATGTCGTCGACTATTCCAACCAGACGATCCGCAAGGTCGGGACATCTTCCGGGGCGGTGACGACGGTGGCGGGCGGCACGGGGGAAGCCGGTTCCGCCGACGGCGTCGGGACGGCGGCGAGGTTCCGCTACCCGAGGGGGCTCGCGACGGACGGGACGAACCTCTACGTGGCGGACTACGAGAACCACTCGATCCGCAGGATGGCGATCGTGGGGGCGCAGGTGTCGACCGCCGCTGGCGGGGCGGGCTCGTACGGTTCCGCCGACGGTGTCCGGACGCTGGCCCGGTTCAACCTTCCGTACGACGTCACGACGGACGGGGCGAACCTCTACGTGGCGGACGGGGAGAACGACACGATCCGGCGGGTGTCGATCTCCTCCGGGGCCGTGACGACGCTGGCGGGGCTCGCCGGCTCTCCCGGCACCGCCGACGGCACCGGCTCCGCGGCGAGGTTCAACAACCCGCGCGGCATCACGACGGACGGGACGAACCTGTACGTGGCGGACAAGAACAACTACACGATCCGCAAGGTCGTCATCGCGACGGGCGCCGTGACGACGCTCGCGGGGCTGGCGGAGTCATACGGCTCCGCCGACGGCACGGGTCCCGCGGCGAGGTTCCTCTCTCCTTGCGGCATCACGACGGACGGCATGAACCTCTACGTGGCGGACACCGGCAACCACACGATCCGGAAGATCGTGATCTCCACGGGCGAGGTGACGACGCCGGCGGGGCTCGCCGGCTCTTCCGGCTTCGATGACGGCACGGGCCCCGCGGCAAGGTTCGACGAGCCGGAAGGGCTCACGACGGACGGAACGAGCCTCTATGTGGCGGACACCGGCAACCACACGATCCGCAGGGTGGCGATCGCCACGGCCGGGGTGACGACGCTGGCGGGGCTGGCCGGCTCTTCCGGCGTCCTGGACGGCACCGGGTCCGCGGCGAGGTTCTACCGGCCGTGCGGCGTCACGACGGACGGGACGAGTCTCTTCGTCGCGGACACCTTCAACATGTTGATCCGGAAGGTCGTGATCGCCACGGGCGCGGTGACGACGATCTCGGGAGGGGCGGAAATCCCCGGTTCCGCCGACGGCGGCGGCGCGGCGAGGTATTACATGCCGTCCGGCATCACGACGGACGGGGCGGACCTCTACGTGGCGGACGGCGGGAACAACACGATACGCCGCATTTACTGAGGGGAAGGTTCCGCGGCCCGGCGCGCGTCCCGGGCCGCGGTTCCCGTTCCTTTACGGCTTGCGCGCCCGGACGACGACGAAGTCGCCCTTGTCGTACCC
>CAZTFC010000152.1:0-2908 GCA_964612075.1 uncultured bacterium
ATATGCAGTTCCAGGATTTCGGCCTTTCCCCGGAGATCCTCCGGGCCGTGCAGTCCATGAACTACCCCGCCCCCACCCCCATCCAGGAGCAGGCGATCCCCCACGTACTCGAGGGCAAGGACATCCTCGGGTCCGCCCAGACGGGCACCGGAAAGACTGCGGCGTTCGCGCTCCCCATCCTCCAGCGTCTCCTCGCGCCGGGCAGGCCGAAGCGCGGCAAGCGCCCGGTCCGCTCCCTGGTCCTCACCCCCACGAGGGAACTGGCCGTGCAGGTCGGCGAGAGCTTCGGGGCCTACGCGGTCCACACGGGGCTGCGCCACGCGACCATCTACGGCGGGGTGAGCCAGCGCCCCCAGGAGCAGGCGCTCGGCAAGGGGGTGGACATCCTCATCGCCACGCCCGGCCGCCTGCTCGACCTCATGAACCAGAGGCTCATCGACCTGTCGGCGGTCGAGGTGTTCGTCCTCGACGAGGCGGACCGGATGCTCGACATGGGATTCATTCCCGACATCCGGCGGGTGATCGAAAAACTTCCTCGACAGCGGCAGACGCTGCTGTTTTCCGCCACCATCCCGTACGACATCGCCCGCCTGGCCGACACGATCCTCCGCGACCCGGTGCGCGTCTCCGTGGCGCCGCCCTCCGCCCCGGCGGAAAGCGTGGAGCATCTCCTCTACTACGTCGAAAAGGCCGACAAGGCACAGCTGCTGAAGCACCTGCTGGCCGACGATGCCGTGAAGAACGCACTGGTGTTCACCCGGACGCGCCACGGGGCCGACCGCATAGAAAGGACCTTGAGCCGCGCGGGAATCCGGACCGAGGCGATCCACGGGGACAAGTCCCAGGGGTCCCGGGAACGGGCGCTCGCATCCTTCAAGAAGGGCTCGATCCGCGTACTGGTTGCGACGGACATCGCCGCGCGGGGGCTGGACATCGTCGAGCTGTCCCACGTCTTCAATTACGACATGCCGAACGAGCCGGAGGCGTACGTCCACCGGATCGGCCGCACGGGGAGGGCGGGCCTATCCGGGATCGCCGTCTCCTTCTGCGGCTTCGAGGAACGGCCGCTGCTGGCCGACATCGAGCGGCTGATCCAGAAGCACCTCACCGTCGTGGCGGACCACCCCTTCGCCTCCCCCGCGAAGCCGGGGCTCCCTACCCGGCTCGAGGCTGGACGGCAGGAGCCGCGTCCCCGCCCGTACATGATCACCGTGGACGCATCGTTCCTCTCGTCGATGCGGTCCGCGGACGCCGGGGCTCCTCCCTCGCGCGCGTCGCGCCACGCGGGAGACGAGGCCCGGCCGACCGCGGGCGCCGGGGGACGAACGGCGCAGCATCGCGAAGCGTCCCGGCCTTCCCGGGCCTTCCGGAAATAGGAGAGCGGGGGAACCCGGTGCGGGCCGCGCCGTGAAAGCACGCCGCGTCACGGACCGCACCTGCCTGCCTCCCATGCCGGCACCGCCCCGACCCTTTCCGGGGTTACGCCGGCAGTTGCCTCAGCCTTCGCCGGGGCACTTGTCGCCGCACGTCCCGCAGGGCCCCTCGTCCTCCACCGCCTTCTCCTTTCCCTCCTCCGCCCCCTTCGCCGCCTTGCGCAGCTCCTCGAGGCGGTCCGAAACCTTCCGGTAGAAGGTCCCTTCCGGGTACGCCCCGTCCGGCCCCCGCTCCCCCGCCGGCATCCCCGTCAAAAGCTCGATCCCCTCCTCGATCCGGTCGATCGACCAGATCCGGAACTTCCCTTCGCGCACCGCATCCACGACCTCGTCCTTGAGCAGCAGGTTCCGGAGGTTCCTCCCCGGGACGATGACTCCCTGGGTCCCGTCCAGCCCGCGCAAGCGGCACAGGTCGAAGAACCCCTCGATCTTCTGGTTCACGCCGCCGATGGGCTGGACATTGCCGCCCTGGTCCATCGACCCCGTGATCGCGATCCCCTGCCGGACCGGCGCGCCGGAGATCGCGGACAGGAGCGCGTACAGCTCCGCGCAGGTCGCGGAGTCGCCCTCTATCATCCCGTAGAGCTGCTCGAAGGTGAGCGACGCCGTGAGGCTGATCGGCGCCTTGCCGGCGAACATCTTCCCCAGGTAGTTCGACAGGATGAGGATCGCCTTTTCGTGGATCTTCCCGGACATCTTCGTCTGCCGCTCGATGTTCACGACGCCGCCCTTGCCGGCGTAGACCACCGCGGTGATGCGGGACGGCTTCCCGAAGCTGTGGTCCCCGGCGTCGTAGACCGCCAGCCCGTTCACCTGCCCGGTCCGCTCCCCGCCGGTGTCCACGATGACCGTGCCCTCGGCGGTCATCTCCCGCATCTTCTCCTCGATCATGTTGTTGCGGTGGATCTGCGCCCGGATCGCCTTCTTGACGTGGACTCCGGAGACCGTTTCCGATCCGTCTTTGGCGGCCCAGTAGTGGGCCTCCCGGACCAGGTTCGATATGTCGCTGAACTTCGTCGACAGCTTCTCGTGGTCCTCGGCCAGCCTCGCGCCGTAGTCCACCACCTTGGCCACGCCGTCCGCGTCGAACGGCAGCAGCCCCTCCTCCTGCGTCTTGGACGCCACGAAGCAGGCGTAATGCTTCAGGCTATCGTCCGTGCGGGCGATCCGGTGGTCGAAGTCGGCCTTCACCTTGAAGAGCTCGCGGTAGTCCTCGTCCAGGTTGTAGAGCATGTAATAGAGCTCCGGGTTCCCGATCAGGACGATCTTCACGTCCAGCGGGATCGGCTCGGGCTTCAGCATCGAGGTGGACATGAGGCGGTACTGCTCCATCACGTCCTCGATCCGCACCTCCCTCTGGCGAACGGCCCGCTTCAGGGAGTCGTAGGAGATGAAGTTCCGGAGAAGGTCGATGGCCTGGACGACGAGGTAGCCGCCGTTGGCCTTGTGGAGGGCCCCCGCCTTGATCATGGTGA
>CAZTFC010000153.1:0-2881 GCA_964612075.1 uncultured bacterium
ACTGCGCCTCCTGCCACGCCGATCCGCCCGACGGCGGGGCGGCGGAATACCCGGACGTCGCGGGTGCGCACGCCGGACACCTCGCCTTGAAGGACGCGGGGACCCTGGTTTCCTGCAATACCTGCCACGACAGGCTGGGGACCGATACCCTGAGCCATTACAACCGCGCGAACGCGCGCCCGGGAAAGGATGCGCTGCGCGTGCCCCCCGGCAGCGTCGCCATCCTGGCGGCGTTCGACGCCAAGTCCGGCACCTCCTCCTTCAACGCGGCGGACCGGACCTGCTCCAACGTGAGCTGCCACGGGGGGCAGACGACGCCCGACTGGCGGGAGGCTCCCGGCGCGATCGACGTCGTCGACGCGTGCACGAAATGCCACTTCTCCGGGACGGCCCAGTACAACAGCTACAATTCCGGGAAGCATGAGCTCCACGTCTCGTCGCTCGGGCGCAGTTCGGCAACGTGCAAACTCTGCCACGATGCCGCGAAGGTGAACGTGATCGGTCATTTCCAGAACCTGGCCACTTATGCCTTCGAGCAGTCGCCGTCGGCGACGATCCTTTCCTCCGTCGGGTACAACCGCTCCAGGTCGACCTGTTCCCCGGCATGCCACGGAAGGAAGAAGTGGTGACCCGGCTGGGCATCTTCCCTCGACGGAACGGGAGGCGGCATCGGAGGTTCGACATGCGCATGGCCTCTCGCCGTTCCGCGTTCAGGCACCTGGCCGCGATCCTTTGCGTCGCCTGCCTTCTCTCAACGACACTCGGGGCCGTCTCCCGCGCGGTCGCCGCCGACGATCCCTGGGAGACGTGGCCGAAAAAGGCGTCGGAGCCCGTCGCGGATCCGAAGGCGCCTCCTCCTTCGATCTCCCCGTCGCCGGCCGCGGACCCGGCCGGGCCGGACAAGTCCTGGGTGACGTGGCCGGTGAAGCCCTCGGCCGCATCCGCGGTGCGGGTACCTCCCGCGGACATGGAAGCGGCGGAGAAACGGGAGGCGGGCCGTTCCTACGGCACGATCGCCTGGGTCGCCCTCGGGATCGCCGCGGCGATCGGGATCGGGATCGCGCTCTCGTCCGGAGGGGGAGGGGACGGCGGCGGCACGGTGGTGAACCCGGGGCATCAATAGAGTCGCGGGCACCCCCCCGTGGCCCGTTGGCACGTTCCCGGACCGGGGGAAACCGATTCCCGAAAAAAGCAACTAACTGAAATAGCCCAGAAAGGACATCGGAATACACTTCCGCTCCGGAGGCGGTCCCCGTCATGTGGAATTTCCTGGGAAAGGTGAACCGGAACCTGGTCTTGGCCATTCCGGCCATGATGGCGGCGGGGTTCCTTTTCGGCCTGGCGGCGGACCCGGCGCCGCTCAAGCAACTGATCGTCCCGCTCACGTTCCTCATGGTCTACCCCATGATGGTGACGCTGAACGTGCGGAAAGTGCTCGAGGGCGGCGACGCCCGGGCGCAGCTTCTGACCCAGGCGATCAATTTCGCCGTGGTCCCGTTCGTGACGTACGGCCTCGGGCTCCTGTTCTTCAGGGACCAGCCGTACATGGCCCTGGGGCTGCTCCTTGCGGGGCTGGTCCCCACCAGCGGCATGACCATCTCCTGGACCGGGTTCGCCAAGGGGAACCTGGAGGCGGCCGTCAAGATGACCGTCGTCGGCCTGACCCTCGGCTCCATCGCCACCCCCTTCTATGTCCGGCTCCTCATGGGCGCCGAGATCGAGGTCGACACCGCCACCGTCCTGCGGCAGATCGCCGTGATCGTGTTCGTTCCCATGATCGCCGGGTATCTCACCCGCCAGGGGCTGATCCGCAGATACGGGCAGAAAGGGTTCCAGCAGGAGTGGGCGCCCCGGTTCCCGGCCATGTCGACCGTGGGGGTCCTGGGGATCGTGTTCGTCGCCATCGCGCTGAAATCCGCGGCCATCGTCTCCTCGCCCGGCCTGCTTGTGAAGATCCTGGTTCCGCTCCTGATCCTGTATCCCTTCAACTACGCCCTGAGCACCTTCGCGGGAAAGATGCTTCTCCCCCGCGGGGACGCCATCGCCCTGGTCTACGGCTCGGTGATGCGCAACCTGTCCATCGCCCTGGCGATCGCGATCAACGCCTTCGGGGCGGAAGGCTCCAGCGCGGCCCTCGTGATCGCCGTTTCCTACATCGTCCAGGTCCAGTCCGCGGCCTGGTACGTCAAGCTGACCGACAGGGTCTTCGGCCCCCCCGCGCCGGCGCCCGCCGCGGCAACCGCCGCCGCAGCGCCCGTCGCCCCGCCCGCGGCTGCCGCGGAAAAACCCGTCCCTCCTCCCGCGGAAGCGCCTGCCGTCCCGGTCTTCCGGAAGATCCTTTACGCCACCGACCTGAGCGAAACGGCCAGGCACGCCATCCGCTACGCCTGCGGCATCGGGGTCCGGCACCAGGCCGACATCACCGTGCTGCACGTGGTCCCCGACGCGCTGAAGCAGTATTCCGACGGGGCCGGCTCCGACCTTTCCGCCCGGGCGGGCGATAAAGGGGGACGGGAATACAACGCGAAGGAGATCGAGGCCGCCGACGATGCGGTCCGCCGGCGGATGCGGGAGACCGCGGCGGAGATCGGGCGGAGCATTCCCTTCTGCCCCTTGTCGAAGGAAGACGTCGTCGTGCGCGTCGGCGACCCGGCGGAAGAGATCGTTTCCATGGCGCGGGAAGGGGACTACGACCTCGTCATCATGGGAACCCACGGCCACGGCAGGCTGGAAGGGTTGATGATCGGGAGCGTGGCCGAAGGGGTAGTCCGGCGCTGCGCCAAGCCGGTCCTGGTGGTCCGCCTGCCGGACGCGCCGGTGCAGGGAGATGGAGGTTCCGACGGCGGAAACGATGCCGGCGGCTCTTCCGCCGTCACCCCTG
>CAZTFC010000154.1:0-2859 GCA_964612075.1 uncultured bacterium
CCATGAAGGGAACGTGCAGCGACGACGCGCCGCTGACCAGGAACTTCACGATCGGCGCGAACAGCACCAGCATGATGAGGTCGTTCACGGAGACCTGGACCAGTGTGTAGGCCGGGTCCCCGTCGGTCAGGTAGCTCCACACGAAGACCATCGCGGTGCACGGCGCGGCCGCCAGGATGATGACGCCGGCCAGGTACTGGTCGGCCAGATCCGGGCCGATCCACGGCAGGAACAGGCGCTTGAGGAACAGGTAACCGATCAGCGCCATCGAGAAGGGCTTGACCAGCCAGTTGACGACGAGCGTGACGGCGAGCCCCTTCGGGCGCTTCCGCACCCCGAGGACCGAGGTGAAGTCCACCTTGAGCATCATCGGGTAGATCATCATCCAGATGAGCACCGCGATCGGGATGTTGATATGGCTGTCCTGCCCGAACTCCATGCGCCGCAGGGCGTCGACCGCCGCGGGCGACGCCTTGCCCAGAAGGATGCCGACTCCCATGCACAGGGCGACCCAGAGGCTCAAGTACCGCTCGAAGACGTTCAGCCGCTTCGCCTCCGGCGTCCTTTCCCGCCGCGCCTGAGAAGAGCCGCTCATACGCGGCAGACCGCGCTCTTGCCGCCCGTCATCAGCCAGCCCCGCTTTTCTTCTTTTTCGAACCGCAAAGCTCACGCTCCATTAATTCGTTTTATGCCGATAAGTAAACATCATGCCGTCAGATGCCCGCGATGAGGACCCTCAACCGGCGAACCCTCTCCGGGTTCAGGCAGTAGCAGATCCTCGGGCCCTCGACCGTGCCGCGAATCAACCCCGCGTCCTTCAGGACTTTCAGGTGCTGGGATATCGTGGATTGGGCCAGCGGAATGTTTTTCGCTATATTACCGCATACATAAGTCTTTTCGCCCGCCAGCATCCGCAGGATCCCGACCCGGACCGGGTGGGCGATCGCCTTGGCGAGAACCGCCAGCTCCCCGTCCGCCGCAAGGTCTTCGCGGATCCCGGCATCACCGGTATCTTCGACCGGATACTCGCAGGCCTTCGATTTCCTTTTCCCAATCACCGGCACTCCTATCGTAATATTACGATTAATATATTCCCCGCCCCCATCCGCGTCAAGGGAAATTCCCCGCGCCTTGCGGAAACCGCCGATTTCCCCCGCCTGCCGGCACAGGCGGGATCTCGGAACGCGGCGGGGAAACGAACGGCCCCGAAGAGGTGTCCGCGATGGACATTCTCCGGTTGCGGCAATATGATGTCAATACGTCATATGACGATATGAGGTGGCCGGGACGATCGTGAGATGCCCATTGCACGCTGAAATCGGGGGAGGATCCTCATGAGCGATGTGACCCGCATCCGCGTCGGCGACGACGCGGCCGGGATCGCCGGCCTGAAAGAGGCGCTGGCGGAGATCGCGGAGCAGTGGAAAGGCAAGCCGGCCGAACAGGCGGGGGACGCGCTGCTGGAGAGGCTCTCGAAGCGCAATTACATCCATCCCGGGAAAAGGGAGGTGTACCGGCAGGCGTTCGTCCGCGAGTACGGGAAATACATCGGGGAGCCGGTGGAGGAAGCGGGCGGAGGCGGCGTCGACATCAAGGTGTTCGGGCCGGGCTGCCCCCGGTGCAGGAAGATGGAAGAGGACGTCCGGACCGCCCTCGCGGAGACGGGCGTCGACGCGGACGTGGAGCACGTGTCGGACATGCAGGAGATCTTCTCCGCCGGCATCATGGGGACCCCCGCGCTGATGATCGACGGAAAGGTGCTGGTGACGGGGTCCGTCCCTCCGAAGGCGAAGCTGAAGGAGTGGATCGCGGAGGCCGCCGCCCGGCACGCCGCCCGCTGAAAGCGGTCATCCCCCGCCGCGCCGGCCGTCCCGCGCGGCCGAAAGCCCCGCGGCGAAGGGCACGGCCAGGAAGCAGGCGACGAGGGCGACCACCCCGCCCCACCCCCACAGGTGGTACGCCGTGCCGCTCGCGGTGATGCCTCCCGCCCCCCCGAGGTAATACAGCAGGATGTACAGGGAGTTGCCCCTCCCCCGGCTCGATGCGAGCCGCCGGTTCAGGTCCGCAACCGCCGCCGTGTGCACGATGAAAAATCCCGCGCAGGCCCCCGCGAGCCCGGCCCCGATCCCGGCGATGGAGGGCAGGAGAAGAAGGAGCGTGGACGCCGCGAACACGACGGACCCGATCGCCGCCGTCGCGCCGTTCCCGAAACGGTTCCCCAGCCGCCCGGCCGATGGGCCGATCGCCACGCCGACGAGGTACGACAGGTACAGCAGCGTCACGAGATGGGTGGGAAGGGAGAACGGCGGCCCCGCCAGCCGGTACGGCATGTAGTTGAAGACGGAAAGGAAGGCCCCGCAGGCGAAGGCGCCGGAGAAGAAGATCCGCAGCAGTTCGGGGCGCGAAAGGAGGGCGACGAACCCGGCCTCCTCCCCGCCCGCGTCGGGCGGCTTCTCCTCCCTCGGCAGCCAGCGGAGGGCGTCGAGCGTCCCCAGGAGCAGAAGGACCGAAGCGGTCACGAACGCGTACCTCCAGTGCAGCGGCGGGTGGATGAACCCCGCCAGCAGCCGGCCTCCCAGCCCTCCCGCCACCGTGGCCGACACGTACGACCCCATCGCGACGTTCAGCCGGTCCGGAGGGAGGCGCCTGGCCAGGAAGACCACGAGGCAGGTCGTGATCGCGGGAACGGACAGCCCCTGGAGGAACCGTGCGGCCACGAGCAGGGAAAAGCTCTCCGTCGCCGCGCAAAGGAACCCGCACAGGGAGGCCACCATCCCTCCGGCGATCAGGATCGGGCGGGTCGGGAACCGGTCGGCCAAGCGGCCCAGCGGCAGGGTGGCGAGGGCGATCCCGAAGATC
>CAZTFC010000155.1:0-2856 GCA_964612075.1 uncultured bacterium
AAAGGAGATCGTGTCGACGGGCGCGGCCCCGAAGGCCGTCGGCCCGTATTCGCAGGCGGTGTCCTGCGGGGGGCTCCTGTTCTGCTCGGGGCAGATCCCGCTGGACCCCGCGACGGGGAAGCTGGTGGAGGGGGGGGTCCGGGAGCATACGGAGCGGGCGCTCAAGAACCTGGAAGCCGTGCTCCGGGCGGGGAACTCCGGCAGGTCGGCGGTCGTGAAGACCACCGTCTACCTGCTGGACATGGGGGAGTTCCAGGCGATGAACGAGGTCTACAAGTCGTTCTTTCCGGAAGACCCGCCGGCGCGCGTCACGGTGCAGGTTTCGGGGCTGCCGGCGGGCGCGAGGGTGGAGATCGACGCCGTCGGGATCGTCTCCTGAGTCAGACGGCCTTGACGACCTTTCCCGACTTGATGCACTGCGTGCAGACGTTGATGTGCCGCACCGTCCCGTCCTGGACCGCCTTCACGCGCTGGACGTTCGGGCGCCAGACCTTCGCGGTCCGGTTGTTGGCGTGCGATACGTTGTGTCCGAAGCTGGGACCTTTCCCGCAGATAGAGCACTTTGCCATGGCCGCCTCCCTATATGGAACCGTAAATTAATATCATGACCGGCATGAAAAGACAAGACCCGCTTTTTTCGCACGGCGGGCCTTCCGGGGGCCGTCGCTTGCGCCGGGGGGCGGTCCTCCTGCTGTTCCTGCTCGTCGCCGTCCCCGCCGCGCCGCACATCCTCTCCCTGCGGTTCCCTGTTCCGCCCCCGGGGCCTGCGGACGCGGTCATCGTGCTCTCCGGGGGGGCAGGCCGGATCTCCGAAGGGTACAGGGCGTGGAACTCCGGCGCGGGAAGGGACCTCTGCATCCTCGGGGCGGGCAGGGGCGTGAACCCGGCCCGCCTCCTCCCGCAGGCGGCCTCGCTCCCCCCGGAGGCCCTTTCCCGCATCCACGTCGAGGGGTGGTCGGAGAACACCCTCGAGAACGCCTTCTCCGCGAAAACGCTGGCGGAGCGGCGGGGCTACTCCTCCGTGATCCTGGTGACGTCCGACTACCACGTCCCCCGCGCGTACCTCGCGTTCCGGAAGGTCCTTCCCCCGGAGATCGCCCTTTCGGTGATCTCCGTCCGGGCGGAGAGCGGTACCCGGGCCGGGTATGCCTGGCGGTGGGCGAGGAGGCATTTCCTGGAAGGATGGAAATACTGGAGCTATCGCGTCCTGCTGCGCTGGGAATGATCAGGCGTCGGGGTTCCGGCGCGAAAATACCGGGATCCTCCCGGCCCCTTTCGTGAAGACCCTTCTCCCCTCCACCGTCAGCTTCCCCTCCAGGAACAGGCGTATCGCCATCGGGTAGATCCGGTGCTCCTCCTCGAGAATCCGCGCCGCCAGCGTCTCCTCGGTGTCGTCCTCATAGACCGGGACGATCGCCTGGACGACGATCGGCCCGGTGTCCACCCCCTCGTCGAGGAAATGGACGGTGCATCCCGAGAAGCGCACGCCGTACCGGAGGGCGTCCCGCGGCCCGTGGGTCCCCGGGAAGGAAGGGAGCAGGGCGGGGTGGATGTTGAGCACCCTCCCGGGGAACGCCCGGAGGAAAACGGGCGTCACCACTCTCATGAAACCGGCGAGACAGACGAGCTCCGCACCGTGCGCGCGGAGGATCTCCACCACGCGGGCGTCGAACGCTTCCCGGGACTCGAAGGAGCGGTGGTCCACGACCTCAGCGGGGATGCCGTGGTTCCGGGCCCGGACGAGGCCGTGCGCGCCGGCCTTGTTGCTGACGACGATCCCGACCCTGCCCGGGATCGCTCCCGATTCCGACGCGTCGATGATGGCCTGGAGGTTCGATCCGCCGCCCGAAACGAGCACCGCGATGACGGGGCGGGGATCGCTCATCGGCCTTCCCCGAGGAGGCGCACCCGGGGCTCGCCGCGACCTTTGCGGACCTCGCCGATCACCGTGGCCGGGATCCCCGCCTTCCGGAAATGGGCCACGGCGGGGTCCGCGTCCCCGGGCCGGAGCATCAGGACCATCCCGATCCCCATGTTGAAGGTTCGGTACCGTTCATCCTCGGGCAGCCGTGCCGCGTCGGAAAGCGTCCGGAAGACGGGAGGCGTCTCCCAGGCGGACCGGTCGATGAACGCCGTGGTGTCGCGGGGGAGAGACCGGGGAACGTTGCCCGTGATCCCGCCGCCCGTGATATGCGCCATCCCGGGAACCCTCCTCTTGCGGAGGAAGGAAAGCACGGGGCGGACGTAGATCCGCGTGGGGCGGAGAAGCTCCTCCGCCACGGTGGCGCCCCAGTCGGGGACCCGGTCGTGGATCCGTTTCTTCAGGATGTCGAAGACGACCTTGCGGGCGAGGGAGTACCCGTTGCTGTGCAGGCCGGAAGAGGCCAGCCCCACGAGGACGTCGCCCGGGCGGACGCCCTTCCCCGTGATGATGGCGCGACGTTCCACCGCGCCCACGGCGAACCCCGCGAGGTCGAACTCGCCCGGGGCGTACACGGACGGCATTTCGGCCGTCTCGCCCCCGAGGAGCGCGCAGCCCGCCTGGCGGCAACCCTCCGCGACGCCGGAGACCACCTGGGCCCCGTCGTCCGCCGACAGCCGGCCGGTCGCGTAATAGTCGAGGAAGAAGAGCGGCTCGGCGCCGTGGACGAGGATGTCGTTCACGCACATGGCGACGAGGTCGATCCCCACGGTGTCGAACTTTCCCGCCATCGCGGCCACCTTCACCTTGGTGCCGGCCCCGTCGGTGCCGGAGACGAGCACGGGGTCGCGGTACCTGCGGGAGGGGAAGCGGAAGAAGCCGGCGAAGCCGCCGATCCCGCCGAGGACCTCCTTCCGGTTCGTGGTGCGGACGAC
>CAZTFC010000156.1:0-2811 GCA_964612075.1 uncultured bacterium
ACGTCCGGGTCGGGCCAGGAATCGATCGGGTTGGTCCCCCGGCCGCCGAAGCGGAACCTGCGCTCGCCCCAGGGCGTCTTGATGCCGAAATTGGCGATGTCGCCGATCCCGATCTTGGTGTTGCCGAAGCTCGAGATGTTGATCTGCGGGATGATGAACACCCGTCCCCGGGTGACCTTGATGTTCTCGATCATCAGGATCGGGGCGAGGTAGGCGGCGGGCTCCACGGGATGCGTCCCGCCCCAGAAAATCAGCGTGCCTCCGGGCTCCGAACCCTCGAAGTAATAATAGTCGGGATCGTTGGCGGTGCCCTTGATCCCCTCGAAATACTCGCTGAGCTTGCCGGTCCGGGTGACGCCCGGCCCCTTCACGATCACGTCGGGCTGCCATTGGCGGATGAACGCCACCGCCGCCGGCGAGCTGACGAGGAGCACCAGCAGCAGGATGAGTATGCCTCGTATGGTTGGACTTTTCACGTTTGAGCCCCTTTTCACTTGATGTACAGAAGCCGGTAGATGAACGGAATCAGCGCGATCGAGATCGCGACCTGCTTCGAGGTGACCTTCTCGGAGATGAGCAGCCAGAACATCATCGCCGCGAAGTAGAGCACGATCACGTAATAGATCGCCGTTACCACCTGGTAGATCGTCATGCGTTGTCTCCTTCCGCGACACGGGGCATTTCTAGTAGGTCCCCTTGCTCGGGACGTACTGCAGCCCGGGGATGCGCCCGATTTCGTTGGCGTAGATCATGAAGAGCAGACCGAGGACCAGCGCGACGAGCGCCGGGATGAGGCATTTCTTCAGGATGGGCCAGTACTTCTCCTCGCCCACCACCCGCATGGCGAAGAGGCCGCCGATCCCGGTGGGGGGGACAAGGCAGCCGATCCCCATGATGAGGGCCGCGCCGCTGGAAAAGATGATCGAGTTGAGGTCCTGGACCGCCAGGATGTACGGGGGCCCCAGGACGGCGGCGGTGCCGAAGGTCACGAGGACGCCCGGCAGCAGGATGCCGACGATCGAGAAGCCGGTGAACAGGATGTAGCGCGGCAGGCTGATCGTTATCGTAGCGATCAGGCCCCGGACGCCGGTGAGCGCCATCGACTGGATGAGCACGCCGATCCCCGTGAAGAGGACGATCATGTTCATCGCCTCGCTGAAGGTCTGCTTGGACGACTTGAAGAAGCTGATCTTCTTCCCGGTGAACAGCGCCACGACGCTCACGATGAGGAAGGGGAGCGGGGTGCTGACATCCGGCCAGCCGTGGACCAGACGCGGACCGCTGAGAAGGACCGCCAGCAGCAGCGCGGGGAAGTAGAGCTTGAAGCTGTTCTTCGGCAGATCGGGGTCCGTCGGCTCCTTGGCGATCTCCTCCAGCCGTTCCATGGTGACGTATTTCCGCCCGAGGAAGAGGATGGAGAAGATCCCCAGCGGGAAGTTCAGGAGCGCCAGCGGCGCCATGAAGCCTTCATACGGCATGAAGACGCTGGTGCAGATGATCATGATTGGGACGTTCACCGGGGGCGCCTGCTGGCCCGCGATGGAGGCCATCGCCAGGATGGCCGCCACCGGGATGCGCGGGATCCCCATCTTCATCAGGATGGGGTAGATCATGACCCCGGTGGTGAGGACGACGGCCGGGGCGGACCCGGTCACCATCCCCGGGAACATCATGATGAGCATCAGGAACGACAGGAGCACGCTGGGGTACCTGTAGAAACGCTTGATCAGCGTGTCGGTCAGGGTGCCCAGCATGCCGTTTTCCTTGAAGATGTTCACCATCACCATCCCGGAGACGATGGTGAGGATCAGCGGAAGGAAGTAGAATGCGCCTTCCACCCAGTGCCGGATGGCGAACCCCCAGCCGTCCACGAGGGTGGCGGTGATGCCGGCCAGGATCAGGATCATCCCGTCCGACAGCCGCTTCTTCAGCTGGGGAACCGAGAAGCAGATCGCGATCACGATGCCCATGACCGCCAGCAGCATGGTGGTCTGGGCGAACGCGTTTTCGAATCGGAACATGTCAGCCTCTTTCACTTGGGGTATGGGCCACGGCCCTTGTCGCGGAAAACCTCCCTCTACTTCTTGAACACCGCTTCCAGAACCGGCCCCATATCCGGGCACTGCGGAACCACGGTCAGGGGGATCTTGTGCTGGGCCGCCAGCTTGTCGAACAGCTTGTCCTTGTTCCCGTCCGCGCGGACGATGATGTACTGCATCTTGGGCGCGACCAGGTCGATGAGCTTCGTCGAGACGTCGCCCCGCCGGTCCTCGCCGCCGGCATGGACGCCGATCAGCTTGATCTTCTGCTTGTTCGCCTCCGCGATGAGCGCCTCCGCGCGCTTCATCTCTTCACGAAGGTCGACGCCGGCCGATCCCAGCCCCTTGCCGCTGCCGCCCAGGATGAGGATGAGGGTCTTGTGCCCCGCCAGGTCCTTCGGTTCGAGGAACATGTCGTACTTGACGGGGATCTTCGCCCGCCCCATGACCAGTTTCACCATCTGCCCGTCGGGCGCCTGCCCCGGGCAGGTCATGGCCACCGGCAGCTCGGCCTTGAAATCGGCCGCGCCGGCGACCGCGGGAAACGCAAGCATCGCCGCGAGAACCGCAATGCCCAGCAACTGAACCGTTCTCCGTATCATTTTTTTCTCCTTTTTCGCGCGCCTCGGCGGAAAAACCCCGCCGGGCCTTCCCGGCGGCGGCCCCGGGACGCCGGAGCCGCCGCCCGTTCCATTTCGTTAAAGTCTATGGCCTGCGGCTACCAGCCGATCGCGTAGCACTCGCGCCGCGGGTCCGCGCCGGCCTGGAGGAC
>CAZTFC010000157.1:0-2790 GCA_964612075.1 uncultured bacterium
GGCGAGGTTCTACCTGCGCAACGACTCCGCGAGGGAAGCCGTCGCGGCGAAGGGGAGAAGCCGGGTCCTGCGGGAACACACGTACCGGCACCGCCTCGAAGCGGTCGTCCGGAGGCTCCGGGAGCTCTACGGCTGACGGTTTCGAGGGACACACAACCGGGAAGGCGAAAACGATGAAGATATCCGTCTCCATGATCGCCATGAACGAGGAACGCAACATCGGCCGGGCGCTGGCGTCGTGCTCGTTCGCCGACGAGATCGTCGTGGTCGACGGCGGCAGCGCGGACCGCACGGTGGAGATCCTGCGGAAGGACCCCCGCGTCGTCGTGGCGGCGCGCCCGTGGGGCGGGCATTTCGGCGACCAGCGCCAGAGCTGCCTGGAGCGGTGCACGGGCGACTGGATCATACGGCTCGACGCCGACGAGGCGTTCTCGGACGAGTTCGAGCGGGGGATCCGCGCATTCCTCGAGACGATGCCGCAGGACGTCTCCGCCTGCACGATCCGGCAGTGCAACCTCGTGGGGAGCGAATCGTACTATTCGAAGGCCTACGACGATTACGAGGCGGTCCCGCGGATCTGGCGGAACCGCCCGGGGATCCGGTGGGAAGGGCGGGTGCACGAGCGCCTGGCGGGGATCGAGGGGAGGATCGTGCCGATCGAGGCGTACGTCGTCCACTACGGCTTCCTCGACAAGGCGAGGTACGCGCAGAAGGGAGAAGCCTACGCCGGGATCCCCGGCAGCGGGTTCGAGAGCGCGGCGAAGCTGGTGTACAGGGAATACGACATCCAGCCGCGCCCGGCGGCGGCGGCCGTGGGAAGCCGCGTGCCGCCGTACCCGGCCGGCGGCGCCGGCGGGACCGGCCGCCCCCGCGTGGGGATCGTCCGGGGGCCGAACCTCAATCCATGGGAAATGCAGAACTACGAGCCGCTGACGGGCTCGTTCGACCTGACGGCGTACACGACGACCAACCCCAGCTTCGACATCTCGAAGGTGCGGATCCCGGTCGTCCAGGTGCCTCCCCACCCGGAGCACGGTGCATACATGCAGGGGCTCGAGTTCGCGCTGTTCGACGAGGACCTCGTCTACTCGGCCGACACGACCTGGATGTTCTCGTTCCAGGCGGCGAAGATCAAGGAGAAGTTCGGGAAGAAGCTCGTGTGTCTCCAGTGGGAGAACATCCCGTTCGCCTACGAGGAGCAGCCGGGGATGCGGGAGCTCAAGTCGGCGGTGCGCGGCGGCGCGGACCATTTCATCGCCGTGACGGAGCGGGCGAGGGAGGCCCTGGTGCTCGAAGGGGTCGACCCGGGGCGGATCACGGTCATCCCCATGGGGATCGACACGGAGTGGTTCCGGCCGGACGCGGCGCTGCGCGATACCTGCCGCGCAGAGCTGGGGATCTCCCCCGGCGAGATCATGGTCCTCTTCACCGGGCGGATGGTCTGGGAGAAGGGCGTGTACGACCTCGTCCACGCGGCGAGGCTGGCGAAGGCCGCGCAGGGGGATCTCCCCGTCCGCTACGTGATGGTCGGAAAGGGCCCCGAGCGGGAAGCGGTGATGGCCCGCGCCGGGGAGGTGGGTCTTGCGGACTCGTTCCTCTTCGTCGAGAGCCACCCCTACGACCGGATGCGCGATCTGAACAACGCGGCGGACCTGTTCGTCCTGCCGAGCATCTCCCTGCGGACATGGAAGGAGCAGTTCGGGATGGTCCTGGCCGAATCGATGGCGTGCGGCACCCCTGTCGTCTCGACCTCTTCCGGCTCGATCCCCGAGGTGGTCGGCGACGCCGGGATCCTGGTCCCGGCGAACGACCCGGGAGAGCTCGCGGCGGCGATCGCGTCGCTGTGCGCCTCCGCCGAGCGGCGGGCGGCGCTTTCGGAAAAGGGGCGCGCGCGCGCCGTCGCGCGGTTCGACTCGAAGGTGGTGGCGCGGCAGGTGGGCGACGTGTTCGTCCGGGTCCTCCGGGAGGGGGGCAGGGCGGCGGGCGGACCCCGCATCGACCCGCCGAAGGCGTCCGCGGCTGCGACCGCGGCTCCCGCGGCGCCCTCCGCGCCGGCGGCGAGTTCCGCCCCGGCCCACGCTCCGGCGCCCGCGGCTGCGCTCGCTCCCGCTCCGGCGCCGGACGCGGCGCCGGCGGCCGGCGGCTCGGACGCGCCGCGGGACGACCGTTCCTATTACCGACAGGAGCGCAGGGAAGTCCTGGCGATGATTCCCCGCGGGGCGTCGCGGATCCTCGACGTCGGCTGCGGCGAGGGGGCGCTCGGGCGGCGCCTTCTCGAGCAGGGCGCGTCCGAGGTCGTGGGGATCGAGACGGACCCGGCGACGGCGGATGCCGCGCGGAAGAACCTGTCGCGGGTGTTCCGGGGGGACGTGGAGACGATGGAGCTTCCCTTCGACGAGGGGTATTTCGACTGCGTCGTGCTGGCGGACGTCCTGGAGCACCTCCGCGACCCGCTGGCGGCGTTGAGGAAGATCGCGCGGCACCTGTCCGATTCGGGCACGGTCGTCGCGAGCATTCCGAACGTCCGGTTCCTGGGAGTGGTGGAGGCGCTTGCGGAGGGGAGGTGGGAATACAAGGATTTCGGGATCCTCGACCGGACCCACCTGCGCTTCTTCACGAGGAAGGAGATGGAGATCCTCTTCCGGGAGGCCGGCTTCGATCTGGAAGGGGTTTCCGAGAACCTGTCCCCCGGCTACGACTCCCTTCCCCCGGGCCACGCGGGGGACGTCTCGTTCGGCCGCGTCACGCTCCGGTGCCAGACGCGCGAGGAGGTGAAGGACCTGTTCGTCT
>CAZTFC010000158.1:0-2788 GCA_964612075.1 uncultured bacterium
CGCTTTGGCGACGCCCGGGCAGATGACGTTCCCGTTCCAGGTATTGAGCCCCGCCAGCAGACCCGGGTCCGCCCGCAGCGCGCCGGCGACGCCCAGCTTCGCGAAGGACCGCACATACGGCAGGGTCGCCGTGGTCAGGGCAAGGGTGGAAGTGCGCGGCACGGCCGCGGGCATGTTGGTGACGCAGTAGTGGACGATCCCCTCCTCCACGTAATACGGCGAGTCGTGCGTGGTCGCGCGAGAGGTTTCGAACGCTCCTCCCTGGTCGATGGAAATGTCCACGACGACGGCCCCCGGCTGCATCGTGCGGAGCAGCTCTCTAGAGATCATCCGCGGGGCCCGCTCCCCCGCGACCAGGACGGCGGCGACGACCAGGTCGGCCTCCCGGAGCGCCTCCGCGAGAACCCCCGGCTCCGACAGGGCGGTCCGGACCCGGTGGCCGCACTCCTGGTCCGCCAGGAGCAGCTTCTCGCGGTTCATGTCGAGCACGGTCACGTTCGCGCCGAAGCCCGACGCGACGCGCGCGGCGGCGCGCCCCGCCACGCCGGCCCCGAGCACGCAGACGTGCCCGGGCGCGTTTCCCCACACGGGAGGCAGCAGCACCCCCCGTCCGCCGCACGCCTTCTCCAGCCCTCTCGCGCCGACCTGGATGGACAGGATGCCCGCGACCTCGCTCATCGGGCGCAGCAGGGGCAGTCCTCCCTCGGAGGTGACGGTTTCGTACGCGACCGCGGTGATGCGCCGCCTCAGCAGCTCTTCGGTCAGCGTGGGGAAGGCGGCGAGATGAAGGTAGGTGAACAGCGCGGAGGAAGCCGACAGCATCGGGAACTCGGAAGCGACCGGCTCCTTCACCTTGACGACGAGGTCGGACTCCCAGGCGTCTTCCGCGGAGACGATGCGCGCGCCGGCCTGCCGGTACGACTCGTCGGTGAAGCCGCTCGCCGCGCCGGCGCCGGCCTCCACGACGACCTCGCACCCTTCGGTGAGAAGCGCCCGCGCGCCTTCCGGCGTCAGGGCAACCCGGTTCTCCCCGGATTTGACCTCCCGGGGGACGCCTATCCGCATGGGAACCTCCCGCGTGAATTCCCGCACCCGTCGCGCAGGGCGGGACGATTCCTTATCGGATCAGGTCTTGCGGACGTTGGCCGCCTTTTTCCCCTTCGGCCCGGTGGTGACGTCGAACTCGACCCGCTGCCCCTCCGCGAGGGTACGGAACCCGTCTCCCTTGATCTCGCTGAAATGGACAAAGATGTCCTCGCCGCCCTCTTCCGTGATGAACCCGAAGCCTTTTGCGTCGTTGAACCATTTTACGGTGCCAGTAGCCATTCGGGATGCTCCTTTGTTTCGCCCCCCCCGGGGCCTTTATGTATGTGCTCTTGCCGTTCGCTGCTACATCCTATACAGGAATTCCGGACGGGGTCAATAAAAACACCCGCCATTTTATTCTTGCCTTTTCGGTTCATTCGAACCGTTTTTCCTTGAACCGTTCCCTCAAAAACCTCTTTGCGAACTTGCCCACGGAGGTCTTCGGTATGGCGTCGACGAACACCACCTCGTCCGGCAGCCACCACTTCGCCACGCGGTCCGAGAGAAACGCCAGGATCTCCTTCGCGCCGACCTTCCCCTCGTATTCCGGCTTGAGGACGACGCACGCCATGGGGCGCTCCGTCCATTTCTCGGAAGCGACCCCGATCACGGCCGCCTCCGCGACCGCCGGATGGGACATGATCGAGTTCTCCAGGTCGATCGAGGAGATCCACTCCCCGCCGCTCTTGATCAGGTCGCGGGTCCGGTCCTGGATCTGCACGTACCCTTCCGGGTCGACGGTCACGACGTCTCCCGTGCACAGCCAACCGTCGCGGATGGATTCCCTCGTCCGTTCGGGCTCCCGGTAATATTCCTCCGCGATCCATTGCCCCCGGAGCCGCAGCTCTCCGAGGTTGATCCCGTCCCACGGCACCTCCGACCCGTCCTCCGCCACCACGCGCATCTCCAGGCACGGCAGCAGCGTCCCCTGCCGCCCCTTGATCTCGTACAGCTCCTCCTCGGGCAACCCCTCGAGATAGGACTTGGGGCGCGAAAGGAGCACGACGGGGTAGGTCTCCGTCATCCCGTAGGCGTGGATCACCGGGATGCCGATCTCCTTCTCGATCCGCCGGATCAGCGAGCGCGGGGCCGCCGATCCGCCGATGACGATGGCCCGCAGGCTGGACATGTCGAATTTTTCCTGCTGGAGAAGCTGGGCGATGCCCATGAAAACCGTGGGGACGCCGGCGGTGACCGTGACCTTCTCCCCCTCGATCAGCTCCACCAGCGCCTTCGGGTCCGGGCGCGAGCCCGGGAAGACCTGCTTCGCCCCCATCCAGGCCGCCGCGAACGGCAGGCCCCAGGCGTTCACGTGGAACATCGGCACCACCGGCATCACCGCGTCCCTCTCGCAGATGCCCACCTGGTCCGCCGTGCAGATCGCCAGGGCGTGCAGGCAGATCCCCCGGTGGGTGTAGGGCACGCCTTTGGGGTTGCCGGTCGTCGCCGTCGTGTAGCACAGGGCCGCCGTTGAGTCCTCGTCCATGTCCGCCGGCCAGTCGAACTCCCCCTTCTCCGCGTCGAGCAGCGCCTCGTAGGAATGGACGGGACGAAGCTTCGTGTCCGGCGCCGCCTTCTTGTCGCTCATGATCACGAAGGCCCGGACGGAGGGGATCCGGTCGGCCACCGCCTCCACGGCGGGGACGAGGTCCTCGTCCACGAGCAGCACCGCGTCCTCCGCGTGGTTGACGATATACGCGAG
>CAZTFC010000159.1:0-2740 GCA_964612075.1 uncultured bacterium
GAGCGTGACCGTCTCGATGCCGAGCCGCCGGGCGAACGCGTTGGTCGCGATCGCGGTCGTCCCGATCTGGTAGAAGGCGAACCGCTTCATGCCGGGGTCACCCCGCCCCCGCCGGCAGCCGGGCGATCATGTCGAAGAACGCCTCGAGCCGCGTGACGACCCCGGCGTCGCCGGAATGCTCGTCCACCGTGAGCACCAGCGTCGGCTTCCTCGCGGGGAGATGGGCTTCGATGTATTCCCGGATCAGCGAGTCGGAGGAGCAGCCGAACGGCGTGACGTAGACGATCCCGTCCACGCCCTCTTCCCGGGAGAAGCGGAACACGGAGGCGACGACGCGGTTGCCGAGGCTCCAGTGCGTGCCCTTTTCGAGGCCGGAGAGCTCCTCCCCGACCTGCGCGGAGCTCAGGCTGTCGGAGGTAACGACGCGCGCCCCGCGCTCCCGCAGGCGGCGCAGCAGGTCGAAGCTGATGTAGGGGTCGTTGAACAGGTAGGTGTGCCCGACGACCGCGACGAGCGGCCTCTCCCCTTCCCGCCCCGCCGGGCCCGGCGCGCCGTCCGCCGGCGGGCGCCCCTCGCGCGCCGCGGCGAGCGCCTCCTCGAACAGCGCCCCCGCGTGGACGTGGCATTCGAAGAGCTCCTGCCGCTCCAGCGCCTTGCGGAAGGCGGCGTAGATCCGCACCGGGTTCGTGGTCAGCTTCGAGGCGACCTCCCGCAGGGTGGCGAAGAGCGAGGTGAAGAAGTTGTCGATGTCCACGTCGGCCGACATGAGCGGCAGCCCGGGGACGACGGCCTTCGCGATGTCGGGCGAGGCGATGAGCTTGGGGCAGTAGTAGGAGCCCTTCTGCGTCGAGATGATGTAAGGGAGGAAGACGAAGTCGCACCGCCCGGCGAGGTCGGCGACGTGCCCGTTCAGCAGCTTGATCGGCAGGCACAGCTCGCCGCTGCTGACGTTCAGCCCCTCCCGCAGGATCTTCTTGTTCGTTGCGCCGCTGACGACGACCTCCGCCCCCAGCTCCGAGAAGAAGACCTCCCAGAACGGGAAATAGGTGTAATAGAAAAGCGCCCGGGGGATCCCCAGGCGGGTTTTGCGTTCCGAAACGGGAGCGGGCGTCATGAAGGCCATTATATACCGGCCGCGCCATGACCCCGCCCCCGGCGGTTCGACGGCCGGCCCGGAATGTAATAAAATGTATTTATATCAAACCGTTCCGGCGCCACGTAAACCCCACCACCACCCAGGAGCAGGAGAATTCCCATGGCGCTGAGCGAGATCACCATCACGAAGGCGATCGTAGACCGTTTCTTCCGGAAATTCCTGGAGTGCGTCGACGTCGACACCGCCATCGTCGGCGCCGGCCCCGCGGGGCTCGTGGCGGCCTACTTCCTGGCGAAGGAGGGGCGGCGGGTGGCCGTGTTCGAGCGGAAGCTGAGCATCGGCGGCGGCATGTGGGGAGGCGGGATGATGTTCAACGAGATCGTGGTCCAGGACGCGGGGAGGGAGATCCTCGACGTCTTCGGCATCCGGACGAGCGAGTACGAGCCCGGCTACTACACGGCCGACGCGATCGAGACCGCCTCCACGATCTGCTCGTACGCCATGAAGGCGGGCGCCCGGGTCTTCAACTGCATGAGCGTCGAGGACGTGATGATCCGGGAGGGGCGCGTCATCGGCCTCGTCGTCAACTGGTCGCCCGTGGAGATCGCCGGGCTCCACGTGGACCCGCTCACCGTCACCGCGAAGAGCGTCGTCGACGCGACCGGGCACGCCACCGAGGTGCTGCGCGTGATCGAGCGGAAGGCCGACGTCCGGCTGGAGACGGAGACCGGCAAGGTCCTCGGGGAGCGCTCCATGTGGGCCGAGAAGGCGGAGACGCTCACCCTGGAGAACACGCGGCGGATCTGCCCGGGGGTGTACGTCGCGGGGATGTCCGCCAACGCGGCCTTCGGCGGCCCAAGGATGGGACCGATCTTCGGAGGTATGCTACTATCCGGAAAACGCGTGGCGCACCTGATCGCCGCGGGAGGGTAACCATGGAGACCAAGGAATCCAAACCGAAGGAGGAGCCGTCCGCCTTCGACGCCATCGCGGAGGCGTTCGACACCTGGTTCGCCAGGAACGCGAACGTCTTCGAGTCGGAGCTTCTGGCGACGAAACATTTTCTCGACGACCCCGCGGACACCGTGAGCATCGGCTGCGGGACCGGGCTCTTCGAGCAGCGGCTCGGCATCCGCCGCGGCTGCGAGCCGTCGGCGGGGATGGCCCGGCTGTCCCGCAAGCGCGGCATCGACGTGACGATCGGCCCGGCGGAAGCCGTCCCCTTCGACGACGAGAGCGCCGGCTGCGTGCTGCTGAGCACGATCATAAGCTACGTGAAGGACCGCCCGAAGGCGATGCGCGAGGCGTTCCGGGTGCTCCGGCCCGGCGGGACCATCGTCCTGTCGAACCTTCCGAAGGAAGGCTCCTACGCGATGCTGTACGACCTGGCGGCCATCAAGGGGAAATACAACCCGGAGACCGCCCCGGCGCACCCCTACCCGATCGAGTTCGTCGAGGAGGGCACCTGGGTCTCCACGGAAGAGGTGATCCGGCTGCTCGAGGGCGCGGGCTTCGTCGACCTGGAATTCGTGCAGACGCTGACGCGGCACCCCAAGTACACCAACGACTCCGTCGAGGAACCGGTCCCGGGGTACGACAAGGGCGACTTCGTCGTCGTCCGGGCGCGCAAGCCGTAAAGGAACG
>CAZTFC010000160.1:0-2729 GCA_964612075.1 uncultured bacterium
TCGAGGACGACCTGGCCCTATGGATCCGGACGGACGAGGGGCTGGTCGTCTGCGCCGGGTGCGCCCACGCGGGGATCGTGAACACGCTGGATTTCGTTCGCGGACTTTCGGGCGAACGGCGGATCCGGGCCGTCCTGGGCGGTTTCCACCTGAAGGAGACGAGGCGGGAGCGCCTGGACCGGACCATCGCGGCGTTGCGATCGACGGCGCCGGACCTCATCGTCCCCTGCCATTGCACCGGGGATCAGGCGGCGTCGGCCTTGAAGGACGCCCTCGGGGAACGGGTGACGCCCGGCGCGGCCGGGATGGTCCTGCGGTTCTGAAGGCGTTCCGGCCGCAATAAAAAAACCGCCCGCGGGCTTCCCCGCGGGCGGTCGGTGCGGAACATAGGTTGAGCGGCGTGGAACCTATTTGCCGCGGTACTTCGCCTCGATCGGGTCGCCCGGGTAACCCAGCCCCTTCCAGTCGAGCCGGCTCTTCCCGCCGTGGCAATGCTGGCACTTCACGGAGCGGTCCGCGGACACCACCATGTGGTGCACGGGCCAGGCCATCGTGGTTTCGATCCAGCCGTACTTTCCGCTGTACGGCTGGCCGGCCGCCTTCATCCCGGCGGCGATGGCCAGGTTGAAGTCGTACTTCTGCCAGTAGGCGTCGCTCCCCGGCGGCCCGAAGACCTGCATGAACGCGATCGTGTTGTTGCCGGCGTCGTAGGCCTGCTTCCCCTTCATGATCTTGAACGGGTAGATCTTGGCCTTGGCGTCCTTGCGGTTCCCTTCGGGATAGGTAAGCCGGACCACCTTTTTGGGGTCGATCTTCTCTCCGGCCAGGTACCGGCTGATGTTGCCGTTGAACCACATGTACACGGGCTCGACGTTCTTTTCCCACTTGAAGTCGCCCTTCATCTTGTCGTAGAGCTTCATGCCGTACTGGTCCTTCGGGACTTCCTCCGGCTTCACGTCCTTGCCGGCCGTCGACCAGTCCCACCAGACCTTCGTGGGAAGCGCCTTCGCGAAGGTGGTGATGTGGCAGCTCTGGCAGGCCACCCGCTGGGTGTGCTTGTTCACCAGGGCGTTCTTATGGACGGGGTCCTTGTGGCAGTCGGAGCAGTCGATGTGCCGGCCATGCTCGTGGGACAGCGTGACGGAGCCGGCCTCCCCTTTGAGGAAGTGTTTCTTGGTTTCGTGGCAGGCCGAGCAGGTCATCTTCTTCTGGCCCCCCATGTGGATGTCGATCTCGGGGGTCGGGTTGAGCAGGGAGGTGTCCAGGTCGCCGTGCTTGACGTGGTCGCCGCCGCCGCCGTAGAAGTGGCAGGTGCCGCAGGTCTGGCGGCTCGTCGGCCCGACATTGAAGGCGACGTTCTTCAGGTCCACCGTGGGCCAGGGTTTCCCCTTGGGCCATTCCTTCGCCTCCCCTTCATATGCGGGATGCCCCGCGCCGGTCGGGAACTTCTTGTAGGTGCCGGTCGTGTCGTGGCAGACCAGGCAGTCCACGTTCTCCGCCTTGGAGAAGTCGAAGGTCGCGTCCTTCCAGCCGTAGCCGGCGTGACAGCTCGTGCAGCGGGGCCAGTTCCCGGGAAGACCGATGCAGAAGTTGTTCAGGGCGTTGATCTTGCCGAATTCGATGGCTTTCCCCTTCTTCTTCTGCGTCTTGCTCCAGGTCCAGTGGACGGTCTTCATGAACTCCTTGGTTTCCTGCTCGTGACACTCGATACACTTTTTCGTGACTTCAGGCCCATTCTTGAAAGTCACTTCGCCGCCCAGCTGGATCAGGTCGGCGTGGCTGGCCTGCGCCGTCGTCGCGAAGGCGAGCCCGGCAACCAGGCCGATTGCCGCGATGATGCAGGGAATCTTCATAAAACCCCTCCTTTCCGTTATTGGCCCCAAATCGTCGATGAAAAGATCATGGACATACGACCTCGTGAAAGACAAGGGAAATGATAAGGATTCCGGGTAAAATTATTCTTGCCTCGCCGGAATGGCCCCGAACGGTCCCCGGTTCCCGGCAGGGGCGATCGACTTGCCTCGGGCCGCAAAAGGAAGTATAATCAACAAGTTTTTGCCTGCAGGCCATCCAGGAACGGCGTTCCGCCGTTCCGATTTCCACCGGGATAGAGAGGGCGCGGCAAAGGCAAAGCCTCCGGCCGTTTGCCACCGGCCGGGGAAAAATACATCTTATTGCAAGGGCCGGCGGTACACGGTCGGCCGGGGGAAGCGATGCTGATCACCTATGAATACGAATGCGGCTCGTGCGGGCACCGGTTCGAGCGCGAGCAGCACATCAGCGAGGAGCCGGTCCGGGAATGCCCGAAGTGCGGAAAGGAACCGCACCGCCTGATCAGCGGGGGGAGCGGGTTCATCTGGAAGGGCGGAGACAACGGGCCCGGCCGGTTTTCGACCAACGAGGATTCGGGCGCCAGGAACAAGTGGGGGCGCGTAACCGAGAAGAAGGCCGCCGGCGGGAAAAAGCGCCCCGCCGGGGCGGCCCGCAAGGAGGGGCATCCATGATCACGTACGAATACGAATGCGGCTCGTGCGGCCACCGGTTCGAGCGGCAGCAGTCCATCAACGACAAGCCGGTGACCAGGTGCCCGGAGTGCGGCAAGAAGCCGCACCGCCTGATCAGCGGCGGGAGCGGGTTCATCGCCCGGGGCGACCACAGCGGCCCGGGCGGCGGCTGGGAGCCGGTGAAGCCGGGGGAAGACCCCTGGGCCAAGATCGGGCTGCCCAGCG
>CAZTFC010000161.1:0-2725 GCA_964612075.1 uncultured bacterium
CCCCGGAAACGGGGTCCGCGAAAACGGCTCCCGCGGCCGCGGGCAGGGCGCCGTACTCCGGCTGCATCGTCCCCGTGTCGAAGCCCGCCGAGTTCGACGAGACGATGTTGTCCCACGGGGCGTGCCGGAAGCTCTCCATCTGGTCCTGGGTAAACTGGGTGGCGACGGTCCACCGGGAGGCGATCGCGTTCCCCTTGATGGCGGTGATCTGGAACATCGCGAGCGCGAGCAGCCCCACCGCCAGGATCGCGAGGGAGATCAGCACTTCGAGCAGCGAAAACCCGTCCTTCCCGGAAAGCCTAGTGCCAGCCATTTTCCAACCTCGCTTTCGAGGTGAACCCGAAGAGCCGGACCTGGGTCCGCTCCGACGTACTGTCGCCGGTCAGGTGGATCTTCGCCTGGGTGATCGGATGGATATTCGAGGCGTTGTCCTGCGCGAGCACCTGCCCCCCGGGATTGAAGATGAAGGAATAGATCCCCGTGGGGATCGTCGTGCCGTTGTCGTAGGCGATCTTGTCGACGCCGGCCCCCCTCGACCCCTGGACGTCGAGCCCTATCGTGGTCCAGGAGGAGGAGCCGGTCCCCGCGTTGCCCCTCTGGAGCTTGACGGTCTCGTTTCCCAGGTCGATCTCCACGCGGTGCTGCCGGTTCGAAGCCATGGCGCGCGTCCGCGCGTCGTTGTTCCGGGCGAGCAACTCGTTCCGGAAATCGACCACCGCGGCGTGGTCCAGCCACAACATCACGTTCGATGTGGCGATGGTGACCATGATCCCGACGATCGAGATCACGATGATGATCTCGATGAGCGTGAACCCTCTCCGGTCCCTCATGCGACCCTCCATCCTCGAGTCCCCCCTGCAAAGATGTGATGCATGAGGCGTGCCACGAGCGACAGCAAGGAAAGATATTGATTTTAAAGGATCGGCAAGCCTTAAACCGAAAGGTTTGCAAAAAAAGATTGAAGGGGGATTAAATTATTTAACGCCGAAAGCGCTAATCGCTCTTTTTGTGAAGGAAGGAAACGGAATCGAGCAGCCCGCGGACGACCTCGGATGCGGAGCCCGAGATGTGGATGTCGGTCACCGTCCCGGTAAGCCGCGTCTCTTCCGGGTTGATCTCCACCACGGCGGCCCCGGCCTTCTTCGCGAGCCGGGGGATGTCGCAGGCCGGCGTGACCTGCGCCGAGGTCCCGATGACCAGCAGCACGCCGCAGGACCTCGCCTCCTCCTCGGCGCGTTCCTGGGCGATCCAGGGAATGGGTTCGCCGAACATGACGATATTCGGCTTCAGGATCTCCCCGCAGTCGCACCGCGGCGGCGAGCCGTCCCCTTTCCAGCGCTCCCGGGTGGGAAAGTTCCTCCAGCAGGTGATGCAGACGAGCTCCTCGAGGTTCCCGTGGTATTCGATGACCTTGCGGGTCCCCGCCGCCTGGTGGAGGCGATCCACGTTCTGCGTGATGACGGCGCGCAGCAGCCCCATCGACTCGAGCTCGGCGAGCCCCGAATGGGCCGCGTTGGGGAACGCCCCGCCGCAAAGGGAGAGCAGCTCGGTGAGCATCCGCCACGATTTTTCCGGGTTGCGGATGAACGCCCCGATGGTGGCGTACTCCATCGGGGCGAATTTTTCCCACAGCCCCTGCGCCCCCCGGAAAGCGGGGATGCCGCTCTCCACGGAGATCCCGGCGCCGGTGAGGGCCACCGCGTTCCCTCGTTCGGCCAGGAGACGGGCAACCTCTGCGAACGGATCGTCCCCGGCCAAGGCGGCTCCTCCCGGAAATCGGATCAGCCGATGAACGACCCCAGCTTGAGGGCCAGGCCCATGTCACCGGCAACCTTCAGTTTGCCGGTAAGGAACGCCATTTGTCCATTCAGTTTTCCGGTCACCATGTCGAGGAAGTCGTTTTCCGCCACGGTCAGCGTGCAGCTCGGCGAAGCGGCGTCCCCCTCGGCGACGGCCGCCTTGCCGTCCTTCAGCGTGACGTTGTACGAGGAATCTCCGACCTTGAACTGGTAAACGCAATTCATGCCGGCCAACAGCCCCGATTTTTCTCCGAGTTTCGCTTCCAGCCCGTCGAAGTACTCTTTTACGGTCATCTTCTTGGTCCTCCCGATGGTTTCGACCAGTAATGAATCGCCGTTCAATCCGGTGGACCACCGTACACCGAACCGCGTGAAGATGTCAATAACTCGCCCGGAACGGCCATCGCGGAGACTCCGGGTGTTATAATCCGGGCCATGAAGGTCTACGGTCTGACCGGAAACATCGGTTCCGGAAAGAGCACGGTGGCCGGCATGTTCCGCCGGGCGGGGATCCCCGTCCTCGACGCCGACCGGATCGCCCGGGAGGTCATGGCCCCTGGAGGGCGCGCCCACGAAGCGGTAGTCCGTGAGTTCGGCCGGGAGATCCTTCTTCCCGACGGGACGATCGACCGAAGGAAGCTCGCGGATGTCGTCTTTTCCGATCCCTCGCGCCGCGCCCGCCTCGAAGCGCTCACTCACCCCGCCATCCTGGAGGCGATGAAGGAAGCGCTCGACGGGCTTTCGCGCGAAGGCCGCCCCGCCGCCATCGTCGAGGCGGCGCTCATCCACGAATCCGGCGCGAAAGGCCTCTTCGACGCCGTGATCTCCGTACGCTGCGACGAGGGAACCCAGCTGCGCAGGCTGCTGGCGAGAGGCGGCTTGTCGACGGAGCAGGCGCTGGCCCGCCTCCGCGCCCAGATGGACGC
>CAZTFC010000162.1:0-2708 GCA_964612075.1 uncultured bacterium
GGGATTTCCTCGAGGTGGAGACCCCGATGATGCAGCCGGTGGCCGGGGGGGCGACCGCCAGGCCGTTCGTCACCCACCACAACGCGCTCGACATGGACCTCTACTTCCGGATCGCCCCCGAGCTCTACCTGAAGCGGTTGCTCGTCGGGGGACTGGAGCGCGTGTTCGAGATCAACCGGAACTTCCGGAACGAGGGGATCGACACGCAGCACAACCCCGAGTTCACGATGCTCGAGTTCTACCAGGCATACGCCACCTTCGAGGACCTGATGACCCTGACGGAGGACATGCTTTCCTCCCTGGCGAAGGAACTGTTCGGGGAAATGAAGTTTCAATACCAGGGGAAGGTCGTCGATTTCACCCCGCCCTGGGAGCGGATCACCGTCGCGCAGGCCGTCGCGCGTTACGGGGGAGTCCCGGAGGAGCGGCTTTCGGAGGAAGGATTCCTGAGAGGGATGGCGAAGGATCTGCATGTCCCGAACGCGGAGTCGGCCTCCCCCGGCGATCTCCTGGCGGCCGTATACGAAGAGGTGGCCGAGCGCCGGATCGAGGGGCCCGCCTTCGTGACGGAGTACCCCATCGAGGTTTCCCCCCTGTCGCGGCGGAACGACCGGCGCCCGCACATCGTGGACCGGTTCGAGCTGATCGTCCGGGGACGCGAGATCGCGAACGCGTTCTCCGAGCTCAACGACCCGGCGGACCAGAAAGGCCGGTTCGAGGAGCAGCTTCGCCGCAGGGAGCGGGGCGACGAGGAGGCGCATTTCCTCGACGACGACTACATCCGGGCCCTCGAATACGGGATGCCGCCCGCCGCGGGGGAAGGGATCGGGATCGACCGGCTCGTGATGCTTTTCACCGACTCGCCGTCGATCCGCGAAGTGATCCTGTTCCCGCAGCTGCGGAAAGAGGGGTAGAGCGGCTTGCGCGTCCCCGTGGAGCTGCACGTCGCCAAGAAATACCTGTTGGCGAAACGGAAGCAGACCTTCATCTCGATCATCTCCTTCATCTCCGTGGGAGGCGTCGCGGTCGGCGTCATGGCGTTGATCATCGTGCTGGCGGTGATGAGCGGCTTCGAGCGGGAGCTGAAGGACCGCATCCTGGGCGCCACGGCGCACGTCCACGTGACCAGCCTCGAGGGGTCCATCCCGGACCCGTTCTCCCGGGCGGAAGCGGTGCGCAGGACCGGCGGCGTCTCCGCAGCCTCCCCCTACATCTTCAGCCAGATGATGATCTCTTCGGGGAGCGGCTCGGTCGGCGGCGTGCTGCGGGGCGTGGACATTCCCACGATCGGTAGCGTCACGCGACTCGCCAGGGACCTGCGGTCCGGCAGTCTCGATGAGCTCCGGCGCGCTGGGGAGAGGGCGCTCCCGGGGGTCATCCTCGGCAAGGAGCTCGCCGGGAACCTCGCGGTGGGCCTCGGTGACGTCGTCGAGGTGCTCGTGCCGGGCGGGTCGGTCACCCCCCTGGGGGCCTTCCCGAAGACCGCCCGGTTCCGGGTGGCGGGCATCTCCGAGTCCGGGATGTACGAGTACGACGCGACGTTCGCCTACGTCGCGTTCGACGAGGCGGGCCGCCTCCTCGGGATGGAGGGGCGCGCGACCGGGATCGAGGTGAAGGTCGACGACATCTACCGGGCCGCCGACGTGGCGAAGCGGCTGCGCAAGGACCTCGGGTACCCCTTCTGGGCGAAGGACTGGATGCAGAGCAACCGGAACCTCTTCTCCGCCCTGAAGCTCGAGAAGGCCGTGATGTTCATCATCCTGGTCCTCATCGTGATGGTGGCGGCCTTCAACATCATCAGCACCCTCATCATGGTCGTCATGGAGAAGACCAAGGACATCGCGATCCTGATGTCGATGGGCGCGACCCGGCGCAACATCCGCCGCATCTTCGCCCTCGAGGGGCTGATCATCGGAGTGGCGGGCACGGCGCTCGGCACTTTCCTGGGGGCCCTGCTCTGCTGGCTCCTGAAGGAGTACGAGTTCATCCGGCTTCCGGGCGACGTCTACTACATCACCACGCTTCCCGTCCACATGGAGCTCAAGACGGTCCTTCTCGTCATCGTCAGCTCCGTGCTGATCTGCTTCCTCGCCACCCTGTACCCCGCGGCGCAGGCGTCCCGGGTCGACCCCGCCGAGGCCATCCGCTATGAGTGACCCCACGGTGCTCCGCGCGGAGGACGTCCGGAAGGTGTTCCGGAAGGACGGCTACGACATCGAGGTGCTCAAAGGGATCTCGCTCTCCATAGGGCGGGGGGAGACGATCGGCGTCGTCGGCGTCTCCGGCGCGGGGAAGACCACGCTGCTCCAGATCCTGGGGACCCTCGACCGCCCCACATCCGGGAGGATCCTGTTCGACGGGGAGGACGTCACCGGTCTTTCGGAGGAGCGGCTGGCTTCGCTGCGGAACCGGAAGATCGGCTTCGTGTTCCAGTTCCACAACCTCCTACCGGAGTTCACCGTCCTGGAGAACGTCATGCTCCCGTGCCGAATCGCCGGGATGGACAAGGCGGACGCGAGGCGCAGGGCGGAAGCGCTCCTGTCCGAGGTCGGGCTGTCGCAAAGGGCGACCCACCGGTCGGGTGAGATCTCCGGGGGGGAGCAGCAGAGGGTGGCGATTTGCAGGGCGCTGGTGATGGAGCCGTCCGTGCTCCTGGCGGACGAGCCGACCGGGAACCTCGACCGGGTGACGGCCGCCGGGGTGGTGGA
>CAZTFC010000163.1:0-2699 GCA_964612075.1 uncultured bacterium
CCTCGTCGAGAGGGACGAGGGTCCCCGAAAGGATCAGCACGGGGAGATCCTTCGTGTGCTCGCCCCCGTGGATTTCCGCGGCGACCTCGAACCCGTCCTTTCCCGGCAGGGTGACGTCGACGACCACCAGGTCGGGGGCTATTTCCGCCGCCATGCGCACGGCCTCTTCCCCGTTGTCGACGGAGACCACAGAAAAACCGGTTTTCTCGAAGGCGAGCTCAAAGACTTTCTGGATGGTGGCGCTGTCTTCGGCCAGCAGGATTTTCTTTCGCATCATCACCCCCGGATTGGCCAATATTTTATGGATTTTCTTTAAGTTTATCAACGAAAAGGAAGTCCACTTCCCCTCGGTCCGGGTCGGCGCGCCGCACCCGCACGCGAACCCGGTCCCCCAATGCGATCCGCCGTCCCCGGTAAGCGCCGACCCACTCCATCCGGTCCCTGGAGAAACGGTATTCGTCGTCCCGCAGGGTGGACGCGTGGACCATGCCGTCCACCATCCAGTCGGACAGCTCCACGAAAAAACCCGAGGGAACCAGCGAGGATACGGTCCCTTCGAAGATCCGTCCCTCGTGTCCCGTCATGAAAAGGGCCCTCGCCCTCGCCGAAACCGCCCGCTCCGCATCCATCGCGGCCCGTTCCCTGCCGGACAGGTGGTCCCCGATCTGCGGCCCCCGGTCCGCAAGGGTGCGGAGGTAGGGGGCGTACGCCCTGTCCCCGAGGGCCGCCTTGAGCACGCGGTGGACGACCAGATCCGGATACCTGCGGATCGGAGAGGTGAAATGGGTGTACCGGGAAAGGGCGAGACCGAAGTGCCCCTTGGTCTCCGGCCCGTACCGGGCGAGCATCAGGCTCCGCAGGAGCATCATGTGGACCGCCCGTTCGTACTTCCCTCCCCTGGCCAGGTCCGCCCAGGCCTGAAGGCGGGAAGCGACGTCCCTCCGGTCGGTGGACCGGGACCGGCGGAGAAGGCGCCCCGCCGCGGCCTCGAACTCCTCCACCTTGTCGGCCGCGGGCTCCTCGTGGATCCGGAACAGGAACGGATCGCCCCGGCGGGAGAGGAACTCGGCCACCGCGGTATTCGCCGCCAGCATGAACTCCTCGATGATCCGGTGGGACTCCCAGCGGGGGGCCGACAGGACGGAGACGGGCATCCCTTTCTCGACGGCGATCTTCGCCTCCGGGAGATCGAAGTCCAGGGCGCCGCGCCCGGCCCTCGCGATCGACAGCCATCCCGCCGCGGTCGCCATGCCGCGCAGCATCCGCCCGATCTCGCCTTCGTCCTCCCCGCGGGCGAGCCGTTCGTGGACCTCGTCATATGTGAGCCTCGCCCTGCTTCGGATGACGGCGTGATGGAACTTCGGGGGTCCGAGCCCGCCGCCGGGGCGGATGGGCACTTCCACGTTCAACGTCAGCCGGTTCACGCCCGCCTTCAGGCTGCACACGCCCTCGGAAAGCGCGGGGGGCAGCATCGGGATGCACCTGTCCGGGAAGTAGACGCTCGTCCCCCGGAGGAATGCCTCGCGGTCCAGCGCGGACCCGGGTTCCACATAATGCCCGACGTCGGCGATCGCCACGTGGAGGAGGTACCCGTCGCCCTCCGGGACGAGGCAGACCGCGTCGTCGAAATCGCGCGCGTCCTCCCCGTCGATGGTCACGAACGGCAGGTTGCGCAGGTCCAGGCGCGCGATCGGCTCTTCGCCGTGCCGAAGCCCGTCTTCCCGCGCGGAGAGCCGGACCGACTGGGGGATCGCCTCCGCCTCCGCCTCCGCGCCCTCCGGAAAAGCGTCCGGGATGTCCATGGAGGAAACCACGGCCAGGCAGATCGTTTCCATGGTGTGGGACTTCCCCAGCCCGCGGACGATGCGGGCCCGCCCCTCCGAATCCCGTTCGGGGTATTCGGAAACCTCCGCGAGGACGAGGTCTCCCGCTTCCGCCGAAAAGCCCGGCGGGAGGTCCGCCTCGAGAAGCAGGTCCGAATCGCGGTCGCGGAAGCGGACGAAGGAGCGCTTCCCCGCCGGCGCGTACCTTCCCACGAACGCCCGTATCCCGCGGTCGATGATTTTTTCGATCCTGCCGTACGGCGGGGCGCCCCCGCTGCTCCGCTCGATCCGCACCCGCACCCGGTCCCTGGGCCACGCCCCCGAAAGGGAATGGCCGGGGATGCGGACTACGGGGGCGTCGGGATCCTCGGGGATCACGATCGGGCGCCCTTCCCGTGTGAAGCGCAGCCGCCCTTCGATCGCTCTTCCACCGCTCCTTCCCCGTTCCCGTCCGGCGCCGGCCGGTTCCCGGGGGATCGCCGGATGCTTCCCCTTGCCGCGGCGGGGCGGCTTTCCCGGGCGTTTACCCGGCAGGCCGTCCGGGTCGACGGCTTTCAGCGCGGACTTGAAGGCGCGGCGTTCCCCTTTCTCCACCCCCGCCTCGCGGAACCACTCCTTGACGGAGGAGAACCGTTCCCGGAGGTCCGGCCCGTTCCGGCGGATCCACCGCTCCCAGTATTCCTGGTCGCGCATTTCGCCCCCTCTCCTTCCCCGCGTCTCTTCCCTAATGATACTTGCCCCGGCGGCGAATGCCACGGCGATATAATTGGAGGTTGCCGCGGCGAGATGTTTTGCTATAATCTGTTTCTTCCGCGGAAAGCGTGCCGAAGTGGCGGAACTGGCAGACGCGCTAGATTCAGGGTCTAGTGCCCTTCA
>CAZTFC010000164.1:0-2586 GCA_964612075.1 uncultured bacterium
GCCAGGCCGCTCCCGCCCGGGCCGCCCAGGCCGCGCCGGTCGCCGCGGCCGCCGTCGCCGCGGGAGAGCCTGCCGACGCCGCCCCGGGCGACGCGCCGGCACCCGCCGCGGCCGCCGACAGCGACGCGGCCGCCGATCCGGTCCCGACGTCGCCCAAGGATGCGCAGTCCTCCCGGCCGGAAGTATTTTCCTCCGTTCGGGAAGGGTTCGCCGCCGCGCGGGAAGAGTCCGCCGCCGCGCCGGGCATGGATCCGGCCGCGGGCCGGACCGGGCCGCAGGACCCGAAGCCGCGAATGGAGCCGGTGTTGAGCCGCCCCGAGCCGCCGGCCGCCGCTCCGATGCGCGAGGCGGAAAGCGACCCGGCCGGCGCCGTCGCGCGGGACGGCGGGAATCCGCCCGCTTCGGGCAAAGAGGATCCGGAGCCCTTCTCCTTCGCCCTGGCGCGGGAAAAGGCGTCCGCCGACGAGGCGCCGGAAGAGGCGAGGGCGGAAAACGCGACCCTTCCTTCCGCGAGGGAAACGGCGGAACCGGGCGCGTCCCACGCGATCGCCGCGGGCCGCAACGCGGCGGAATCCGCCCCCGGGCCGCGTCCGCCGATATATGCCCCGGCCGCCGCCCATCCGCAGAGGACGTTCCACGCGGGGGAGAACGCCTTCGTCCTGACGCGGAAGAGCGACACCTCCGTGGAGATCACGCTTTCGCCCCCCGGCGTCGGGAGGCTCGAGATCGAGGTCGTCGTCGATAAGGGGGTCGTCAACGCGAACATCACCGCCGCGGACCCCGCCGGCCGGGAAGCGATCGAGCGCAGCCTTCCCCAGATCGTGCAGGCGCTCGCCGACGAGGGGATGAGCATCGGCGGGTTCACGGTTTCGCTGAAGCAGGACAACGGGCAGGACGGGAACGCGCAGGCCGGGAACGCGCAGGCCGGCAAGGGGCCGGGAAGCGGGTCTTCCGGCGCCGACGCACCCGGGGCCGTCCGGTCCGCCGCGGGGCGGTCGGGGCTGGTCGACATCCTCGTATAAGGAAGGAGCAGACATGTCCATATCCGGTGTGAGCGGCGCCACCGACGCCTCGGCGAACAAGACGACCTCGTCGGTCGCCTCGTCGTCCGCGAGCGACCTCCAGAACCAGTTCCTGATGCTCCTGGTGACGCAGCTGCAGCACCAGGACCCGCTGAGCCCGATGGACAGCACCAATTTCACGGCCCAGCTCGCCCAGTTCAGCTCCCTCGAGCAGCTCACGGCCATCAACGACGGGATCGGGACGCTGGCCGCGTCGCAGAACTCCCTGCAGAACGCCTACCTCGCCAACCTGATCGGGAAGCAGGTCGGGTACGAGGGGACGTCCAACGGCGCCGCCACGACGCTCTACGGGACGGTGACCGGCGTGTCCTACGAATCGGACGGGACCTACTTCCTCGTCGACGGAGCCACGAAGGTGGCCGTGGGCGACGTGACCGCAATCAAGTAACCGGCAGCAATATAAAGGAGGAAAGAACATGCTCACTTCGATGCAGACCGCCATCAGCGGGATGAACGCCAACGGCACCAACCTCTCGGTCATCGCGGACAACATCGCGAACATGAACACGGTCGGCTACAAGAAGTCGACGGTGGCCTTCGGCGACGTCCTCAGCGCCTCGATCACGGGCGTGGCGGGCTCCGCGCAGGTCGGCCGCGGCGTCTACGTCCAGGAGGTCTCCCCCCTCTTCACGCAGGGGTCGCTCCAGACCTCCGAGAACTCCCTCGACATGGCGATCGACGGCGACGGCTTCTTCGTCGTCAGCGACAACGGCGCGACCTATTACACCCGCGCCGGCAACTTCTCCATCGACCAGGACGGCTACATCGTGAACGCCACCAACCTGCGGCTCCAGGGGTACGTCGCGGACGCGGGGGGCAACCTCACCGGCACGATCGGCGACCTCCAGCTCATCGCCACGCAGACCCCGGCCAACATGACCGGCGACGCGGTGGTCTCCGTGAACCTCGACAGCACCGAAACCGCCCAGACCTCCGCCTTCACGCTCGACGGGGACGGGAACGGCACGGCGAACGACCCGGCGAACTACAACTCGTCCACGACGCTCACCATGTACGACTCGCAGGGCGGCGCCCACCAGGTCACCCTCTATTACGCCAAGACCGCGGCCAACACCTGGCAGGTCCATTACGTGTACGACGACCCGGCCAACGCCGGCGAGCTGATCGAGGGGAACGACGGCGCCGCGACCCCCGCCTCGGTGGTCACCACGCTGACCTTCAACACGGACGGCTCCCTGAACACCGTCACCGGCGGCGCCTCTCCCCAGTTCGACTGGGGCGGCGGCGTGACGCAGAACCAGGCCATCGCGTTCGACCACGCCGCGTCGATGCAGTACTCCTCCGAGTTCGCGGTGCTGAACATCGTCCAGGACGGCTACGCCTCCGGCGCCCTCGAGAGCCTCACCATCTCCGACAAGGGCGAGATGACCGGCATCTTCACCAACGGGCAGACGCGCCTCATCGGGCAGATCGCCCTGGCCAAGTTCAACGCCCCCACCGAGCTCGTGAAGCTCGGCGGGAACCTCTACGGCGAGTCGACCGC
>CAZTFC010000165.1:0-2534 GCA_964612075.1 uncultured bacterium
GGAGCGGCTCCGGGGGCAGGAGCGGCTCATGGAGGAGAAGCTCGCCCTGCTGTCCGCGTCGCGGGAGCAGCTGAAAGAGGCCTTCCAGGCGCTCTCCGCCGAGGCGCTGCGCGGCAACAACCGGTCGTTCCTCGAGCTGGCGAAGGCGACGCTCGAGAAATACCAGGAGGGCGCCAGGGGCGACCTCGAGATGCGGCGGCAGGCGATCGACGCCCTGCTCGCCCCGATGGGCGAGTCGCTGCGGAAGGTCGACTCGAGGATCGCGGAGCTCGACAAGGCCCGGTCCGCGGCCGAGGCGGCCCTGGCGGAGCAGCTCCGCTCGCTGTCCGACACGCAGGGGCGCCTGCGGGAGGAGACCTCGAACCTCGTGAAGGCGCTGCGGTCGCCCGTGGTCCGCGGCCGGTGGGGGGAGGTCCAGCTCAAGCGCGTCGTCGAGATCGCGGGGATGCTGGCCCACTGCGACTTCGTGGAGCAGGAGAGCCACACGACGGAGGAGGGGCGCCTTCGGCCCGACATGGTCGTCCGGCTCCCCAACGGACGGAACATCGTGGTGGACGCGAAGGCCCCGCTGTCGGCGTACCTCGAGGCGGTCGAGGCGCAGGACGACGCGGTCCGGGCGGCGAGGCTGAAAGACCACGCCCGGCAGGTGCGGGCCCACCTCGCGCAGCTGGCGTCGAAGGGGTACTGGGAGCAGTTTGCCCCCGCGCCCGAGTTCGCGGTCCTGTTCCTTCCCGGGGAGACGTTCTTCAGCGCGGCATTGGAGCAGGACCCGGGGCTGATCGAGCACGGCGCCGGCATGCGGGTCATCCTCGCCACCCCCACGACGCTCATCGCCCTCCTCAAGGCCGTCGCCTACGGCTGGCGCCAGGAGGAGATCGCGGAGAACGCGCAGGAGATCAGCCGGCTGGGGAAGGAGATCTACGACCGGCTCGGGAAGTTCACGGAGCACTTCGCCCGCATCCGGGACGGGCTCGACAAGGCGGTCTCGGCGTACAACGACGCGGCGGGATCGTACGAGTCGCGCGTCCTCCCGGGGGCGCGCAGGCTCAAGGACCTCCGGGTGACTCCCGACCGCGACGGCTTCAAGCCGCCGGCGATCGTCGACCGGGCGACGCGCCGCGCCCCGGAGCCGGACGCCGGGGCGGAGCCGGATTCGGACTAGCCCGGGAAGACCCCCAGCCCCGCGAGGTCCGCGAGGAGCCGCTCCCCGCCGGTGAACCGGATCCCCCGGATGCCGACCGCCTTCGCCCCTTCCGCGTACTCCTCGACGTCGTCGATGTAGACGCACTCCCCCGGCGGCAGGGAGAGCTTCTCCAGCGCGTCCAGGTAGATCTCCGGTTCGGGCTTCAGCGCGCCGACCTCGTACGAAAGGGTGACGGTGTCGAACAGCGGGAAGACCGGCTCGTTCCGGATGAACCGCCGGAAATGGATCTCGTTCGTGTTGGAGAGCAGCCCGAGGCGGTACTTCCCCTTGAGGCCGCGGATGAGCGCCCGGGTGCTCTCGATCGGGGTGAAGATGTCGGTGAACCCCCGCGCGAACTCCTCGGCCGGCATGCCGGCCCCCGTCATCTCCTCCACCAGCCGGTGGAACTCGGACGAGGTGACGGCGCCGCGCTCGTACCGGGAATGGAGCCCCGACCCGTAGACCTTCTCCCGGACCGTTTCGGCCGGCAGCCCCGACCTGCTGCCCACGCGCGCGAGGAACCTTCCGACGTCGAAGGAGCAGATGACGTTCCCGAAGTCGAAGATGACGCCGCGGATCACCCCGGGTTCTTCTTCCACTCGCGCGCCCGCAGCTCCACCCGGCGGATCTTCCCGGAGGTGGTTTTCGGGAGGTCCGTGACGAAAGCGATGTCCCGCGGGTACTTGTAGGGCGCCGTCACGTTCTTCACGTGCGCCTGGAGCTCTTTTTTCAGCGCCTCGGTCGGCGGGATGCCGGGGCGCAGTACGACGTAGGCCTTCACGATCTCGCCGCGGATCGGGTCGGGGGAGGAGACCACCGCGGACTCCGCCACCGACGGGTGCTCGATCAGGGCGCTCTCCACCTCGAACGGGCCGATGCGGTAGCCGGAGGAGATGATGACGTCGTCGCCGCGCCCCACGAAGAAGAAGTAACCGTCGTGGTCCCGGTACGCCCGGTCGCCGGTGAGGTACCAGTCTCCCCGGAAGCATTCCTTCGAAAGCTTCTCGTCCTTCCAGTACCCCATGAACATCGAGGGAGGGCGGTTCTTCAGCGCGATCTCGCCGACCTCGCCGGGCGCTTCCTCGTTCCCGGCCTCGTCGATGACCGCCACGTCGTGCCCCGGCACGGGAAGACCCATCGAGCCGGGCTTGACGGGCATGCCCGCGAAGTTCGCCACCAGGTTGATCGTCTCGGTCTGCCCGTACCCGTCGTGGATGGTGAGCCCGAAGGCGTCCTTCCACGTCTTGATGACCTCGGGGTTCAGCGGCTCGCCGGCCCCCACGCAGTGGCGCAGGTTCGGGACCTTGTATTTCCCGAGGTACTCCTTCACGAAGGTCCGGTAGGCGGTCGG
>CAZTFC010000166.1:0-2513 GCA_964612075.1 uncultured bacterium
GGACCGCCTCCGTCATCGCCAGCGGCTTGTTCGTCAGGACGGCCATCTTGTACGTTCCGGACCATTTCCTCAAGGAATCGGCGACCCCGGGATAGGCCCGGGTGGTGTCCAGCAGGTGCCTCCCGTAGTAGGAGAGGAACCGCTCCAGCGCGTCCGGCAGCAGGTCCGGCCGGTCCGGCGGCAGCGACTTCCGGACGAGGGTCGCCGCACCGTCCCCGATAAAGCCGTAGATCGATTCGTGCGGCAGCGGGGGGATTCCGAGCGACCCGATCGCCACGTTGACGGCCACGGACAGGTCCTCCTTCGAGTCGACCAGGGTCCCGTCGAGGTCGAACACCAACAGGCGCACGGGGTATTCCATGGCTCCATTGTACAAGGAATTCCCGGGCGATCCGCCGCGGGATTCGGAGGGGCGCCGGGCCGCGGGGTATACTGATGGATCGGGGGCCGCCCATCGTCCATGGGCGCCCCGGGGGTGCGGGATGGGCGTCATCGGCAGCTCCGGGAACGCGGCGGGAAAACCCGTCATCAACCGTTCGACCTGCACGGTCTGCGGGGAATGCGCCGCGGTCTGCGTGGGCGGGGTGCTCGTCAAATGCGACCGGGAGATCCGGGTCGACCACGACGCGCCGTTCGACTGCATCGCGTGCGGCCAGTGCATGATGGTCTGCCCGATGGGGAGCATCAAGGTGACCGGGCGGAAGATCTCTCCGGCCGACCTGGTCGACCTGCCGCCGGAAGAGCTGCGCGCGGACTTCGAGCGGCTGGAGGCGCTCTTCCTCGCGAGGCGGAGCGTCCGCCGGTTCCGCAAGGAGCACGTGCCGCGCGAGACGATCGACAAGGTGATCCGCGCCGCCGCGACGGCCCCGATGGGCGTCCCTCCGTGGGAGGTCGGGATCCTCGTCTTCCACGGGCAGGAGAAGGTGCGCGCGCTGGCGACGGACACCGCCGACGCCTACGGGAAGCTCCTCAAGTTCCTCGAGGGCCCGGCGGGGCGGGTCTGGCGGAAGATGATGAAGAAAACCGCCCGGGAGTCCTTGGAGAGCTTCATCCTGCCGCTGGGGAGGGCGCTGGTCGACGGGAGGAAGCGGGGGATCGACTACGTCCTGTACGACGCGCCGGCCGCCCTGCTGTTCCACTCCTCGCCCTATTCGGACGGGGCGGACGCCTACATCGCCTGCACGTACGCGATGCTCGCGGCGGAATCCCTGGGGCTGGGGACCTGCATGATCGGCTGCCTGCCGCCGGTGCTCGACCGGAGGAAGGACCTCAAAAGCAAGCACGGAGTCCCAGAGGGGCACACCCCGAGGATCGTCCTCCTCCTGGGGCGCCCCGCGGGGCGGTTCCTAAAAGGGATCCGCCGCCCGTTCCTCTCCGTGAAGTACCGCTGAAAGGGGCCCGCCATGGAAGCGTTCTTCGAGAAGGTCCGCGCGCAGGCGATGTCGGGGAAGGGGATCGGGGCGGCCGACGCCCTGGCGGTCCTGTCGCTGCCCGACGAGGCGCTCTGGCGGCTGCTCGACGTGACCGACGCCGTGCGCCGGCGGTTCCACGGCGACTCCGTCCGGCTCTGCTCCATCCTCAACGCGAAGTCGGGCGCCTGCCCGGAGGACTGCTCCTTCTGTTCCCAGTCGAGCCGGTCAACGGCGGAGATCCCGACCTACCCGCTCCTTTCGGGAGAGGACATCTTCCGCGCGGCGGTGGAAGCGAAGGGATGGGGCGCCCGGTCGTTCTCGATCGTCACGTCCGGGTTGACGCTGCGGAGCCGGGAGGAGCTGGTCCGCGTCGGGGACGCGGTGGAGCGGATCGGGAAGGAGCTGGGGATGGAAACGTGCGCGAGCATCGGCACGCTTTCCGCCGCGGACGCGCAGTACCTGGTCTCCCGCGGCCTGCGCCGGGTTCACCACAACCTGGAGACTTCCCGCTCCTTCTTCCCGAACGTCTGCACCACCCACGACTACGACGACGACGTCGCGACGATCCGGATCGCCAAGGCGGCCGGCGCGCGGGTCTGCTGCGGGGGGGTCTTCGGCCTGGGCGAGTCGCCGGAGGACCGCGTGGAGCTGGCCCTGACGCTTCGGGAGCTCGACGTGGACTCGATCCCCGCCAATTTCCTCAATCCCATCCCGGGCACGCCGGTGGAGGGGCGGCGCGAGCTGACCCCGATCGGCTGCCTGCGGATCCTCGCCATGCTGCGGCTGACGAACCCGGCGAAGGAGCTCCTCGTCTGCGGCGGCCGCGAGGTGAACCTGCGCTCCCTCCAGCCGCTGATGTTCGCCGCCGGCGCGAGCGGCGCGATGGCGGGCAACTACCTCACGACGGCGGGCCGCCCGGCGGAGGAGGACCTGCGGATGGTGGAGGATCTGGGTCTAAAACCACAGAACCGGGACGTAGATGAGTTCTCCGACAAAACGGGGACAGAGATGGGGACCGCAGAACCGGGACGTAGATGAGAAGTCCCGCATATCAGGCGGTCAGACTTCCAGGATTTTGGACTTCTCATCTACGTCCCGGTT
>CAZTFC010000167.1:0-2512 GCA_964612075.1 uncultured bacterium
ACGTGGTCGTGGTGGACCACGGCGCGGGGTACCGGACGGTCTACGCCCACCTCTCCGAACGGAAGGTCGAGGAGGGAGATTTCGTGGAGCGCGGCGAGGTGCTGGGGAAGGTGGGGGCGACCGGCCGCGTCACCGGGCCGCACCTCCATTACGAGGTCTGCGTCGACGGGCTGCGGGTCAACCCGGCCCGTTTCCTGAATTAACGGCCGAAACCGGCGAAGACGGGCCGAAGCCCCGGGGGGAAATCCCCGTCGGGGCGTTTTTTTTCCGGCGTATGATATTGGATCGAGACAGAGACGAACTCGGGGGAACCCCGCCAGATGATAATGGATTTCCTTAAGAAAATGTTCGGCACCCAGAACGAGCGGACGCTCGCCCGGATCCGCCCGATCGTGGACAAGGTCAACTCGCTCGAGGCGCCGCTCCTTACCCTTCCCGACGACCGGCTCGCGGCGAAGATCGCGGAATTCAGGGAACGGGCCGCCAACGGCGAGCCGCTCGACGACCTCCTGCCCGAGGTGTTCGCCGTCGTCCGGGAGGCGGGGAAGCGCGCCCTCAACATGCGGCACTTCGACGTCCAGCTCGTCGGCGGGGTCGTCCTCCACGAGGGCAGGATCGCCGAGATGCGCACCGGCGAGGGGAAGACGCTCGTCGCGACGCTGCCCATCGTCCTCAACGCCCTGACCGGCCGCGGCGTCCACCTCATCACGGTGAACGACTACCTGGCGAAGCGCGACGCCGACTGGATGGGGCAGCTCTACCGGTTCCTCGGGCTGTCGGTGGGCGTCATCGTCCACGGGATGGACGACGCGGAGCGGCAGGCGTCCTACCGCGCGGACGTCACCTACGGCACGAACAACGAGTTCGGTTTCGACTACCTGCGGGACAACATGAAGTTCCGCCTCGAGGACATGGTCCAGCGGGAGCTCCACTACGCGATCGTCGACGAGGTCGACTCGATCCTGATCGACGAGGCCCGGACCCCGCTCATCATCTCCGGCCCCGCGGAGGAATCGACCGACCTCTACGCGCGGGTCAACTCGGTCATCCCCTACCTGAAGAAGGACTCCGACTACAAGGTCGACGAGAAGGCCCGCCAGGTGTTGCTGACCGAGGAGTCGGGGATCCCGAAGCTCGAGCGGCTCCTCACCGTGGACAACCTGTACGACCCGCGCAACATCGAGGTGCTGCACCACGTCAACCAGGCGCTGAAGGCCCACGTGCTCTTCCACCGGGACGTCGACTACATGGTCAAGGACGGCGAGGTCGTCATCGTCGACGAGTTCACGGGGCGGCTGATGCCCGGCCGGCGCTGGTCCGACGGGCTCCACCAGGCGGTGGAGGCCAAGGAAGGGGTCAAGATCGAGAACGAGAACCAGACGCTGGCGACCATCACCTTCCAGAACTACTTCCGCATGTTCGAAAAGCTGGCCGGCATGACCGGCACGGCCGACACGGAGGCGGCGGAGTTCCAGCAGATCTACAACCTGGGCGTCACCATCATCCCGACGAACCAGCCGATGATCCGGGAAGACACCTCCGACCAGATCTACCGCACGGAGAAGGAGAAGTTCCACGCGGTGTTCGAGGAGGTGAAGGCGCTGCATGAGGAAGGGCGCCCGGTCCTGGTGGGCACCGTCTCCATCGAGAAGTCCGAGCGGGTTTCCGGGCTGCTCACGCGCCACGGCATCCCGCACAACGTGCTCAACGCCAAGCACCACGAAAAAGAGGCGCAGATCATCGCGGAGGCGGGGCAGGCCGGGAAGGTGACCATCGCCACCAACATGGCCGGCCGCGGCGTCGACATCAAGCTCGGGGAAGGCGTGGTGGACAAGGGCGGGCTCCACATCATCGGCACGGAGCGGCACGAGTCGCGGCGCGTCGACAACCAGCTCCGCGGACGCGCGGGGCGGCAGGGCGACCCCGGCTCCTCGCGGTTCTACCTGTCGCTCGAGGACGACCTGCTGCGCATCTTCGGCTCCGACCGGATCGCGCCGATCATGGAGAAGCTGGGGATGGAGGAGGGGGAGCCGATCGAGCACCCCCTCATCAACAAGGCGGTCGAGAACGCGCAGAAGAAGGTCGAGGCGCACAACTTCGACATCCGCAAGCACCTCCTCGAGTACGACGACGTCATGAACAAGCAGCGCAAGGTGATCTACGAGATGCGCCGCGAGGTGCTCGGCAGCGACGACCTTCGCGAGATGGCGATGGAGTTCACGGAGGAGGTCGCGGAGGGGATCGTCGCGACGTTCGCCGACGAGAAGACGCACCCGGAGGACTGGGACTACGAGGGGCTGGCCACCGCCGTCGCCGCGCAATTCGGGTTCCGCCTCGAGATCCCGGAGGGGGAGCGGGCGGGGCTCACCCCCCAGGCGCTCTCCGACCGGGTGCGGGAGGGCGCCGAGGCGTTCTACAAGCGGAAGGAGGAGGAGTACGGCGCGGAGGTCATGCGCTACTTCGAGAAGATGTTCCTCCTTTCCACCGTGGACGCCCTGTGGAAGGACCACCT
>CAZTFC010000168.1:0-2512 GCA_964612075.1 uncultured bacterium
CAATTCCAGGTGGCGCACCTGTCTACTTGACGGGGTTCACTCCATTGAGACCTCACTTTCTGGGGAAAGCGCCCACGGGAATCAGGAAACATGATTCTCAACTGCCTGGGCGAATGTGGGGCGCAAGGGCCGCGGATCACGGAGCGCCGTGGTGCCGCGATTTGAGGCGTAGAACGCTTTCCCGAACGTGTGAGATTGCCGTTGTCCCCGGGAGGTACGGTGGGACGAGGGGCTTCCAGCGCGCGATCGACACCCTTGCGTCCGTCCGGTCAAGAAGTCTCCCGTGGAGCGGCAGGGGTCGTGAGGAGCGGCGTCTGTTTCGAACCGGGAGCCAGGGACGGCGGAGGGAGAAACAGCGCAGGCGAGGAGGCCATGGACGGTCGACGAGCCGTAGCTCCGAGGGACCCCTGTCGCGGAACAGGAGACTTCTTTCCGTGCGCGTCGCAAGGGATGGACCGTGCGAAGTGGGAGCCCCTCGCGGCTACGCATACGCGGCCTCGACCGCGGCGCGGAACGCGGAGAACTCGGGCGGGTCGGGCACGCTGAACTCGAGACGCTCTCCGGTCACGGGGTGCGTGAAGCCGAGCCGGAACGCATGGAGGAAGAAGCGGGACACCGTCACGGTGCGCGCCCGCTCCCCTTTCCCGAGGACGATCTTCCGCGGCCTGCCGTAGACGTCGTCGCCCACGATCGGGCACCGCAGGTGGGCGCAGTGGACGCGCACCTGGTGGGTGCGGCCGGTCTCGAGGCGGAACTCGAGGAGGGAGAACGGCCCGAAGGACGCCAGGCGGCGGTACCGGGTCACGGCGAGCCGCCCCCCCGAGGGGAGCACCGCCATCTTTTTCCGGTGGACCGGGTGCCTCCCGATCCGGGTGCTCACGATCCCCTCGTCCGCGGGAGGCGACCCGAAGACGATTCCGTGGTATCTGCGCTCCATCGCGTGGGCGGAAAGCTGGGCGGACAGGCCGCCGTGGGCGGCGTCGGTCTTGGCGACCGCGAGGATCCCCGACGTGTCCCGGTCGAGGCGGTGGACGATGCCGGGGCGCGAGACGCCGCCGATGCCGGACAGCGTGTCCGCGCGGGAGAGGAGGGCGTTCACGAGGGTCCCCCCGGAGTGCCCCGGCGCGGGGTGGACCACCATCCCCGCCGGCTTTTCCACGACCAGCAGGTGCGCGTCCTCGTGGAGGATCGCGAGCGGGAGCTCCTCGGGGGCGAGGTCGAGCGGGACCGGGGGCGGGATCGTGACGTCGAGGAGCTCGCCGCCGGCCAGGCGGTGGGAAGGCCTCGGGACGGCCCCCGCGAGGAGCACGTTCCCGTCCGCGATCAGGCGCTGGGCCCCGGCGCGCGAGAGGCCGGGGAGCGCGGACGGGAGATACCGGTCGAGTCGCTCTCCCGCGCGGTCCGGGGGGACGGCGAGGCGGATCGCCCCGGACTCGGGACCGGGCACCTCTACCAGGCCTTGGAGGGTATCCGGCCGGTGGGCTTCACGAGGACGTCCACCAGCGCCTGGTTGAAGAAGTTGGTGCTCTCCGCGATCTCGGGGTCGATCCGGCTCAGGTAGTAGCTGCGCCCCTCGTCGATCTCGTTCTTCAGGAGATCGAACAGCGAGTCGTTCCGGATCCCCTCCTCGACCTTCTTCACGTTGTACAGCGCGATGTCCGAGACCACCGCCCGCGCGATCCGGCGCGCCACGTCCATGTCCGTCACGACGGCCATCGCCCCCTCCTCCCTCTCATTTGCTCCTCAGCGCCACGAAAAGCAGCTCCCCTTCCCTCGACACCAAAGCGGACACGGCCGTCCCGCGGGGAAGGCGCGAGACGGCCTTCCGGTACGCGTCGACGTCGTTCACCGTCTCCCGGTTCACGACGAGCAGGATGTCCCCCTCGCGGACGCCCGCGTCCCACGCCGGGCTCGCGGCGTCGACGAACGTCACCTCGACCCCGCCGCGCAGCTCGAGCTCCCGCAGGATCCGCGGGTGCACGACGCTGACCGCCATCCCGAGCGGGTCCGCGGGCTCGCGGCGGGGCGGGCGCCGAACCTGCGACTTTCCTTCGGCCTCCGCCACCTTCACGGCGACCAGGAAGCGCCTCCCGTCCCGGAGGGCCTCGACGGGCACCGCCTCGCCGGGGGCGGTCCCGGCGACCTGCCGCCGGAACTCCTTGACGCCGGTGATCCGCGCCTTCCCCCAGGCGATCAGGATGTCGCCCATCCGCACTCCCGCCTTCGCCGCCGGGCTCCCGGGGATGATGCGGTTCACGAGAATCCCCTTCTCCCCCTTCGCCCCGAACGCCTCCGCCAGGTCGGGGGTGAGCGGCTGGATCGACACGCCGAGCCATCCGCGGCGCACGGAGCCGTGGGCGGCGAGCTCCTGCTCCACCGCCTTGACCGTGTTGATGGGGATCGCGAAGCCGATCCCCTGGCCGGAGCTCACCATGGCCGTGTTGATCCCGACCACCTCCCCGCGCGAGTTCAGCAGCGGGCCGCCGGAGTTCCCCGGGTTGATCGAGGCGTC
>CAZTFC010000169.1:0-2508 GCA_964612075.1 uncultured bacterium
ACAACGCCATCCAGGCGATGGACGGCGGCGGAACCCTGGCGATCACGACGCGCCCGGCGGCCCTCCCGGAGAAGGAGGGCGTGACCATCCAGGTGAGCGACACGGGCGGCGGGATTCCCCACGACGTCGTGCACAACATCTTCAACCCCTTCTTCACCACCAAGGCGAAGGGGACGGGGCTGGGCCTCACCATCGTCCACGCGATCGTCGAGCGGCACGGCGGGACGATCCACCTGGACAACCGGGAAGGGAAAGGCGTAACCTTCTCCATCTTCCTGCCGCTCTACCCCAAGGAGGCGGGCGCGGGGGTCCGGATCCTGGAGCAGATGAGGAAAAGCGAAAGCCATGAAGACGGACCTGATTGAGATACGCGGGAAAGTGGAGGCGGGGGAGCGCCTGTCCGAGGGGGACGCCCTCGCCCTGTACCGGTCGCGCGACCTGCTCGCCGTCGGGGAGATGGCGCAGCTCGCGAACCGCAGGTTGAACGGGGACCGCGTCCATTTCATCGTCAACCGCCACATCAACCCGACGAACATCTGCGTGAACCGGTGCCGGTTCTGCGCCTTCAGCAAGAGCAAAGAGGAGCCGCTCGCCTACACGATGACGATGGAGGAGATCCTCCGCCGGGCGCAGGAGGCGCAGGAGCAGAGGGCGACGGAGATCCACATCGTGGGGGGCCTGCACCCGGACCTGCCGTTCGACTTCTACCTCGGGATGCTGCGGGCCTTGAGGGAGCGCCATCCCTCCATGCACATCCAGGCGTTCACCGCCGTCGAGATCGACTACTTCGCTCAGATCTCCGGCCTGCCCCTTCCCGAGGTTTTGTCGCGGCTGAAAAGAGCGGGGCTCGGCAGCCTTCCCGGCGGCGGCGCGGAGATCTTCTGCCCCGAGGTCCGCAACGAGATCTGCCCGGAGAAGATCTCCGGGGACCGGTGGCTCGAGGTGATGGAGGCGGCCCACGCGGCGGGGCTGAAAAGCAACGCGACCATGCTCTACGGCCACCTGGAGACGCTCGAGTCGCGCGTGGACCACATGCGGCGCCTCCGGGAGCTGCAGGACCGCACGGGCGGCTTCCAGTCGTTCATCCCGCTGGCGTTCCACCCGGCGAACACGGACATCGAGAAGGCGGCCACCACCGGGGTGGACGACCTGCTGGCTTTGGCCGTCGGGCGCCTCTACCTCGACAACTTCCGCCACGTCAAGGCGTTCTGGATCAACATCGGCCCGAAGCTGGCGCAGGTCTCCCTCCATTTCGGCGTGGACGACATCGACGGCACGGTGGTGGAGGAGAAGATTTCGCACGCGGCGGGGGCGCCTACGGGCCAGGAGATGACGGTCGCCGACCTGGTGGCGATGATCCGGCAGGCGGGGAGGGTCCCCGTGGAGCGCGACACGCTCTACAACGTCGTCCGGGAGTGGCCCGGGGGGGGCGCCGCCTCGTGAGCCGGGAAGCGGAGGAGCTGATCGGGGAGTGCGGCCGGCGCGCGCCGACCGTCGCCGAAGGGGCGCGCCTTCTCCGGGAGGCGCCGCTGTTCGCCCTCGGGCGCGCGGCCGACGCGGTCCGGAGGCGCCTGCACCCCGACGGGGTGGTCACCTACATCGTCGACCGGAACATCAACTATACGAACATCTGCGCCTGCGGCTGCTCCTTCTGCGCGTTCTTCCGGGAGAAGGGCGCGCCCGGCGCCTACGTCCTCTCCGAGGAGGAGCTCTCGGCCAAGATCGGGGAGACGATCGCGGCGGGCGGCGTCCGCGTGCTGCTGCAGGGGGGGCTGCACCCCGACTGGGGGATCGACGACGCGGTCCGGCTGGTCCGCGCCGTGAAGCGTCACCCCATAAGCCTCCACGGCTTCTCGCCTCCCGAGATCTGCCATTTCGCGGAGCAGTCGGGGATGACGGTCTCCTCCGTCATCTCGGCGCTCCGGGACGCCGGGCTCGACTCGATACCGGGGGGCGGGGCGGAGATCCTCGACGACGAGGTCCGCCGGCGGATCAGCCCGAAGAAGATCGGCTGGGAGCGGTGGGCCGCGGTGATGCGGGAGGCGCACCGGCAGGGGCTGCGCACCACGGCGACGATGATGTTCGGGAGCGTGGAGTCGCCCGAGGCGATCGTCGCGCACCTGCTCCGGGTCCGCGCGCTCCAGGACGAGACGGGCGGCTTCACCAACTTCATCCCGTGGACGTTCCAGCCGGCGAACACGGAGCTGCGGGAGGCGCCGGAGTTCGAGGAGGGGTCGCGGGCGGGGTTCGGCAACGCGGTCGGCTACCTCAAGGTGCTGGCGCTGTCGCGCATCCTGCTGCCGGACATCCCGACCGTGCAGGTGTCCTGGGTGACCATGGGGGCGAAGGTGGCGCAGGTGGGGCTGTTCTTCGGCGCGGACGACTTCGGCTCCACGATGATGGAGGAGAACGTGGTGGCCTCCGCCGGCGTGTCCTTCCGGATGACGGAGGAGGAGATCGTCGCCACGATCCGGGACGCCGGATTCACCCCCGCCCGGAGGCCCGCGT